>NZ_JBEOVU010000037.1:0-85052 GCF_040295685.1 Streptomyces sp. NPDC002734
CACCTGTCCTTCAGCAACGGGGAACACCGCTGCCCCTATCCCGCCCCGCTGCTGGCGGACATCATGGCGCGCACCGCCGTCGAGACACTGCTGGAGCAGTGAATCCGGGGCTCACCCCACCCCGTCAGCGCTTACGCGCGGCGGCCTTCTTGCGCGGCTTGGCCGCCGGACTCGCGTCGCTGACGCGGTCGCCGAGGATCTCGCGCAGGAACTTGCCGGTGTGGCTGGCCGGGACCGCGGCCACCTCCTCCGGCGTGCCCTCGGCGACCACCATGCCGCCGCCGGCGCCGCCCTCGGGACCCATGTCGACGACCCAGTCGGCCGTCTTGATGACGTCGAGGTTGTGCTCGATGACGATGACCGTGTTGCCCTTCTCCACCAGGCCGGAGAGCACCTTCAGCAGCTTGCTGATGTCCTCGAAGTGCAGACCGGTGGTCGGCTCGTCGAGCACGTAGACGGTGCGCCCGTTGGAGCGGCGCTGCAGCTCGGTGGCGAGCTTGACGCGCTGCGCCTCGCCGCCGGAGAGCGTGGTCGCCGACTGGCCGAGGCGGACGTAGCCGAGCCCGACCTCGTTGAGGGTGCGCAGGTGGCGGGAGATGCCGGGGATGGCCTCGAAGAAGTCCAGCGCCTCGTCGATCGGCATGTTCAGGACCTCGGCGATGTTCTTCCCCTTGTAGTGCACCTCGAGGGTCTCCCGGTTGTACCGGGCCCCGTGGCACACCTCGCACGGGACGTACACGTCCGGGAGGAAGTTCATCTCGATCTTGATCGTGCCGTCGCCGGAGCAGTTCTCGCAGCGGCCGCCCTTGACGTTGAAGGAGAAGCGGCCGGGCAGGTAGCCGCGGACCTTCGCCTCGGTGGTCTCGGCGAACAGCTTGCGGACGTGGTCGAAGACGCCGGTGTAGGTGGCCGGGTTGGACCGCGGGGTGCGGCCGATCGGCGACTGGTCGACGTGCACGACCTTGTCGAGCAGGTCGTCGCCCTCGACCCGGGTGTGGCGGCCCGGCACCCGGCGGGCGCCGTTGAGCTCGCGCGCCAGGTGGGTGTAGAGGATGTCGTTGACCAGCGTCGACTTGCCGGAGCCGGAGACGCCGGTGACGGCGGTGAGGACGCCCAGCGGGAACGAGACGTCGACGTCCTTCAGGTTGTTCTCGCGCGCCCCGCGCACGGTCAGCTGCCGCGAGGGGTCGAGCGGGCGCCGCACGTCCGGCACCGGGATCGCCTTCTTGCCCGACAGGTACAGGCCCGTCTCCGACTTGGCGTTGGCCAGCAGCTCCTCCAGCGAGCCGCTGTGCACCACGGAGCCGCCGTGCTCGCCGGCGCCGGGGCCGACGTCGACGATCCAGTCGGCCGCCTTCATGGTGTCCTCGTCGTGCTCGACGACGATCAGCGTGTTGCCCATGTCGCGCAGCCGCACCAGGGTCTCGATCAGCCGGTGGTTGTCCCGCTGGTGGAGGCCGATGGACGGCTCGTCGAGCACGTAGAGCACGCCGACCAGGCCGGAGCCGATCTGGGTGGCCAGGCGGATGCGCTGCGCCTCGCCTCCGGAGAGCGTGCCGGCGGCGCGGTTGAGCGAGAGGTAGTCCAGGCCGACGTCGACCAGGAAGCGCAGCCGCTCGTTGACCTCCTTGAGGACCCGCTCGGCGATCTTCTTCTCGCGGGCGGTCAGCTTGAGCTGTGCCAGGAAGTCGGCGCACTCGCTGATCGACAGGGAGGAGATGTCCGCGATCGACTTCCCGTGCACCGTGACCGCCAGGACGATCGGCTTGAGCCGGGCGCCCTCACAGGTCGAGCAGGGCACCTCGCGCATGTAGCCCTCGAAGCGCTCACGGCTGTTGTCCGTCTCGGCGTCCTCGTGGCGGCGCTTGACGAACGGGACGGCGCCCTCGAACGGCGTGGTGTACCGGCGCTCGCGGCCGTACCGGTTGCGGTAGCGGACGTCGATCTGCGTCTTGTGGCCGTGCAGCAGCGCCTTCTTGGCGCGGGCCGGCAGCCCGGCGAAGGGGATGTCGGTGCGGAAGCCCAAGGCGTCGGCGAGCGCGTCGACCAGGCGGCCGAAGTACTCCTTGGCGTGGCCCGCGGACCACGGGTGGATGGCGCCCTCCTCGAGCGTCTTCTCCGGGTCCGGGACGATCAGCTCGGGGTCGACCTCCATGCGCGTGCCGATGCCGGAGCAGTCGGGGCAGGCGCCGAAGGGCGAGTTGAAGGAGAAGGAGCGCGGCTCCAGCTCCTCGAAGGAGAGGTCGTCGTAAGGGCAGTACAGGTGCTCCGAGAACATCCGCTCGCGCTCGGGGTCGTCGGCGTCGAGGTCGACGAAGTCGAGCACGACCATGCCGCCGGAGAGACCGAGCGCGGTCTCCACCGAGTCGGTGAGGCGGCGCTTGGCGGAGCCCTTCACCGTCAGGCGGTCCACGACCACCTCGATGGTGTGCTTCTCCTGCTTCTTCAGCTTCGGCGGCTCGGAGAGCTGGATCGTCTCGCCGTCCACCCGGGCCCGGCTGTATCCCTTGGTCTGCAGGTCCGCGAAGAGGTCGACGAACTCGCCCTTGCGCTCGCGCACCAGCGGGGAGAGCACCTGGAACCGGCTGCCCTCGGGCAGCTCCAGGACCTTGTCCACGATGGCCTGGGGCGACTGGCGGGAGATGGGGCGGGAGCACTCCGGGCAGTGCGGCTTGCCGATCCGCGCGAAGAGCAGCCGGAGGTAGTCGTAGACCTCCGTGATGGTGCCGACCGTCGAGCGCGGGTTGCGCGAGGTCGACTTCTGGTCGATGGACACCGCCGGGGAGAGACCCTCGATGAAGTCCACGTCCGGCTTGTCCATCTGGCCGAGGAACTGCCGGGCGTACGAGGACAGCGACTCCACGTAGCGCCGCTGGCCCTCGGCGAAGATCGTGTCGAACGCGAGGGACGACTTGCCCGAACCCGACAGACCCGAGAAGACGATGAGCGAGTCGCGCGGCAGGTCGAGCGAGACGTTCTTCAGGTTGTGCTCGCGCGCGCCACGGACGATGAGACGGTCGGCCACGCCGGTTCCGCACCTTTCTTGGGGGGAGGTGACAGGGGCACACCCCCGTCCTTCTTCAGCGTAGGGGGGCCCACTGACAACACCGGTGGCTTCACCGGTTTCCGCCCTCTTCAACAAATCGGACGCTTCCGGCGTTCCCGGTGTGGGCCACCGAGCTTATAGCACGCACATTCGAATCCAGGGCGTTCCCGTCACGCGTCACCCGATCGTGTTCCCCGGTCCCGCTATAGGCTGCGAGACATGACGTACACGGGAGCGGTGAAGGTCGGCGGCCCGGCCGAGGTGCACGAGCTGCGGGACCTGATGATCACCAAGATCGCGGTCGGCCCGATGGGCAACAACGCGTACGTGCTGCGCTGCCGCGCCACGGACGAGCAGCTGCTCATCGACGCGGCGAACGACGCGCACACCCTGCTCGGCAGCATCGGCGACGACTCGATCACCTCGGTCGTCACCACCCACCGGCATCCCGACCACTGGCAGGCGCTCGCCGAGGTGGTGGCCGCCACCGGCGCCCGCACCTACGCCGGGCGCGAGGACGCCGAGGGCATCCCGGTCCCCACCGACGTGCTCCTCGACGACGGCGACCAGGTCAGCGTCGGTCACGTCCGGCTCACCGCCCGCCACCTGGTCGGCCACACCCCCGGCTCCGTCGCGCTGGTCTACGACGACCCGCACGGGCACCCGCACGTCTTCACCGGCGACTGCCTCTTCCCCGGCGGCCTGGGCAACACCCGCAAGGACCCCGAGGCCTTCGCGACCCTGTTCCGGGACGTGGCCACCAAGCTGTTCGACGCCCTGCCGGACGAGACCTGGGTCTACCCGGGCCACGGCGACGACACCAGCCTGGGCGCCGAGCGCCCGCACCTGGAGGAGTGGCGCGCCCGGGGCTGGTGACCGGCGGGGCCGTGACGGGTCAGGCGGCGGCGAGGCCCTCGCCGGCCAGCGCGGCGATCCGCTCCACGGCGAAGACGTACCCCTGGAGCCCGCAGCCCGCGATCACGCCGTCCGCGCGCTGCGAGACGTAGGAGTGGTGCCGGAACTCCTCACGGCGGTGGATGTTGGAGATGTGGACCTCCACCACCGGAAGCCCGTCGCAGGTGTTGAGCGCGTCCAGCAGGGCGACGGAGGTGTGCGAGTAGGCGGCGGGGTTGATCACGATGCCGCAGTGGCCGAGCCGGGCCTCGTGGATCCAGTCGATCAGCTCGCCCTCGTGGTTGGACTGCCGCAGATCGACGCTCCCGCCGTGGGCGGCCGCTGCCTTCGCGCACATCGCCTCCACGTCGGCGAGGGTGCCGGCGCCGTAGATCTCGACCTGGCGCTGTCCGAGCAGGTTCAGGTTGGGCCCGTTGAGGATCATGATCGGGGCGTCGGCGAGGGTGCGGGCCATGGAGAACCTCCGGTGCGGTGACTCGTGCGGTCGGCTCCGAAGGGTCTATCACGGCCGGTTCAGGGGATGACGGACAGTTCCAGGTAGGCGGCGAGGATGGCCAAGTGCAGGCCCGCCTGAAGCGGGGTGGCCCGCCCGGGGACGATCGTCAGGGTGCCGACCAGGACGGTCAGCGCCAGCAGCACCATGTGGGTGGCGCCCAGCCCGAGCAGCAGCGGGCCGTCCAGCCAGATCGAGGCCACGGCGACGGCCGGGATGGTCAGGCCGATGCTGGCCATGGCGGAGCCGATGGCGAGGTTGAGGCTGGTCTGCACGCGGTCCTTGCGGGCGGCGTGCACCGCGGCGATCGTCTCGGGCAGCAGCACCAGCAGGGCGATGACGACACCGACGACCGCGTGCGGCATCCCGGCGCCCGCGACGCCGCTCTCGATGGCGGGCGACACGCCCTTGGCGAGGCCGACCACGCCGCCCAGGGCCACGAGCAGCAGAGCGACGCTGAACAGCGCCCTGCGGCTCGACGGCACCTCGGCGTGGTCCTCCTCGGAGACGACGCCGCCCTCCCGGGTGACCGGCAGGAAGTAGTCGCGGTGCCGGCGCGTCTGGGTGGCGACGTACAGGCCGTAGAGGACGAGGGCCGCCACCGCGGCGAAGACCAGCTGGGCGCCGCTGAACTCGGGTCCCGGGACGCTCGCGGTGAAGTTGGGCAGCACCAGGCTCAGCGTGGCCAGCGTGGCGACGGTGGCGAGGGCGGCGCCCGTCCCCTCGGGGTTGAAGATGGCGGTGCGGTGTCGCAGCGAGGCCACCAGCAGCGAGATGCCGGTGATGCCGTTGAGCGTGATCATCACGGCCGCGAAGACGGTGTCCCGGGCCAGGGTGGTGCTCTGCTCGCCGCCTCCCGCCATCAGCATGACGATCAGCCCGACCTCGATGACGGTGACCGCCACCGCGAGGATCAGTGAGCCGAACGGCTCGCCCACCCGGTGGGCGATCACCTCGGCGTGGTGCACCGCGGCGAGGACGGCGGCGGCCAGGGCCGCCGTCATCAGCACGATCACCCCTGGCGGCACGCTGCGGCCCCAGGTGAGGGCCAGGGCGACCACTGCGAGAGCTGGTGCCGCCACCGCCCAGAGCGACATGGGGGGTCGCTTCCGGGCAGACAGGGCCTTCATACGCCGATCCTCTCAGTCGATGACTTCGGTCGCACGGCGGCGGAGCCCCGGGGGTACCCCGCGTGGGCTCCGCCGCCGTGTCGTTGCCGCCTTCGGTCAGGCGTCGGCCCTGTCGGCCTCCGCGGCCTTGGCCCTGGCCTCGGCCTCCCGGGTCTTCCGGTTGGCGATCAGGCTGGTGACCGTGGTGACCACCAGGACGGTGCAGATGACGCCGAGGGAGACGGGGATGGAGATCTCGGGGACGTGCACCCCGGACTCGTGCAGGGCGTGCAGCACCAGCTTCACGCCGATGAAGCCCAGGATCACGGAGAGGCCGTACGACAGGTGGACCAGCTTCTCGAGCAGGCCGCCGATCAGGAAGTACAGCTGCCGCAGACCCATCAGGGCGAAGGCGTTGGCGGTGAAGACGATGTACGGGTCCTGGGTCAGACCGAAGATCGCCGGGATCGAGTCCAGGGCGAACAGCACGTCGGTGGTGCCGATGGCGAGGACGACGACCATCATCGGCGTCATCACGCGCTTGCCGTTCTCCCGGATCCACAGCTTGGTGCCGTGGTACCGGTCGGCGACGCCGAAGCGGCGCTCGGCCGCCTTGAGCAGGCGGTTCTCCTCGTACTCCTCCTCACTGCCCCCGGACCTGGCCTCCTGGATGAGCTTCCAGGCGGTGTAGATCAGGAACGCGCCGAAGATGTAGAAGACCCACGAGAAGCTGGCGATGATCGCCGCGCCCGCCGCGATGAACACGGCCCTCAGCACCAGGGCGATCAGCACACCGATCAGCAGCACCCGCTGCTGGAGGTGCGACGGCACCGCGAACTTCGCCATGATCAGGACGAAGACGAACAGGTTGTCGACGCTCAGCGACTTCTCGGTCACGAAGCCCGCGAAGAACTCGCCGGCGGGCGCGCCGCCGGCGAAGACGAGCAGGCCGAGGCCGAAGAGACAGGCGAGGCCGATCCACACCGCCGTCCAGATGCCGGCCTCCTTGACCGACACGTCGTGCGGCTTGCGGCCGATGAAGAAGTCGGCGCCGATCAGCAGGGCCAGGACGGCCACCGTGGCGACCCACAGGGTCAAGGAAACTTCCACCGATACCTCCGGTCACAGAGAGAAACCGGAGGTCTCTTCCACCCGCGGTCGAAACCGCGGGCCGACGCCCCGGGCCCGGGGCTTCTGGCCCGGGCCGTATTGACGGGAACGCCGCATCAGACAGGGAGTACTCCCCTCCGTCTGTTCGAAGGTACACCAATCACCAAGGGAGGGTAAAGAGCTCCTTTACCTTTCCTTGGTGCGATGTCGACCACGGAGAGTCACTCGCGGCGGGCGGCGGCGACCCGGGCCAGCACCCCTTCCAGAGTGGCACCGTTCCGGGGAGGCAGCGACGGCTCGTACGTCCAGGCGTGGCAGACCCAGGGGTCGGCCAGGTGGTCCTCGGGCACCGGGGTCAGGCGCAGGAGCGACCGCCACAGCGGGTCGAGGAGGGCGCCGTAGTCGGCGGCGTCCTCGCGGTCCGCCACCATCAGCAGGTGGACCCCGGCCCGCGGTCCCTCGTCGGCCAGATAGCGCAGGGCGGTGACGGCCCGGTCGTCGAAGGCGTGCGGGAAGTCGTGCACGATCAGCAGCCGCTGGGACAGGTCGGTGCCGGGCGGCAGCGACTCGGCGGCGCCGGCCCGCACGGCCATCTGCACCAGGTCGACGTGACCGGCCAGACGGGTGAGCAGGCCCGAGACGGCGGCGGGGCCGACGGACGGGGGCTCGGCGAGCACGCCGGCACGCGCCAGCGGGGTCAGCGCCCGGGCTCCCGCCCCGGCGGCGTCGATCACGTGGACGGTGAACCCACCGGGCGGGTGGGCTGCCAGCAGCCGGGTGGCGAGCGCGACGGCCATGTCGAGGGCGAGCCGGCGCAGCTCCTCGGGCGTGACCAGAAGCGCGCTCGCCCCGCCGGCGGCGCCGCTGTCGATCCACAGGCCGCGTTCCAGCGGCAGCCGAAGCAGCAGGGGGATGCGCAGGGCGCCGCTCTCCGGGAGGCTCACGTCGCCCAGGCGCAGAGCCAACGGCTGCTCCTCCGGAGCCTGGTAGGACTGCCACGCCGGGCTCTCCCAGCGGGCGTACGCCGGGGGCAGGGCGGGCTCGACCACCGCGGACTCGGCCGTCAGCTGGGCGAGCTGCTGGTCGAGGACCTGCTGGGCGCGGCCCACCAGTTCCTCGCGGCGGGCCTTGGCCTCCCGGCAGGCGCGGTCGACCGTCCCGTCGGCGCGGGCGCGGTAGTCGCCCAGCACGCCGTCGATCTCCTGGTCCCGCCGGTTGTCGGCGAACTCGACCGCGCTGCGGAAGGCGGCGACGGCCCGGGCCAGGTCCTCGAACATGCCCCAGACCTGGTTGTAGAGCCGCTCCTCCATCGACCATCCGGCGGCGTCCCCCGCCACGGGGGCGGGGTGCTGATCGGCCCCGGGTTCGGCGTAGCCGTGGGTCCCGGCCTGGGGCTGGGCCGCCTGGCCTGGGGTGTGCGTCCGGGCCTGGGCCTGGGCCGACGGGGTCTGCCCCCGTCGCGGGTGGCGGTAGTCGACCCGCGACGCGCCCTCGGGGGCGGGAACGGAGGCTCCGGGGTCGCCGGAGCCGGCGGGCGCCGTGCCGGCGGGCGGTGTTCCCGTGTCCGCCGGCGGCGTCCTGAAGGTCGCGGCGGGGTCGCCGAGGGACGGCAGGCCCGTGACCCCGGAGACGGCCGCCGAGGCGGCTCCCCCGTCGGTGTGCGCGCCGCCCGGCGTGGCCGGGACACCCTCGGCGGCGGGCGTACCCGGAACGGCCGTGCCGCCGGGAAGACCCTGCGCGGTCGCACCGGCGGAGGCGGGCGTCCCCACGGCGGGTGTTCCGGCAGCGGACGGCACACCGGAAGCGGGCGTCCCCACGGCGGGCGAACCCACGGCGGCGGAGGAACCGGTGGTGGGAGGCGACGGCAGCACCCGGTCGCCGTCCTGCGTCACGGGGGTGACGGCGGCGAGCCGCTGGGCCTCGGCGGAGGGCAGGCCGTGGTCGGCGAGCAGGGCCGCGAGCCCCGCCGCGTACCCCTGCCCGACGGCGCGGACCTTCCACGCCCCCTGCCTGCGGTACAGCTCCAGCGCGACGACCGCGCACTCGCTGTCCAGCCCGGTGATGGTGTAGCTGACCAGCGGCGGCCCCGCGGAGCCGCCCGCGACGACGGCGGTGAAGGGCGCCGGCCCGCCCCCGAAGCGCTCCCCGGACGGCAGGACCAGGACGATCCCCACCCGGTGCACGGTCTCCGGCAGCGCGGCCGGTTCGAGAGTCACCCGGTGCTCGCCCCCGGCGGCCCGCTCGGGGAGCGCGACGCCGGGCGGCCCGGTGGGCCCTCCCGGCAGCAGCACGCCCTCGACGCCCGCGAGGCGGCCCTGCTCGTCCGTGAGGACCGCCCCGACCGTCACCGGGCGGCCGGCCGAGACCCGGACCTCCGGTCGGGCTTCGGTGAGCGGATGGTTCTGGCCCCGCACCAGCTCGGCCGTCATCGCCGTCTTTCCCCTCCGTACGCCCGCCGCCGGTTGTGCGGCGGGCCCGCCTCCTGCGTCAGAGCTGCCGGGAGATGTCCGGCAGCAGGTCCTGGAACGTGCGGCCGTTGGACGGCGCGCCGATGGCCGTCATCGTCCAGCCCGGTCCGCTGCGGTGGACCTTCGCCATGATCTGCGCGGTGTACGCCCCGCCGCCGGCCAGCGTGTAGCGGGCCAGCTCGCGGCCGTTGGTCTCGTCGACGAGACGGCAGAAGGCGTTGGCGACCTCCTCGAAGGTCTGCCCGGTGAAGGAGTTCACCGTGAACACGATCTTGTCCACGTGCACCGGGACCCGCTGGAGGTCGACCAGGATCGCCTCGTCGTCCCCTCCGGTGCCGGCGCCGCCGACCAGGTTGTCGCCGGTGTGCCGCACCGAGCCGTCGTCGCTGACGAGGTGACGGAAGAAGACCACGTCCACCAGCTGTCCTCCGGCGAACAGCAGCGCGGAGGCGTCCAGGTCGATCTCCCGGACGCGGCGGCCGAACAGACCGCGGCGCGGGGCGGACTGCCAGCCCAGTCCCATGCGGACCGCGGTGAGACTACCGCCGTCGTCCTTCTGCAGACTGATCGCCTGGCCCTTGGTCATGTTGACGGTCACGCGCGGTCCCCTCTCGGACATGAAGTCCCCGTGAATCCCCTCGCCCGCGGCCCCCCGCGAGCCCTCCGACCCTATGGGTGCGCGCCACCGCCGCGCCCGTCCCTCACGGGATTTGTGTCGGTCCTGCAACACAGCGCGGCGGCACTGTGCTGCGGGACAGCGCCGCGGCGCCGGCCCGGGCGGCCCCGGGGCGGGCCGGCCCCGGGGCCGCGGCGGACCGCTCAGGCCACCCCCGCCTCCTTCATCTGCCGCAGCTCCCTCTTCATCTCCGAGACCTCGTCCCGCAGCCGGGCGGCGACCTCGAACTGGAGGTCGGCGGCGGCGGCGCGCATCCGCTGGGTCATCTCCTCGATCTGCTGCGCGAGTTCGGCGGCCGGGCGGTCCGTCACCGCGCCGTCGGCCTTGGCGCCCCTGCCCTTGCGGGCCGCCTTGGACGAGGCGGCGGGGACGGGGGCCGTGCCGGCGGCCTTGCCGCCGCCCTGCCGGTAGCCGGAGCCGAGCAGCTGCTCGGTGTCGACCTCCTCGCGGGCGATCTGCGACACGATGTCGTTGATCTTCTTGCGCAGCGGCTGCGGGTCGACGCCGTTCGCCTTGTTGTAGGCGACCTGCTTCTCGCGGCGCCGGTTGGTCTCGTCGATCGCCTTGGCCATGGCCGGGGTGATCCGGTCGGCGTACATGTGCACCTGGCCGGAGACGTTGCGCGCCGCGCGGCCGATGGTCTGGATCAGCGAGGTGCCGGAGCGCAGGAAGCCCTCCTTGTCGGCGTCCAGGATGGCCACCAGGGACACCTCGGGCAGGTCGAGGCCCTCACGGAGCAGGTTGATGCCGACGAGGACGTCGTACTCGCCCGCGCGCAGCTCGCGCAGCAGCTCGATGCGGCGCAGGGTGTCCACGTCGCTGTGCAGGTAGCGGACCTGGATGCCCAGCTCCAGGAAGTAGTCGGTGAGGTCCTCGGCCATCTTCTTGGTGAGGGTGGTGACCAGGACCCGCTCGTCGCGCTCGACGCGCTCGCGGATCTCGTGCACCAGGTCGTCGATCTGGCCCTCGGTGGGCTTGACCACGACCTCCGGGTCGACCAGGCCGGTCGGGCGGATGATCTGCTCGACCTGGCCGTCCGAGCGGGAGAGCTCGTAGGCGCCGGGGGTCGCCGACAGGTAGACCGCCTGCCCGATCCGCTCCTGGAACTCCTCCCACTTCAGCGGCCGGTTGTCCATCGCGGACGGCAGCCGGAAGCCGTGGTCCACCAGGGTCCGCTTACGGGAGGCGTCGCCCTCGAACATGGCGCCGATCTGCGGGACCGTCACGTGGGACTCGTCGATGACCAGGAGGAAGTCCTCCGGGAAGTAGTCCAGCAGGGTGTTCGGCGGCGTGCCGGGGCTGCGGCCGTCGAAGTGCATCGAGTAGTTCTCCACGCCGGAGCAGGTGCCGATCTGGCGGAGCATCTCGAGGTCGTAGGTGGTGCGCATGCGCAGCCGCTGGGCCTCCAGCAGCTTGCCCTGCTTCTCCAGCTCGGCGAGGCGCTGCTCCAGCTCCGCCTCGATGTCGCGCACCGAACGCTCCAGCCGCTCGGGGCCGGCCACGTAGTGCGAGGCGGGGAAGACGTAGAGCTGACGCTCGTCGCTGATGATCTCGCCGGTGAGCGGGTGGAGGGTGGTCAGCGACTCGATCTCGTCGCCGAACATCTCGATGCGGACGGCGAGCTCCTCGTACACCGGGAAGATCTCGATCGTGTCGCCGCGCACCCGGAAGGTGCCGCGGGTGAACGCCACGTCGTTGCGGGTGTACTGGATGTCCACGAACCGGCGCAGCAGATCGTCCCGGTCGATCTCCTCGCCGACCTTGAGGGACACCATCCGGTCCACGTACTCCTGGGGCGTGCCCAGGCCGTAGATGCAGGAGACGGAGGCGACCACGACGACGTCCCGGCGGGTGAGCAGGGAGTTGGTCGCGGAGTGGCGCAGGCGCTCGACCTCCTCGTTGATCGAGGAGTCCTTCTCGATGTAGGTGTCCGACTGCGGAACGTACGCCTCGGGCTGGTAGTAGTCGTAGTACGAGACGAAGTACTCGACGGCGTTGTTCGGCAGCAGCTCGCGGAACTCGTTCGCCAGCTGGGCGGCGAGGGTCTTGTTGGGCGCCATCACCAGCGTCGGCCGCTGGAGCTGCTCGATCATCCAGGCGGTGGTGGCGGACTTGCCGGTGCCGGTCGCGCCGAGCAGGACGACGTCCTTCTCGCCGGCCTTGATGCGCCGGGACAGATCGGCGATCGCGGTGGGCTGGTCACCGCTCGGCTGGTAGGGGCTGACGACCTCGAAGGGCGCCACCGTGCGTTCGATGTGGGAAACGGGCCGCATGCCTCCACGTTACGACCCGCCGCCGACAACGTCCCCGGGCCGCGGTCGCGCGGGGCCGGTGCGGCACCCTCGGGTGGCCGGATCGCGCACCCTCGGACGGCCCGTGCCGGGGCCCGGACGGACGGCTTGCGTCAGCCGTACCAGGCGGCGCTGCGGTCCTCCTCGCGGCTGCCGGCCAGGGACCCGCGGCGGGCGCCGCGCGGCTCCGGCCGGGGGCCGGGGCGGGAGGCCGGGCCGGACGGGCGGGAGGCGGGCACCGAGCCGGGGACCGGGCCGTACAGGTCCTCGCCGGCGCGCTGGGGGGCGGGGCGGCTCATCACCATCTGCGGGTCGAACATCACCACGATCCCGGCCAGCAGCAGGAAGGCCAGCGGGCCCGCCAGCACGGGGCCGAGCAGCACCTCGGCCGAGGTGCCGGCGACCGTGCCCGTGGGGCTGTCGTGCAGGTGGACGCTGGCAGCGGCCATCCCGGTGTAGTGCATGCCGGTGACCGCGAGCCCCATCACCAGGCTGGCCCCCACGCTCCACAGCAGGCCGCGCACCTGGCTCGCCGCCCACAGGGCGGTGGTGGCGGCGACCACCCCGATGAGGGCGGAGAGGGCGACGGTGGCGGTGTCGTAGCGCAGTTCGCCGCCGAAGCGCATTCCGGCCATGCCGAGGTAGTGCATGGAGGCGATGCCCAGGCCGGTGAGGGTGCCGCCGGTGAACAGCGCCGTACCGGTGGCGTTCCAGTAGCCCACCAGGAAGGTGCCGATGCCGACCATGACGATGGCCACCGCGAGGCTGGCGAAGGTGGTCGGCAGGTCGTAGTTGACCACCGTCCCGTCGATCGCGAACCCGGTCATCGCGATGAAGTGCATCGTCCAGATGCCCGAGCCTATGGCTGCGGACCCGAGGGCCAGCCAGGCCGCCCTGCGGCGGCCCACCAGCAGCGCCCGGGTGGTGCAGCGCAGCCCGAGGGCTCCACCGAGGCAGGCCATCACGAAGGCCGCCACCGGCGTGATGAGCCCGTGACTGAAACCGTCGACCGTGCCGTGCATGCGCGGTTTCCCTTCCGCCCCGTGTCGTCCGTGTGGATGCGTCGCGTCCGTCCTGTCCGGTACCCGCCCAAGCGGCCGGGTACCGGTGGGGAGAGTATGACTCTCACCTGATGGGACCAACGATTCTGCGTCAAAGAATCACATCGTCGACCCACTTGTGAGGGTGCCCACGGGCCGAATTGGGCATCAGGGGCCGCTCCACGCCCGATCCGGCATCCCGGCCTCGCGCACTGACTGCTGTCACTCTGGAACCGTCCGTGACAGTCGACGCGAGGAGAACGCATGCACGCGCGCGCAGTCGCCGCGACCGCCTCGGCGCTTCTGGGCCTGGTCGCCCTTCTGCTCCCGATCTCCGGCGCCCGCGCCGACCACGAGAGCGGACACCCCGCGGTCATCGCCCATCGGGGCGCGTCCGCCATGGCGCCCGAGAATACGCTGCTCGCCGTGGACCGGGCGCGCCGACTGGGTTTCACCTGGGTGGAGAACGACGTCCAGCGCACCAAGGACGGCGTCCTGGTGGTGCTCCACGACGTCGGGCTGGCCCGCACGACGAACGTGGAGCGGGTCTTCCCCGGCCGCGCCCCGTGGCGGGTGCGCGACTTCACGTCGGCGGAGATCGCCCGGCTGGACGCGGGCAGCTGGTTCGGGCGCCGGTTCAAGGGAGCGCGCGTGCCGACGCTGCGCCAGTACCTGGCCCGGGTGGACCGCAACCGGCAGAGCCTGCTGCTGGAGCTCAAGAACCCGACGCTCTACCCGGGCATCGCCCGGCAGGTGCTGGCCGAGCTGCGCCGCTCCGGGTGGCTGGACCGCGCCCACCTGAAGCGGCTGGTGATCCAGAGCTTCGACGCGCCGACCATGCGCACGGTGCACCGGCTCCGGCCGGCCGTGCGCACGGCCGTGCTGGGCGCGCCGTCGGTGGACCGGCTGCGGGAGTACGCGCGGTTCGCCGACCAGATCAACCCGCAGCACCTGAAGCTCACGGTGGGCTACGTGGCCGCGGTGCAGCGGCTGCGCGGGCCGCACGGACGGCCGGTGGAGGTCTGCGCGTGGACCGTGGACCGGCCGGTGGACACGCTGATCGCGGCGACCTACGGGGTCGACTGCCTGATCACCAACCGGCCCGACGTGGTGCGGCGGGCGCTGTCGGTGTTCTGACGGGTCCGGCGGCCGGGCGCCCGTTGTCGGCGGCGGGTCGTACGGTGGGCGCATGAACAGCTCGGAGCAGGGCGGGGCCGACGACGGCCGGTGGGCCGCCTACGAGGTCGTGGAGGGGCCGCTGGGGCCGGTGCTCCTCCTCGTCACGCCGCGGGGGCTGGCCGGCGTGGTGTTCCACGCCCGGCCCGAGGTGTGCGAGCGGTTCCTCGCCAGGGCCGCCGCCCGCCTGGGCGTGCGGCCCGCGCGGGATCCCGGCGCGCCGCCGCTCGCGGAGGCGATACGCCAGCTCGAGGAGTACCTGTCCGGCGCTCGGCGGGAGTTCTCACTCCCGCTGGACTGGTCGCTGCTGCCCGGCGAGGCGGGGTTCAACGGCCGGGTGCTGCGGGAGCTGGCGGCGTCGGTGCCGTTCGGGTCGGTGGTCGGGTACGGGGAGCTGGCCCGCCGGGTCGGGCGGCCCGGCGGGGCGCAGGCGGTGGGGGCGGCGATGGGTTCCAACCCGCTGCCGGTCGTGGTGCCGTGCCACCGGGTCGTGGAGAGCGACGGCGGGGTCGGCGGGTTCTCCGGCGGCCTGGAGACCAAGCGCCGCCTCCTCGCCCTGGAGGGGGTGCTCCCCGAACCGCTCTTCTGACCCGCCCGCACACCGCCGGGCCCCCTGCCCGCACACCGCCCGCCGGACCCGCCGCCCGCGACCGGCCGGGCCGCCCGCGCCGCCGGGCCGCGCGGGCCGCGCGGGCCGGCGTCAGGGGCGGCGGCCCCGGACGGAGACGAGGGGGGTGGCGGCGAGGTCCATGCCGCCGGCGGCGACGTGCGCGAGGTGGCGGTCGATCTCCTCGTCCGTGGCGACGCCCGCCGCGGTGAGCGTCGCCCGGTGCTGCGCGACGGTGGCCGTCTCCAGCCGCCCGCACGCCTCGGAGGCGAGCGGGACGTACACGTCGGCCTCCACCCGCAGCAGCCCCGCCTCGCGCAGCAGTCGGGGCAGGCGGCGGCCGTGGGCGAGGTCCACCCCGTGCCGGGCGAGCTGGTGCCGCAGCCCGAGGCGCAGCCGGTTGCCCAGCTGCTGCTCGGCGCCGGACTCCTCGGGGCACAGCAGCGGCTGCAGCTCCAGGTCGGCCTCCTCCACCAGCAGCCGTCCGCCCGGCCGCAGGGCCCGGATCATCGTCCGCAGCGCGCGGTCCGGGTCCGGCGTCCCGGCCAGCGTCAGCCGCGCGTGCACCAGGTCGAAGCCCTCGCCGGGCGGCTCGTCACGGCCCAGGCGGTGCACGCGGCTCTCCACCGGCCGGGCGGCGGCCTCGGCCCGGGAGGCGTCGGTGTCGGTGAGGACGACCTTCCCGGTCGGACCGGCCCTCTTGGCCAGCCAGGCCGCCACGGTCGCCCCTCCGGCGCCGACCTCCCAGCAGCGCCAGCCGGGACCCACGCCCAGCTCCTCCAGGTGGCGGCAGGTCACGGGGTCGAAGAGGGCGGCGAGCGCCTCCTGGCGGGCGGCGGCCACCTCCCGCAGGCGGCTGTCGTGCGGTTCGGGGGTCCGGTCCGTCCGGTCGTCGGTCTGGAAACCGTCGAGTGTCGTCATGCCGGAATCATCCCAGTTCGCCCGGTTCGGTCAGCCGTTCCACGCCGGGTGGCGCGGGTCGTCGGCCCGCACCAGGACGTCGGCCGCCTGCGCGGGCCCCGTCTCGCGGTCGTAGCGCTCGTACGCCGGGAGGGTCCAATGCTCCTCCTCGCCGGTCCGGCGGCGCAGCGCGCCGGCGGAGAGGGCCAGGTGGACGGTGAGATCGAAGGGGAACCCCTCCTTGAGCAGGAACGGGCCGTGCAGCAGGAGCGGCGAGCCGGGCGGCAGGGCGACGGCGGGACTGCGGGTGGCCCGGTCGGTGACGGGGTCCCACAGGTCGGGCAGCACGCGCCCCTCGCCGCCGGGGTACAGGGGCCCGAGGACCTCGCGCCAGAGGGCGCCGGTGTCGAACCAGCCGTCGTAGTAGGAGTCCACGTCCCTGTGGCCGTACTCGTAGCGCAGCGAGGCGGGCCGCAGGAACCCTTCGGCGCCGACCACCACGGCGGCGCGGCCGCGCGGGCGCAGCGCCTCGGCGACGCGGGCGGCGAGTTCGCCGGGGCGGGCGGCCGGCGCTCCGTCGAACGCCACCCGGGGCCAGGGCGAGCCGTCGGCGGGCCGCAGGTCGAGGAGGCGGTCCGCGAGACGGTCGGCGAGGCGTTCCCAGGTGATCGCTTCGAGTCGCACTCCCCCACCGTAACGGGGGGCCGCGCGCCCCCCGTTCCCGGTGCGGTCAGGCCTAGCGGGTTCCCCGGTGCGGTCAGACCTTGCGGGCGACGGCGGCGTAGCCGGGGACGACGATGTCCTCCTGCCCGGGGACCGGCTCGCCGAGCTCGGGGTGCCAGACCTCGGGGGTCACCACGCCCGGCTCGACGAGCTCCAGGCCGTCGAAGAAGCGGGTGAACTCCTCGCGGCTGCGCAGCGCCAGCTTCATGGCGCTGCTGCGGTACATCGCGTCCGCCTGGGCGGCCGCTTCCGGGTCGGCGTCGGCGGTGGCGTGCGAGATCACCAGGTAACTGCCCGGTGCCAGGGCCGCGACCAGCCTCTCCACCAGTTCGTAGGCGCCGTCCTCGTCCTTGACGAAGTGCAGCAGGGCGATCAGCGAGACGGCGACCGGCCGGTCGAGGTCCAGGATCTTGCCGGCCCGCTCCAGGATGAGGTCGGTCCGCAGGGCGTCGGCCTGCACGTAGTCGATGGCGCCCTCGGGGGTGCCCCACAGCAGGGCCTCGGCGTGGGCGAGCACGATCGGGTCGTTGTCGCAGTAGACGACCCGGCACTCGGGGGCGACGCCCTGCACGATCTGGTGCAGGTTGGGCTCGGTGGGGATGCCGGTGCCGACGTCGAGGAACTGGCGGACGCCCTGCTGGGCCAGCCAGCGGGCGGAGCGCTGCATGAAGGCCCGGTTGACCTTGGCCATCACCGGGACGTTGGGCTCGACGGCCAGCAGCCGGCGGCCCATGGCCTCGTCCACGGGGTAGTTGTCCTTGCCGCCGAGGAACCAGTCGTACATCCGCGCGGGATGCGGCCGGGTGGTGTCGATCCCCGCGGCGTCGCCGCCGGTCCCCTGTCCGGACATCGTCGACTCCTGTTCGGTGCGGCAACGTTGAGCAACAGCAGAATCAAGTAAACGCAAATATAAGCAAGTTGAGTGCAGGCACAAACACCGGCCCGTCGATCGCCGCCCGGCAGCGGCGTCTTGACGGCGCACCGGTCGTCAGGAGAGGAGGAAGTCGGCCTCACCCGCCTTGGCGCCCTCGATGAAGGCGGTCATCTCGGCGCTGGTGTATATCAGCGCGGGGCCCTCCGGGTCGGTCGACTGCCGCAGCGCGACCCGGCCGTCGGCGAGCTTCATCGCCTCCAGACAGTTGCCCCCGTTGGGGCCGCTCCAGGGCTTGCGCCAGCCCTCGCTCCCCAGCAGGCCGGCCGGCATCCCGTTGTAGATGGGTGTCATTCAAACTCCTCGCGGAGATCGCGGAGGATCTCCTTGGTGCGTTGTGCGGTGGCGGCTGCCGCCGCCATGCGGTCCATGACCTGTAGATGGGCCGACACCTCGGCACGTGCGTCCAGGTAGACGGCCCCGGTCAGGTACTCGCTGTAGACCATGTCCGGCAGTTCCGGCACGGCGAACCGGAACAGCACGAACGGGCCGTACGTCCCGGCGTGCGGGCCGGCCGAGAACTCGGCGACCTGCAACGTCACATGGGGGAGATCGGCGGCCTCCAGCAGCCGGTCGATCTGGGCGCGCATCACCTCGGGCCCGCCGACCGGGCGGCGCAGCGCCGTCTCGTCCATCACCACCCAGAACCGGGGGGCTTCGGGACGGGTGAGCAGCCGCTGGCGGCGCATCCGCAGCGCCACCAGCCGCTCGGTCTGCTCCAGGTCCTCCCGGCCGGTGGCCCCGGCCCGGATCACGCCCCGCGCGTAGTCCTCGGTCTGCAGCAGGCCCGGCACGAAGTGCGGTTCGTAGCCGCGGATCAGCGAGGCCGCGCCCTCGAGGCTGACGTAGAGGGAGAACCAGCCGGGCAGGATGTCGTGGTAACGCTGCCACCAGCCGGGCTTGTTGGCGTCCTCGGCGAGCCGGACGAAGGCCTGCGCCTCCTCGTCGTCCACCCCGTACGCCTTGAGCAGCAGGTGGACGTACGGGATCTTCAGCGCGACCTCGGCGGTCTCCATGCGCCGGACCGTCGCCGGGGCGACGTGCAGGAGGCGGGCGGCCTCCTCGCGCTTCATCCCGGCGCTCTCCCGCAGATCGAGCAGGCGACGGCCGAGCACCACCTGTCCGACGGTGGGCGCGGATCTCGGCTCGCTCATTCCTGGCCTCCTGGCGGCGGGGTCACCGGACCGGCTGCCACGCGATACCCCCGTTTGTCTCGCACGTCTGTCCGACACGTTCTGGTGAAACCGCTGTTGGGGACGGTGGGGAGGTCCTCCCGCGGCATCGGGAAGCAGTGTGCCATGGCCGACTCAGAGAGTCTCCAGGCACTCTGCAACTTTCAGAGTGGCTCTTGCCAAGTGTTCTTGACGCCGCGATAGTGGCATGCGTGATTCCGCCCGCACCCTTAAGTGCCGCCTCCGCCGAGGGGAAGCCGTCTCCGGCGGCCGGACCCACCGCCGAGCGGAGGTTCCGGTTCCAGCTCCCCGCGCATCCCTCCACGCCGGCCCGGGCTCGCCGCCTGGCCCGCGTCGGGCTGGCCGGCTGGCGGATCGCGGGGGACGCCTACGACACGGCGTTGCTGGTGATCTCCGAGCTGGTGACCAACGCTGTGGTGCACACCGGGGGGCAGGGCGTGGTCTGTGAGGTACGGCCGGTCACCGGCGCGCTGCGGATCACGGTGCGCGACGAGGGGTGCGCCGCCGAGGAGATCCAGGTGCGGCCCTCGGACCCGGAGCGGGAACACGGGCGGGGCCTGCTGCTGGTGGACGCGCTGTGCCGCGCCTGGGGCGCCCAGCGGCACGACGCGGGCATGCTGGTGTGGGCGGAGGTGGCCCATCTGGACCTGGGCTGGGGCGCGCCGCCCGAACCGGAGGACGACGCCGACGGCGAGTGCGAGAAGGAGAGCCGGGCCGCTGTCCGGCCCGGGTCGGACGGGACGGGGACGGGGGCCGAATGGGTGTGAGCGCGGGATTCGCCGGAGGCCGGAGCATGACCATGGACACACTGGTACGCATGACTCGCCGAACGGGCGGTCCGGCGGCGGCCCGGCGTCTGGCCGTGCCGGAACGCATGAGCCTTCCGCTGGGCTGCGACGCCGTCGTGGTCCCGGCGGACCTGGCGGCCCGCGCCCTGCCCCACCTGCCCCGGGTGGGCTGTGTGTACGCCGACGGCACACAGTGGTGGTGGATCGTGCCCGCCGACTCCGACTACGCCATGACCTGGCCGGAGCCGGTCCGGTACGTGCCCGGGGCGGTGCTGCCGGAGGTGCCCCGCACCCTGCCCGAGCTGCTCCACGCCCCCGACGGGACCGTGCCGTACACCCCGCCCATCCCGCTGTACCTGGCGCTGTGCCAGGTGACGGGCGCGGCGCCGGCCTGGTCGACGCCGGTCACCGCCTGACCGCCCCGACGGCCGGGACCGCCGGGGCGCGCCCCGGCGTCTCCTCCCGCTCCTCCTGCCGCCCCAGGGCGGTCAGGTCGAGGAGGCCGGTCAGCGACCCGATGCCTGCCAGGCCGTCCTCGAAGGCCGAGTAGGTGTGGAGGACGCGGTCCCGGTCCCGCAGGAAGCAGCTGAGCCCCGGCCGGTCGACCGGCCGTCCCCCGCGCACCACGGTGGCGTCGAAGTCCGCGTCGAAGGGGCTGCCCGCGGACGAGTACCAGGGCACCGCCCAGCCCATCCGTGCCTTGAACGGCAGGATCCGCCGGAACGGCGCGCGCGACACCACGGCGAAGGTGGTGTGCCGCGTCCACAGGTGGGTCAGCGGGCCGATCTGGTCGAGGAGGGCGGTGCTCCCGGGGCGGTCGGCCCCGTCGTCCTCCCCCTCCGGCGGGAACACGAAGTGGTGCACGATCAGCTGCTGACGGCCCTCGAAGAGGTCGCGGAGGGTGGCCCTGCCGTCCCCGCCGCCGAAGACGTACTCGTCGCCGACCTCCACCATCGGCAGCTGCCGCCGCCGGTCGTTCAGGGCGCGCCGGGCCCTGTCCAGTTCCTCCTCCTGGGCACGCAGCGCCTCGCGCGCGGCACGCCACTCCTCCCGCGTGACGATCTGCGGAAGACTCACGTCCCCTCCTCGGAGCCGGTGGATGCGTCGACAGCAGTGCTGACCGGGCGTCACCGGAGAACTCATCGCTCCGTTCGGAGTTTTTTCCGCGTCCTGCTCAGGGCGCCCGGAGCAGGGCCGTGCGGGGACGGGGGCGGGGCGCTGCCGCGAGCTCCTCGAGCAGCTGGGCCAGCCGGCGGGTGTGGCGTGCGGTGAGGCGCCCGGTGTCGTCGAGCTGGACCGCGCAGGCGGTGACCGTGTCCACCAGTTCCTCCAGCAGCACCGCGGTGCGGCCGGCTCCGGCGGCGCCGCGGATGTGGGCGGGCAGCGGGAGTTCGGCGGCCGCCAGCGCCGCGGCGGCGCGGGCCCGTGCCAGCGTGCGGTAGGCCTCCCGGCGCAGCGTCCGGCCCTGGGCCCGGTGGTCGCCGGTGCGGGGCGCGTCGCTCTCGCCGAGGACGTGGGCGAGGTAGGCGTCCGCCGCCCGCGCGGCGTCCGCGAGCTGCGCGCCGACCCGGCCGCCGGCCCGGCCGGGCACCGGAAGGTGTCCCACCAGCAGCACGATGCCGCAGGCCAGCAGCGTCTCCCCGATGCGCGCCGCGGCGGCCTGCGGTTCCCCTCCGGCGACCATCAGGGCGAGCACCAGGACGGTCACCACCGCGGTCTGCGCCGCGAAGTGGCGGGTGGCGAGGGGGATGAGGGAGCCGGCGGCCACCACCAGGGCCACCTCTCCGGCCGGACGGGGCAGCAGTGCCACCGCCCCGGCGAACAGCGCGGCGCCCAGCACGGTGCCGGCCGCCCGGCACAGCACCCGGGAGACCAGCGGCCCCAGGTCGGGCTTGACCAGGAACACGGCGGTGGCGGGCAGCCAGTACCAGTGGGTGTGGTGCAGGGCCTGGGCGACGGCGGCGCCCGCGCCGAAGCAGAGGGCGACCCGCAGCCCGTACTCCCGGCCGCCCGGGCCCAGCGCGGTGCGCACGGCGGCGCCGGGACCGCGCCGCAGGGTGTGCGGGCGGCCGGTGTCGTCGCCCCGGTCGAAGGTGAGCGCGGCCTGCAGCAGCGCCTCGTCGAGTCGGCGCAGCGCCGCACTGGCGCGTTCCGGGGCGGGCAGCGGGCCCGGGCGGTCCGCCTCGCCGACGGCGGCGGCCAGCCTGCGCAGCGACTCCACCGCGCGGTGGGGCACCGTCTCACCGGCCCAGGCGAGTGCGGTGGCGGCCTCGGCGAGCGGCAGCACGGCGGCGAACCGGGCGTGCAGCCGCCTCTCGGCGGCGGTGCTCGCGTGGCCGCGCCACCAGGGGCCGGCGAGGGCGTCCTGCGCCTGGTCGAGGGCGGCCGTCAGCGCGGCGCGCCGGGCGGTGGCGTGCGGGGTCCCGGCGGCCTCCAGCAGCGCGGCCACCGCGCGGTACGCCTGCGCGACGGCGGCGCGTTCGACGGCGGCGGCCCGCCGCTCGCGGGTGACGGCGCGCAGTCCGGCCGGGCGGGCCGCCGCCTGCCGGAGCGCGATCAGCCAGAGCGCGCCGAGCAGGAAGCACACGGCCCGCTGCCAGGCCAGGGCGGGCAGCGGCGCGCCTGCCCCGACCGCGCACATCACGAGGAACTGGGTGCCGGCCGCGGAGGCCACCGGCCCGACCGCGCTGACCGCCCCGGCCACGAGTGCGGCCACCGCGAGGACCAGGGTGAGCGCGAGAGCGGCGAAGGCGTCCCCCGCCACCGTGCCGAACGCCAGCCCCGCCGCACCGCACACCGCGGGCGTGCCCAGCCGGTGGACCGCGGCGCGGCGGCCGCCGGGGCGGTCGTTGATGCCGGCGAACATGGCGCCCAGCGCCGCCGTCACGCCCGCGGAGGGCCACCCGGCGAGCAGCGCCGTCGCCAGCAACGGGCCGGCCGCGCAGGCGCCCCGGACCACGGCGCCCCACGGCACCGGTTCGCTCCGCGCGCTCAGCGCGTGCGCCAGCCACGGCGGCAGAGGGGTGCGGGTGCGAGCGGTCACGGAGACTCCCGTCGGTGCGGTGGGCGTCTTCGGGCGTCGTCGGCCGAGCGGGACGCGTCCACCGTACCGAGGCTCCGCGAACAGGCGCGAACAGCGGTGTTGCGGACGCGTGACACCTTGATCGGCACGCGGAGGCGGCCGAAATCCGGATGCGGGCGCGGCGCCGTTCCCCGCATGATCGGGCGGGCTCCGCGACGGGGTCCGCCCGACCGAGACCACCGGAGACCGCATGATCGAGCGCGTCGTGACCGCCCGGGGCCTGTTCGCCCCTCCCGCCTACTCGCACGTCTCGGTCGTGGAGGCCGGCGCCCGGCTCGCCCTGCTCGCCGGAACGGTGCCGCTGGACGCGGACGGCGAGCTCGTCGGGGAGGGCGACCCGCGGGCCCAGGCCCGGCAGGTGATCGCCAACCTGCGGCGGCAGTTGGCGGCGGTGGGCAGCACCCTGGCGGACGTGGTGCGGACCGAGGTCCACGTGGTGAGCGACGAGCCGTCCGTCCTCGCCCGGGTCTGGGAGGTGGTCACCGCCTCGGGGCTGGCCGCCGGCCCGCACTCCTCCACGCTGATCGGCGTGGCCTGCCTGGGCTACCCCGGGCAGCTGGTGGAGATCACCGCGACCGCCGTGGCGCCCGAGGTGGTGCTCCGGCGTGCCGAGGAGGCCGACGCGGGTCCGGCGGCCGAGGTGTACCTCCGGTCCTACGACGCCGCGCTGCCGACGGTGCGGCGGGCGCACACCGACGACGAGGTGCGCGGGTGGTTCGCGCACGTGGTGGTGCCGTCGCTGGAGACGTACGTGGCGGTCGTCGACGGGGAGACCGCCGGGGTGATGGTCCTGGAGGGCGCCGGCGCGGACGCCGAGCTGGCCCAGCTGTACCTGGCTCCCGAGTGGCGGGGCAGGGGGATCGGCGACCGCTTCGTGGCGCTCGCCAAGGAACTGCGGCCCGAGGGCCTGCGGCTGTGGACGTTCCAGGTGAACGAGCGGGCCGCCCGGTTCTACGAGCGGCACGGCTTCGTCGCCGTCGAGCGGACGGACGGCGCGGCGAACGAGGAGCGCGAACCGGACGTCCGCTACGCCTGGCGCCCCTGAGCGTCCCGGGCTTCGCCCTCCGTCCGGGGGCGGAGCCCCGCCTCACCTGCCGCGGCGGTCAGGACCTCGCGGAGCATCGCCGGGGTGAGCTTCCCGGTGAACACGTTGCGCTGGCTGACGTGGAAGCAGCCGAACACCTGGAGCGGGGCGGCCCCCGGCACCGTCGGCTCCAGCCGCGCCCGCGTCCCGTGGGAGAACACCGGGCGCGGCCGCGGCACCGTCCAGCCGGCCGCCGCCAGGGCGGGCAGCGCCGCCTGCCAGCCGAACGCGCCGAGCACCACCACCGCGCGCACGGTCGGCCGCAGCAGGGTGAGCTCCTGGACCAGCCAGGTGCGGCAGGTGTCCCGCTCCAGCGGGGTCGGCTTGTTCTCCGGCGGGGCGCAGTGCACCGGCGCGGTCACCCGCACCCCGTACAGCTCCAGCCCGTCGCCCCGGTGGGTGGAGACCGGCTGCGAGGCCAGCCCCACCTCGTGCAGCGCGGCGTACAGCACGTCACCGGAGCGGTCCCCGGTGAACATCCGGCCGGTGCGGTTGCCGCCGTGCGCGGCGGGGGCCAGCCCGATCACGGCGAGCCGGGCGTCCGGGGGCCCGAAGCCCGGCACCGGACGCCCCCAGTAGTCCTGGTCCGCGAACGCCGCCCGCTTGACCCGGGCGACCTCCTCCCGCCAGGCGACCAGCCGCGGGCAGGCCCGGCACGCGCTGATCCGCCGGTCCAGCGCGGCGAGGTCGTCGTCCATGTCGTCCCAGCGTAGGCGAGCGGTCGGTCAGGTGATCGTCGCGCCCACCGCCAGGAACAGGCAGATCAGCACGAACAGCAGTCCCAGCAACGGCAGCACGAACCGGATGTAGCGGTGGTAGCCGACCTTCGCCAGGGCGCAGCCGCCCATGATCACCGCACTCGTCGGCACCCACAGGTTCATGATTCCGCTGGACGCCTGCCACGCGGTGACGGCCACCGCCCGCGGGACACCGGCGAAGTCGGCCAGCGGCGCGATGATCGGCATGGCCAGCGTGGCGTGCCCGGAGGTGGAGGGGATCAGGAACGCCAGCGGCAGGTTCACCACGAACACCAGGATCGCGAAGATCCCCGACGAGGTCCCCTTCACCGCCCCTTCCACCCCGTGCAGCACGGTGTCGGTGATCATCGAGTTGTTCATGATCACCGTGACCCCGCGGGCCAGCACCACCACGAGGGCGGGCGCGATGAAGTCCGCCGCGCCCCGCACCACCGTCTCGCTGACCCGCTGCTCCCCCATCCTGGCGATCATGCCCACCAGCACCGCGGCCACCAGGAACATGGCGGCCAGCTGCGGGAAGTACCAGCCGAGTTCGAAACCGTAGGGCTCGGCGTCGGCGTCGCCGGTCAGCGCCGCGGACCACGGCACCACCGCGAAGATCATGAAGGTGAAGACCAGCACCATGGTGGTCAGCACGGCCCGTTCCACACCGGCCAGCGGCGGCACCTCGCGCCGCGACTCGGCGGCCAGCTCCCGGTCGCCGGAGCGGAACCCGGACAGCGAGCGCTCCGGGTCGCGCCGCACCCGGCGGGCGTAGAGCAGCACGTGGGTGACGGTCACCGCGGTGAGCGTCACCCACATCACGAACCGCAGCACGATCCCGTCGCCCAGCGAGATGTCCGCCGCCGAGGACGCCACCCCGGTCGCGAACGGGTTCACCGTCGACGTCAGCACGCCGACGCCCGCGCCGAGGACGGTCACCCCGAGCGCGGTCATCCGGTCGTAGCCCAGCGCCAGCATCAGCGGCACGACCAGGCCGTAGAAGCCGAGCGTCTCCTCCGCGAACCCGGACACCGTGCCCAGCACCGCGAAGACCAGCATGATCGCCACGATCAGCAGCGCACTGCGGTTCCGCAGCCGGTGGGCCAGCCGCTCGATGCCGTGGTTGAGGGCCCCGGTCGCGAACACCATGGTGATGAACGCGCCGATCGCCAGGACGTAGAGGAAGACGCCGGCCGCGCCGTACAGCTCCCCCGTCAGGTCCGGGGCGACCGCGCCGTCCTCGCCGCGGATGCCGTACAGGCCGTTGACCGGCGCGAGGAACAGGTCGTTCAGCCGGTCGAGGAAGCTGAGCTCCGCGTCGACGCGGTGGTAGGTGCCCTGCACCGGCGCGCCGTCGCGGTCGCGGTCGTAGGCGCCGGAGGGGATGAGGAACGCCAGCAGCCAGACCGCCAGGGTGACCAGCACGAGCACGGTCAGCGCGCTCGGGAAGACGAAGCCCCCGCGCCCGGGCCGTCGGCCGGCGGCCGGGTCCGGCGGTTCGGCACTGCTCATGGCCCGGCTGCTCCCCTCTGGCGTCGCCCGCGTCCACCCAGCGTGGGACGGTCGCTCTCGCGTCGCACGCCGGGTGGGCCGATCAGCGGGCGGCGCCGGACCACCCCGCCGGCCGGGCCGCGCGCAGTAGAGTCGACGGCATGAGTGAGAGCGTTCGGGTGGACGTCTGGATCTGGTCCGTGCGGCTGGTCAAGACCCGCTCCCTGGCGGCCGCGGCCTGCCGGGGCGGGCACGTCCGGGTGAACGGCGAGCGGGTCAAGCCCGCCCACGCGCTGAAGACCGGCGACGAGGTCCGGATCCGGCAGGAGGGCCGGGAGCGGGTCGCCGTGGTCAAGCAGCTGATCCGCAAGCGGGTCGGCGCGCCCGTCGCCGTCGACTGCTACGTGGACAACAGCCCGCCGCCCCCGCCGCGTGAGGCGGTGGCCCCGGCCGGGATCCGTGACCGCGGCACGGGCCGGCCCACCAAGCGGGACCGCCGCGAGATGGACCGGCTGCGCGGGCTCGAGGCCTCCCGCCGGGCGGCGGCAGCCGCCGAACCGCGCGGCTGACGGGGCGCGTCGGGGCCGGTCCGTCGGCGGGTCGCCCGTCGTCCCGGGGCGGACGCAGGGTCGTTCGTCGTCCCGGGGTGGCCGCCGGGGTCGTCCGTCGTCCCGCGGTGACCGCCGGGGGTCGTTCGTCCCGCGGTGACCGCCGGGTCGTCCGTCAGGGAGAGTGATGCAGCATGCGCCGTTCGGGAGACGAGCCGAGGCACGCCCGCAGCGCCCTGCGCCTGCGGCTGTGGCTGAGCCTGTGGGGCGTGGCCGCCTCGGTGTTCGGCATCGCGGTGTTCGCCTTCACCGGTCACCCCCGCTGGGCGCTGGTGTGCGGGGCGGCCCTGCTGGTGGTCCTGTTCGACCTGGCGGTCGTGGTCCGCCACATCCGTCAGGGCCCGCACTACCAGCCGGGGCCGGACATCCCGCCGTACCACCACCCGGAGTGACGCGTCCGCGGTGGCAGCGTGCGGCGCGAGGCCGCGCGGCCGCGCGGCTGGTCAGCTTCCGGAACCCGCGGGCGGATCGAAGCGGGCCGCGCGCACGAAGTCGGGCCGCGGGTCCAGGGCCGCGGCCAGCCGGAAGTGCCGCCGGGCCTGGTCGTCCCGGCCCTGCCGCTCGTAGGTCCGCCCGAGCGCGAAGTGCGCGTAGGCGTTGTCCGGCTCCCGCTCCAGCACGACGGTGAACTCCAGCTCGGCAGGCCGCAGCTGCGCGGCGGCGAAGAACGCCCGGGCCCGCAGCAGCCGGGCCGCGGTGTTCTCCGGGTGCGCGGCGATCACCGCGTCGAGCAGCTTCACCGCGCCGCGCGGATCGCGGGCGGCCAGCAGTTGCTCGGCGGCCCGGAAGTCGATGACATGCGTCTCCGGGGTGTTCCCGGACGCGCCACTGGTGTCGGGCACGTCTGCCCTCCTTCTCTCGGTGAGCAGCCTTCCCTCGGTGAACGCCTTCAACGCCCCGAGGACCTCGGCTGTTCCCCCGCGCCCGGCCACGCCCCGGCCGTGCCCGCCACCACGCCGCCGCCGTCGGCGGTGACCGGCGCCTCCGGCGGTGACGTCACCCCGAGACCCGGCCTCGCGCCGTGACCGTCACGCCGGGCGGGCGCGGCCTCGCAGTTCCTGCCAGACCTCGGCGACCCGGCGCTCCAGCTCCGGCAGGGAGACGTCGTTGTCGATCACGATGTCCGCGATCTCCAGCCGCTGCTCGCGGGTCGCCTGCGCCGCCATCCTGGCGCGGGCGTCCTCCTCGCTCATGCCGCGCAGTCCGGTCAGCCGCTCCAGCTGGGTTTCGGGGCCGACGTCCACCACCACGACCAGGTCGTACAGCGGCGCCAGCCCGTTCTCGGTCAGCAGCGGCACGTCGTGCACCACGACGGCGTCGGCCGGGGCCGCCGCCTCCAGTTCGCGGCTCCGCTCGCCCACCAGCGGGTGGACGATCGAGTTGAGAACGCCCCGCCTCTCCGGGTCGGCGAAGACGATCGCGCCGAGCCGGGGACGGTCCAGACTCCCGTCGGCGGCCAGCACCTCGGGGCCGAAGGCCTCCACCACGGCGGCCAGCCCCGGCGTGCCCGGCTCGACGACCTCCCGGGCGATGCGGTCCGCGTCGATCAGCACCGCCCCGTGCGCCACGAGCAGCCGGGACACCTCGCTCTTGCCGGCGCCGATTCCGCCGGTCAGCCCCACATTCAGCATGGGCGGCAGCCTAGTGCGCGGCGCCGGTCGGGCGAACAGGGGCCCGGCCGGGCGGCGCGGGTCAGCCTTCGCCGCCCTCGCGCTCGGCCAGGAACCGCTCGAACTCCCGCCCGAGCTCCTCCGCGGAGGGCAGGTCGGCCGGGTCGGCGAGCAGGTTGCCGCGGGTCTCCGCGCCCGCCGCCGCGTCGTACTGGTGCTCGAGTCCCTGGACCAGGGCGACCAGTTCCTCGTCGCCCTCGCGGATCTGCCGCTCGATCTCGGTCTGGGTGCGCTGCGCGTCGGTGCGCAGCGAGTGCGCGACGGCGGGCAGGACCAGGCCGGTGGCGGAGGTGATCGCCTCCAGCGCGGTGAGGGCGGCGTCCGGGTAGCGGGAGCGGGCGATGTAGTGCGGGACGTGGGCGGCGACGCCCAGCGTGTCGTGCCCGGCCTGGGTCAGCCGGTACTCGACCAGCGCCTCGGCGCTGCCCGGCACCTGGGCCTCCTCGAACGGGCTGCGCTGCCCGGGCACCAGGTCGGAGCGGTTGCCGTGCGGCGTGAGGCCGACCGGGCGGGTGTGCGGGACGCCCATGGGGATGCCGTGGAAGTTGACGCTGAGCCGCACCTGGAGCCGTTCGACGATGTCGCGGACGGCCGCGGCGAACCGCTCCCACTCGACGTCCGGCTCCGGGCCGGACAGCAGCAGGAAGGGCGCTCCGGTGGCGTCCTGGAGGAGTCGCAGCTCCAGCTTCGGCTCCTCGTAGCCGGACCAGTGGTCCCGGTCGAAGGTCAGCAGCGGGCGGCGGGCGCGGTAGTCCACGAGCCGGTCGTGGTCGAACTTCGCGACGAGCTGGTGGGGCAGCGAGTCGAGCAGACGGTCGACGATCAGATCGCCGGCGTCACCCGCGTCGATGTATCCGTCGAAGTGGTAGAGCATGACCAGCCCGGCCGACTCCTGCGCGAGCGCCATCTCGGCCACGGCCAGACCACTCGGCTCCCATGCGTACAAACCCTGCGGATCAAGCACTGTGGGTCCTCCCGTCGTTCCTTGATCACAGAACGTGCCCGGAGGCGCGGACATTCCCGCGCCCCCGGAGCGAGGACCCGCCGAACGGGCGAACTCGTCACGAAGCCAGCACGCGCCGGTGGAGTGCGGTGACGACCTTGCGGGCCGACGAGATGGCTCCGTGCTGCCAGGCGTCGAGGTGGCTGAGGTGGTCGCCGGCGAAGTAGACGTTGCCCTGTGCCTGGTTGAGCGGGGCGAACGCCGGCGCGTCCGGGCCGCCCGGCATCGAGTGCCAGGCGCCTTCGATGTGCGGGATCAGCTTCCACTGGTGGGAGAAGGACGAGGCCAGCTCGGTGCGGTACTTCTCCCCGTGGATCTTCACCCCCTGGGCGAGCGCCCTCTCCAGACGCAGGGCGGGGGTGAGGGCCGAGTAGGCGTCCGCGTTGGCGCCGGTGTTGTAGTAACCGATGACCAGGCCCCGCTCGCCCAGGTGTCCGTAGGACGGGTACCAGATGTGGCTGAGGTCGAGGTCGGTCTCGGTGATGCCGCCGAAGATCTTGAGATCCTTCTCCCACCAGCGGCTGCGGTACTCCAGTCCGATCTTCGCCGCCGAGGACGCCTTCACCGCCTGCAGGGCGCTCTGCACGGGGGTGCCGAGGTTGTGCGGGGTCCGGGCGAGGATCCAGGGGGCGAGAGTGGCGATGCAGTAGTCCGCCTTGACCACCTCGGCGCGGCCGGAGCGGGTGTAGGTGACCTCCACCCCCTCGGAGGTGTTGTGGACGCCGGTCACGACGGCGCCGGTGCGGATCCGATGCTGTCCGACGGCCCGCGCGAAGGCCCTGGGTATCGCGTCCATCCCGCCGACGGGCTGGAACATCAGCATGGCCTGGTCGTAGCCGAACTCGAAGGAGAAGTAGCGGCCGACGTTCGAGGCGAGGACGTCGGTGAGGGCGGGCACGTCGCCGAGGACCTCGCCGGGCTGTCCGGCCGCCCCGGGGTCGACGCTCATGCCGCGGTGCTCGGTGCCCGTGTACCGGTAGTCGCCACCGAGGGCGCCGTGGCTGCGCAGGAAGCCGAGCAGCCGCTCCTTGTCGTCGGCGGTCAGCTCCCCGTCCAGCGCCCCGGCGTTGGTCGCCTTGGCCAGCAGTTCGGAGACGTAGCCGTAGACGTCGGCCTTGGCGGTGCGGTAGCGGACCGGGCCGGTCATGCCGTTGCGTTCGTTGTAGATCAGGGCGCTGGCGTTGCTGTTGGTGAAGACCTCGATCTCCACGCCGAGCTCGCGGCAGTAGTCGAGGGTGTTCATCCACTGGGCGAGCCGGCCGGGGCCCGCGTTCATGTACTGGCCCTTGCTGAAGCGCGCGGTCTGGGTGACGCCGTCGAGGTCGGTGACGCTGTCGCCGCCGCGGATGGTGAGATTGCGTCCGCCGACCCGGTCGCGGGCCTCCAGGACGACGCAGTCGTACCCGGCCTTGCCGAGCTCGTAGGCCGAGGTGAGACCGGCGATGCCGCCGCCGACCACCACCACCCTGGCGGGTTTGCCGGAGCGGCCCTGAAGGGTGAAGTCGCCCCTGCTGGGAGCCCGGAAGGGAGCTTCCTTCTCGGCCGCGTAGGCCGCGGTGGGGGCGAGGCCGAGCGCGCCCATGGTCGCGAACATCGCCCCGGCGCCACCGGTGACGCCCACGGCTCTCAGGAAGCTGCGGCGGCTGGTGCCGGTACCCGGCTGAACGTGTGCCATGGCGGGACCCCTCTCGGTAGTGATCTTGAGCAACCGAGAGGGATCCTCACAGCGGTGTGTTACGCGCCCGGGGATTCAGGTGTATCGCACACGTTTCTGTGCGTTACAAGTACATGCCAATGATCGGTCGGCCGCCGGCTGCCTGCCGACCGCCAGCTGCTGGCTACTGGCTGCCGGCCGACCGCCGCCACGCCCCGGGCAACGGGAAAGGCCCCGCCCGCTCCCTCTCGGGAGCGCACGGGGCCTTCCTCAGGCTCGCGTCAGATCACGCGGAACGCGTTCAGCTCTGGCCGCCGGCCAGCTTCTCGCGCAGCGCGGCCAGCGCCTCGTCCGAAGCCAGCGCACCGGAGGTGTCGCCGCCCTCGGAGGAGTACGAACCGCCGCCGCCACCGCTGGTCGCGGCCGGAGCGGCGTCGCCACCCTCGGCAGCGGCCTGCTCGTCGGCCTCGCGGGACTTGATGACCTGGGCCTGGTGCTGCTCGAAGCGGGTCTGCGCCTCGGCGTACTGGCGCTCCCACTCCTCGCGCTGCTTCTCGTACCCCTCGAGCCAGTCGTTGGTCTCGGGGTCGAAGCCCTCGGGGTAGATGTAGTTGCCCTGGTCGTCGTACGACGCGGCCATGCCGTACAGGGTCGGGTCGAACTCGACCGCCGACGGGTCGGCGCCGAAGGCCTCGTTGGCCTGCTTCAGCGAGAGGCTGATGCGACGACGCTCGAGGTCGATGTCGATGACCTTGACGAAGATCTCGTCGTTGACCTGGACGACCTGCTCCGGGATCTCCACGTGGCGCTCGGCCAGCTCGGAGATGTGGACCAGACCCTCGATGCCCTCGTCCACGCGGACGAACGCACCGAACGGAACCAGCTTGGTGACCTTACCCGGGACGACCTGACCGATCTGGTGCGTCCGGGCGAACTGCTGCCACGGGTCCTCCTGCGTCGCCTTCAGCGACAGGGAGACACGCTCGCGGTCCATGTCGACGTCGAGAACCTCGACGGTGACCTCCTGGCCGACCTCGACAACCTCGGAGGGGTGGTCGATGTGCTTCCAGGACAGCTCGGAGACGTGGACCAGACCGTCGACGCCACCCAGGTCCACGAAGGCACCGAAGTTGACGATCGAGGAGACCACGCCGGAGCGGACCTGACCCTTCTGCAGGGTCGTGAGGAAGGTCTGGCGGACCTCGGACTGGGTCTGCTCGAGCCAGGCACGGCGGGACAGGACCACGTTGTTGCGGTTCTTGTCCAGCTCGATGATCTTGGCCTCGAGCTCCTTGCCCACGTAGGGCTGGAGGTCGCGGACACGGCGCATCTCGACCAGGGAGGCCGGGAGGAAGCCACGGAGACCGATGTCGAGGATGAGACCACCCTTGACGACCTCGATGACGGTACCGGTGACGATCCCGTCCTCTTCCTTGATCTTCTCGATGGTGCCCCAGGCGCGCTCGTACTGGGCGCGCTTCTTCGAGAGGATCAGGCGGCCTTCCTTGTCCTCCTTCTGAAGGACCAGGGCCTCGATCTCGTCGCCGACCTTGACGACCTCGTTCGGGTCGACGTCGTGCTTGATCGAAAGCTCGCGGCTCGGGATGACACCTTCGGTCTTGTAACCGATGTCGAGCAGGACCTCGTCCCGGTCGACCTTCACGATGACGCCGTCGACGATGTCGCCGTCGTTGAAGTACTTGATCGTTTCGTCGATCGCGGCGAGGAAGGCTTCCTCGTTACCGATGTCGTTGACCGCTACCTGCGGCGTGGTGGCGGTGGTCTCGGTGCTGCTCGTCATGTGGGAAAGGGCTCCGGTACGGACATTGAAGTCGTAGGTACTGCTTACGCCGGGAGCCCGTTTCGCTCTGCAGAAGCCGGACAGCCAAGTAAGCGCCACTTTTTCAAGCAGCGCCTCGAGAACCGAGGGGACATACAACAGATGCGAGCGCGACCTGCTACGTCTGAGGTGCGCAGGCCCGCAGCGCAACTTGTAGCATACGGGGGCAGCCGGGCAGGGTCAATGCGCGAAGCGCGCACCACGGGCGAAATGCCACAATCCCGGCAGAAATTCCGTCGTGCGAGGTCGCCGCCGCGAGCGCGCGACACCCACCGGCAGGCGTCTGTGAAGGACTCCTGGAGCCGGCGCGGACATCGCGCGGACGGTTCGAACATTAGCGGTGAGGAGCCGGTCATCCAAGAGTCCAGCGGTTTTCAGGTGACCGGGGCGGCCGGACCTCCGGGCGGGGCGGCGGGGGCGGCCGGGAGCCACGGCGCGCAGGACGCCGAGGACGCCGAGGCGACGCGGCGTGACACCTCGGCCGCCGAGAGCGCCAGGGCCAGCCGCGGCTGGTGGGACCGCAACGCCGACGAGTACCAGAGCGAGCACGGCGTCTTCCTCGGTGACGACCGCTTCGTCTGGGGCCCGGAGGGGCTCGACGAGGAGGATGCCCGTCTGCTCGGCCCCGCGGAGGCGCTGGCCGGACGCGACGTCCTGGAGATCGGCGCCGGCGCCGCCCAGTGCTCGCGCTGGCTGGCCGCGCAGGGCGCCCGGCCGGTCGCCCTGGACCTCTCGCACCGCCAGCTCCAGCACGCCCTGCGGATCGGCGCGGCGTTCCCGTTGGTGGAGGCGGACGCCTCGGTCCTGCCCTTCGCCGACGGCTCCTTCGACCTGGCCTGCTCGGCCTACGGCGCGATCCCGTTCGTCGCCGACCCCGGCCTGGTGCTGCGCGAGGTGCGGCGGGTGCTGCGACCCGGCGGGCGGTTCGTCTTCTCGGTCACCCACCCGATCCGCTGGGCCTTCCCCGACGAGCCCGGGCCGGAGGGGCTGAGTGTGGCGTCCTCCTACTTCGACCGCACCCCTTATGTGGAGCAGGACGAGCAGGGGCGGGCCGTCTACGTGGAGCACCACCGCACGCTCGGCGACCGGGTGCGCGACGTGGTGGGCGCCGGGTTCAGGCTGACCGACCTGGTCGAGCCGGAGTGGCCGGTGTGGAACGACGCCGACTGGGGCGGCTGGTCGCCGCTGCGCGGGGCCCTCATCCCCGGCACCGCAGTGTTCGTCTGCGACCGGGACTGACCTGACGTCCGGCGGCCGCGGACGGGCCCCCGTCCGCGGCCCGTCCGCGCACCTGCCCCTGCCTCTGCCTCTGCTCCTGGGGGCCGGGGTCCGGCGGCCCCTGGGAGACTGGGCGGGTGATGCGAGACGCCGCCCGTGACCTGCCCGTCCGATCCGCCCTGCCGTTGCTCGCGGGGGCGCTGGAGGGCCACGGCGCGGCCGTCCTCTGCGCGCCGCCGGGAACCGGCAAGACCACCCTCGTCCCCCTCGCCCTGGCCGGGCTGACCGACGGGCAGGGCCTGGCCGGCGGGCAGGGCGGCAAGGTGGTCGTGGCCGAGCCACGCCGGATCGCCGCCCGCGCCGCGGCCCGCCGGATGGCCTGGCTGCTGGGCGAGGACGTCGGCGGGACGGTCGGCTACACGGTCCGCGGCGACCGCTCCGTCTCCTCCCGCACCCGGGTCGAGGTGGTCACCACCGGCGTCCTGCTGCAGCGGTTGCAGCGCGACCAGGAACTCGCCGGGGTGGACACCGTCGTCCTGGACGAGTGCCACGAGCGTCATCTGGACGCCGACACCGCCGCGGCCTTCCTGCTGGACGTCCGGGAGAACCTGCGCCCCGAGCTGCGGCTGGTCGCCGCCTCCGCCACCACCGACGCCGAGGGCTGGGCGCGGCTCCTCGGCGACGCCCCCGTGGTGGAGGCGCACGGCACCGCCCACCCGGTCGACACGGTGTGGGCGCCGCCGCCGGGGACGGTGCGCCCGCCGCACGGCACACGCGTCGACCCCGCCCTGCTGTCCCACGTCGCCCAGGTGGTCCGCCGCGCGCTGACCGAGCGGGACGGCGACGTCCTGTGCTTCCTCCCCGGCGTCGGTGAGATCGCCCGGGTCGCCGGCGCCCTGGACGGCCTGTCCGCGGACGGCGTGGACGTGCTCCAGGTGCACGGCCGGGCGCCCGCCGCGGTGCAGGACGCCGTGCTCTCTCCCGCCGGGCGCCGCCGGGTGGTGCTCGCCACGTCGGTGGCCGAGTCCTCGCTCACCGTCCCGGGCGTCCGCGTCGTGGTCGACTCGGGTCTGGCCCGCGAGCCGCGCGTCGACCACGCCCGGGGCCTGGGGTCGCTGGCCACCGTGCGCGCCTCCCGGGCGGCCGGACGGCAGCGGGCGGGCCGCGCGGGGCGTGAGGCGCCGGGCACGGTGTACCGCTGCTGGAGCGAGGCGGAGGACGTCCGGCTGCCCTCCTTCCCCGCGCCGGAGATCCAGGTCGCCGACCTCACGGCGTTCGCCCTGCAGGCCGCCTGCTGGGGCGCCCCCGACGCCGCCGGGCTGGCCCTGCTCGACCCTCCCCCGGCCGGGGCGATGGCCGCCGCGCGGTCGGTGCTGTCGGCGGTCGGTGCGATCGGCGACGACGGCCGGGCCACCGGGCGGGGCGTCCGGCTGGCCCGGCTCGGCCTGCACCCCCGGCTGGGCCGGGCCCTGCTGGACGCCGCGCCGCTGGTCGGCGCCCGGGCGGCGGCCGAGGTGGTGGCGCTGCTCAGCGAGGAGGTGCCGCGTTCCTACGGCGACGACCTGGCCTCGGCCCTGCGTTCGGCCCGCCGGGGCGGCGACGCGTACGGAGGGCGCTGGCGGACGGAGGCCCGCCGGCTGCGGTCCCTGGCCGGGGAGGGGGCGGGGGGTGCGGGGGCCGCTTCAGGTCACGCCGCCTCCCCGGCCGCGGGGCCCGCTGCGGATTCCCGGGACGGGAGCGGCCGGCCGTCGGTTGACGACGCGGTGGCCGGGGTGGTGGCGGCGCTGGCGTTCCCGGAGCGGGTGGGCCGGGTGGAGGGCGGGTCCTGTCTGATGGCCGGCGGCACGCGGGCCCGGCTCCCGGAGGGTTCGCCGCTGCGGGACGGGTCCTGGCTGGCCGTGGCGGTGGCCGACCGCCCGGTGGGGAAGGACCACGCCCGCATCCGGCTGGCCGCGGTGGTCGACGAGGACACCGCCCGCCGCGCGGCGGCGCCGCTGTACGCGGAGGGCGAGGAGGTCCGCTGGGCCGACGGCGACGTGGTGGCCCGCCGGGTGGAGCGGCTCGGCGCCGTCGAGCTGGTGGTCCGGCCGCTGCGGAACGCCGCCCCGGAGCGGATCCGCGCGGCGCTGCTGGACGGGCTGCGCGCGGAGGGCCTCGGCCTGCTGCGTTGGTCGCAGGACGCCCGGGTGCTGCGGCAGCGGCTGGCTTTCCTGCGCGGGCGCCTGGGCGACCCCTGGCCCGAGGTGTCGGACGAGGCCCTGCTGGAGCGGGCCGACGAGTGGCTGGAGCCGGAGCTGGGGCGGGCGCGGCGCCGCGCCGACCTGTCCCGGATCGAGGCGGGGCAGGGGCTGTCCCGCCTGCTGCCGTGGGCGTCGGGCGAGGCGGCGCGGCTGGACGAGCTGGCGCCGGAGCGGCTGGAGGTGCCGTCGGGCTCCCGCGTCCGCGTCGACTACAGCGACCCGCGGCAGCCGGTGCTGGCGGTGAAGCTGCAGGAGATGTTCGGCCTCGCCACGTCCCCGACGGTGGCGGGGGCGCCGGTCCTGGTCCACCTGCTGTCGCCGGCCGGGCGTCCCGCGGCGGTCACGGCGGACCTGGCGTCGTTCTGGCGTGACGGGTACCGGGGGGTGCGGGCGGAGCTGCGGGGGCGCTACCCGAAGCATCCGTGGCCCGAGGATCCGTCCTCGGCGACCCCCACCCGGCACACCAACGCCCGTCTCCGCCGCTGAGCGCGCGGGAGCCCGGGGTGCCGCCCCGGGAACGGAACGGGCTGCCGGGAACGGGACGGGATGCAGCCCCGGGAACGGCAGACGCCGGGGCCGCCCGGTGGGGCGGCCCCGGCGTCGTTGCCTGAGAAGCCTGGGATGCCTGAGGGGTGGGACGGTCAGGCCGTGTCGGCGGCCTCACCGGCGGTGGCGTCCCCGGCGGCGTCCACCGTGAGCTCCACGGTCTTCTTGCCGCCGCCCGGCGTCTCGACGAGCAGCAGGTAGGTGCCGGCCGTGTCGCCCGCGAACAGCGTCGGCAGCTCCAGCACGCCGTCGGCGTCGGTGGTGAGCTCCAGCGTGCGCACCGCCTTGCCGTCCGCGTCCTCGAAGTAGGGGCCGTTGTCGTTCTCGGTGAGGTCGTCCGCCGCCTTCACCAGCGTGACGGTGGCCCCGACCTTCGCGGCGGGGGCGCCGTTGCGGGTGGCGGAGAAGGTGAGCGCCGCCTCGTCGAACTTCCCGCCCACCGCGCACACCAGCGGCTCGCCCTCGATCAGGGCGATCTTGTCCGCCGTGCGGACGGTGACCGCCGCCTCCCATTCGACGGCCGTGACGTCACGGCCGACGACGGTGGCGCGGACCGTGAACTCTCCGGTGCGCTCACCGGCCACCAGCGCGGGCGCGGTCGCGACGCCGCGGCTGTCGGTCCGCACGGTGGCGACGTCCTCGCCGCCGGTGAACACCGTGTCGGTGTCGCCGACGATGGTGAACCTGATCCGCACCGTGCCGACGCCGACGCCCGCGGCGGTCTCGGCCCGGGCCGCGATGTCCTCGCCGAAGGTGGTGCCCGCCATCGTGCTGAGGGAGGCGTCGGTGGCGTGCTCCAGGTGGTGCACCCTGTCGGTGGGCGTCGCCGGCTCGCCCGGGGCGGGCGGCGTGGTCGGCGGAGCGGTGGGCGGCTTGGTCGAGCCGCCGCCGGGCGTGCCGCTTCCGTTGCCGCCGCCGCTGTTGCCGCTGCCGCCACCGGAGTTCGTGCCGCCGCCCGGGCCCGAGGAGGGCGGGGCGGACGGCGAGGTGGGCGTGACGAGGAGCGGGTCGTCGTTGCGGTGGACCGGCACGCTGCCCGTGCCGTCCGGGATCTCCTGGACGCCGTCGCGGAAGGTCTCCATCCACCGCAGCACGGTGTTCAGGTAGTCACGCGAGTTGTTGTAGCTGAGGATCGCCCGCTCGAGGTCCGCCTTGTCGGAGAGGTCCCAGTTGTAGCGGCACAGGTAGTTGCCGGCCGCCAGCGCCGCGTCGTAGACGTTGTTGGGGTCCTTCTTCCCGTCCGCGTTGCCGTCCTTGCCGGCCCAGGCCCAGGTCGAGGGGATGAACTGCATGGGACCGACGGCATGGTCGTACTTCGTGTCGTTGTCGAAGGCGCCGTTGTCGGTGTCGCTGATGTGCGCGAAGCCCTTGCCGTTGAGCGGCGGGCCGAGGATCGGCTTGTCCGGTGGGGTGGTGCCCGCACTGTCGACCTTGCCGCCGCGGGCCTGACCGGACTCCACCTGGCCGATGGCGGCGAGGAGTTCCCAGGGCAGGTTGCAGCCGGGCTTCTCCTGGCGCAGCGTCGCCTCGGCCTTCTTGTAGGCGTCGAGGACGGTCGCCGGAATGGCGGACTCGGCCTTGCCGCCGGCCGGGGACTTCAGCTGCGGGAGATCCGTGAAGTACGAGTCGTCGCCCGGAAGCTCGGCGGGGTCCGGTATCGGCTGGGAGTCGCCGGTCTCGGATCTGGGCCTCTCGGCCACCCCCGGCGCCTGCGAAGCCGTCAGCGCCGCGACCGCGACCGCGGCCACCGCCGTGGTCGCCGCTCCCCTGCGCAGATGCCTGCCGATATGCGCCGCCATCGAGCGTTCCCCTCCCTGGACGACCGACCTCTTGCCCTCCCGGCCCGTCACGCGGACAGGGATTCGATACCACAATCAGGTGACCCTACGACAACTTGAGTCGCCCGCCTACCCGTTGGTGTCCGATTTCAGGCGATTGGAAAGGACATCTACAGGGCTGCGCGTACGGAATTCGGACGTCGGTCGCCCCGGGAACCGCTGGGCGACCACCGACGTCCCTTCTCACCGCGGGCGCGGTCCCCTCCGCGCCGCCGCACCGTCGCGCCGCGGAGCCGTCGCGCGCACCGTCGTGCCGCGCCGCCACCGCCGCGCCCTCCGGGACCGGGAGCCGTTCTTGCCGTTCACCCTCAGCCACGCCGTGGCCGTCCTGCCCGCGATGCGCGCCGACGGCACCGGTCGGGCCGCCCTCCTGGTGCCCTCCGTCCTGGTGGCCGGGTCGTTCGCCCCCGACATGACGTACTACGCGGCGAGCGCGCTGCCCGACGCCATGGTCTTCGGGGACGTCACCCACTCGTTCGCGGGAGTCCTCACGGTCGACGTGGCCATCACCTGGCTGCTGGTGGGGGCGTGGCTGCTGCTGCGGGAACCGCTGGTGGCGCTGCTGCCGCGACGGGTGCGCGGGCGGGCCGCGGTGCTGACGCGCTGCGGGACACCACGGGCGAGGCCCCGGCCGCGCCTGGCGGCCGCCTGGTACCTGTCGGCGGTGCTGGGGGCGCTCACCCACGTGGTGTGGGACGCGTTCACGCACCTCGACCAGTGGGGCATGCGGGTCTTCCCCGTGCTGGGCGAGGAGATCGCCGGCTCGCCGCTGTACTGGTACATGCAGTACGGAGGATCGGCGGTGGCCGCGGTGGTCATCCTGTGGTTCCTGGTCCGCGCGCTGCGGCGCTCCGTGCCCCACGGCGGCGACGGCTCGGACGGCGGCTTCATCAGCGGCTCGGTCGACGACCGGGCGGGGCTGCCGGGGCTGCCGGAGCTGTCACGGCGGGACCGGTGGGCGGCCGGGGCGCTGCTCGCGCTGTGCGCGGGGTCCGCGGCGACGACGCGGGTGATGCGCTGGTGGGCCCACTGGGGGCACGTCGCCCGGCCCTGGGAGATCATCCCGACGCTCTGCTTCGGTGCGGGCGCCGGGCTCGCCGTGGGGCTGCTGGTGTACGGGACCGCCGTCAGGGTGTGGCGGCGCCCGCCCCGGGGCCCGCGTGCGGCGGCCGGGGGGACGGAGGCGAAGGAAGCGACGGGAAGCCGCGCAGCGGCACCACGGTGACCGCGATCCGGCGGGAGGCGCCCGGGCGGACCACGCGGATCACCAGCCCCCAGGTCCGGCGGGCCACCGCCTGCGCGGGGCCCACGGCCAGGGACAGGACGACCACCGGCTGACGGCCGGCCACCGCCTCCCAGAGGTCACGGGCCTGCCTGCGCGCCCCCGTCGTCCACCCGAGGTGACGACGGACCGTGCTCGCGGCGGGGGCGACGGGGCGCACCGGCGGGCGCAGCGCGGATATGACCGCTTCCGCTCCCGCCGTGGGCCGGCCGAGCATGCGTATACCCATGCCCCGCATCCTTCTCCGGCCCCCGCACCACGTCGCCCCCACGGGGTCCGCCCGAGTGACACGCCGCCTGCCGCCGGGCCGCTCCCGGCCAGGTCTGCGGGACCGTACCAGCAGGTCACCGTACCGGCAGGTCCGCGCGACGGCGGGCCACCCGCACATTGGGGGCGCCCCGCCGGCGACCGTCCCGGGGCCGGGGCCCGGGGGGCGGTCAGTGCGCCGCGGACTCCCAGTCGGGGCCGACGCCGACGGACACGTCCAGCGGCGCCCGCAGCGTGACCGCCCCGGCCATCTCGCGGCGGACCAGCTCCTCCACCGCCTCCCGCTCGCCGGGGGCGATCTCCAGCACGATTTCGTCGTGCACCTGGAGCAGGAGCCGCGAGGTCAGGTCGGCCTCCCGCAGCGCCGCGTCCACCTTCAGCATGGCGATCTTCACGATGTCCGCCGCCGTGCCCTGGATCGGCGCGTTGAGCGCCATCCGCTCCGCCGCCTCCCGGCGCTGCCGGTTGTCGCTGTTGAGGTCGGGCAGGTAGCGGCGGCGGCCGAGGATCGTCTCGGTGTAACCCGTCGCGCGGGCCTCCTCGACCACCCGGTGGAGGTAGTCCCGCACGCCGCCGAACCGCTCGAAGTACGTGTCCATCAGGGCCCGCGCCTCACCGGCCTCGATGTTCAGCTGCTGCGAGAGGCCGAACGCGGACAGTCCGTAGGCCAGGCCGTAGGACATCGCCTTGATCTTCCGCCGCATCTCGGGGTCGACCTGTGAGCGGTCCACCGCGAACACCTGGGAGGCGACCGTGTTGTGCAGGTCCTCGCCGGAGGCGAACGCCTCGAGCAGGCCCTCGTCCTCCGACAGGTGCGCCATCACCCGCAGTTCGATCTGGCTGTAGTCCGCCGTCATCAGCGACTCGTAGCCCGCGCCGACCACGAACCCGCGGCGGATGGCCCGCCCCTCGTCCGTGCGGACCGGGATGTTCTGAAGGTTGGGGTCGGTCGAGGAGAGCCGGCCGGTGGCCGCCACCGTCTGGTTGAAGGTGGTGTGGATGCGGCCGTCCGCGGAGATCGTCTTGATCAGGCCCTCGACCGTGGTGCGCAGCTTCGCCTGCTCACGGTGGCGCAGCATGATCACCGGCAGCTCGTTCCCGGTCTGCGCCGCCAGCCAGGCCAGCGCGTCCGCGTCCGTGGTGTAGCCGGTCTTGGTCTTCTTGGTCTTCGGCAGGCCCAGCTCGCCGAAGAGGACCTCCTGCAGCTGCTTCGGGGAGCCGAGGTTGAACTCGTGGCCGGCGGCCTCGTGGGCCTCCCGCACGGCCTGCTGGACCGCGCCCGCGAACATCTGCTCCATGTTCCGCAGGTGCTCGCGGTCGGCGGCGATGCCGTGCCGCTCCATGCGCGCCAGCAGCGCCGAGGTCGGCAGCTCCATGTCGCGCAGCAGCCCGGCGGCGCCCACGTCCTCCAGCTTGCCCTCGAAGGCGACCGCGAGGTCCAGCACCGCCAGCGCCTGCACCATCAGGGCCTCGGCCTCGGCGTCGTCGTCCGCGCCGAAGGCGAGCTGCCCGCCGGCCGCCGCGGCCGGGGCGAGCTCGCGGCCCAGGTACTCCAGCGACAGCGCGTCCAGGTCGAAGGAGCGGCGGCCCGGCTTCACCAGGTAGGCCGCGAGCGCGGTGTCCATGCTCACGCCCGCGACCGTCCAGCCGTGCTCGCCGAACAGCCGCATCGCGTGCTTGACGTTGTGGAAGACCTTGGGCCGCGCCTCGTCCGCGAGCCAGGCCGCCCACGCCTTCTCGTCGGCCTCGTCCAGCTGCGACGGGTCGAACCAGGCCGCCTCGCCGCCCGAGGCTGCCAGCGCCACCTCGGCCACCGAACCCGCGCCCAGCGCCCACGCGCCGACCGCGGCCACGCCCAGCGGCCCGTCCTGCCCGTGCTCCGCCAGCCACGGCGCCAGCTCGCCGGTGGACAGCACGGAGCCGTCCAGCTCCACGCCGCTCTGCGCGGCGGGCGAGGGGCCCTCCTCCTCCTCGGCGCCGGGGTCGACCGCGAACAGCCGCTCCCGCAGCGAGGGGTTCCTGATCTCCAGGGTGTCGAGGATCATCGCGACCGCCTTGCGGTCGTAGGCGGCGCGCTCCAGCGCGGGGACGCCCGCCGGCAGCTCGACGTCCCGGACCATCTCGGTCAGCCGGCGGTTCAGCTTCACCGACTCCAGGTGGTCGCGGAAGTTCTGCCCGGCCTTCCCCTTGACCTCCTCGGCCCGCTCGACCAGCTCCGCGAACGAGCCGAACTGGTTGATCCACTTCGCGGCCGTCTTCTCGCCCACGCCCGGGATGCCCGGCAGGTTGTCCGACGGGTCACCGCGCAGCGCCGCGAAGTCCGGGTACTGGGCGGGCGTCAGACCGTACTTCTCGAACACCTTCTCCGGCGTGAACCGGGTCAGCTCCGAGACGCCCTTGGTCGGGTACAGCACCGTGGTGCGCTCGGAGACCAGCTGGAACGAGTCGCGGTCGCCCGTGACGATCAGGACGTCGAAGCCCTCCGCCTCGGCCTGCGTCGCCAGCGTCGCGATGATGTCGTCGGCCTCGAAGCCGTCCACCGCGAACCGCCGCACGGCCATCGCGTCCAGCAGCTCGCCGATCAGCTCCACCTGACCCCGGAACTCGTCCGGCGTCTTCGCCCGGTTCGCCTTGTACTCGGTGAACTCCTCGGCCCGCCACGTCTTGCGGGACACGTCGAACGCCACGGCGAAGTGCGTCGGCGCCTCGTCACGCAGCGTGTTCGCCAGCATCGACGCGAAGCCGTAGATCGCGTTGGTCGGCTGCCCCTGCGCCGTCGTGAAGTTCTCCGCGGGCAGCGCGAAGAACGCGCGGTACGCGAGGGAGTGCCCGTCCATGAGCATCAGCCGCGGACGCTCACCGGCGGGGTTCGTGTCGGTCTTCTTCGATGCTGTATCCACCACACCCCGATCCTGCCACGCCCCGCCGACAGCCGCGCCCACCTGCGGCAGACCGCAGCGCCCCTCCACCGCCGCTCGAGCGCCCGTCACTCCTGACGGTGACGCCCGGGGCGGCTTCGCGGGCGTTGTCCACAGGTCTCGCGGAGGCTTGTCCACAGCCCTCCCGCGCCGCGGCGGCCCCGTGCAAGGATCTTGGAGACAGCCGGACCGCAGCCGGAGAGACCCCCGCACCACCGGTGCAGAAGAGGTGAGCGCCATGGCGAGCAAGCCCCCCGCCGCCGATCCCGCGCAGGACGCCCCCCGCGTCACCGACCCCAAGCACGCCGCGGCCGGCCTGCCCGCCCTCGGCCACACCCTGCGCATCGCCCAGCAGCAGATGGGCGTCCGCCGCACCGCCCTGACCCTGCTGCGGGTGAACCAGAAGGACGGCTTCGACTGCCCCGGCTGCGCCTGGCCGGAGGGCGACAAGCGGCACGCCGCCGAGTTCTGCGAGAACGGCGCCAAGGCCGTCGCCGAGGAGGCCACCCTCCGCCGCGTCACCCCCGAGTTCTTCGCCGCCCACTCCGTCGCCGACCTCGCGGGCCGCAGCGGCTACTGGCTGGGCCAGCAGGGCCGCCTCACCCACCCCGTGTACCTCGCCGAGGGCGCCACCCACTACGAGCCCATCGGCTGGGACGAGGCCTTCGACGTGATCGCCGAGGAGATCCACGCCCTGGACTCCCCCGACCAGGCCGTCTTCTACACCTCGGGGCGCACGAGCAACGAAGCGGCCTTCCTCTACCAGCTGTTCGCCCGCGAGCTCGGCACCAACAACCTGCCGGACTGCTCCAACATGTGCCACGAGTCCTCCGGCTCCGCCCTGACGGAGACCATCGGCATCGGCAAGGGCAGCGTCAGCCTCGAGGACCTCCACCAGGCGGACCTGATCATCGTCGCCGGGCAGAACCCCGGCACCAACCACCCGCGCATGCTCACCGCCCTGGAGAAGGCCAAGGCCGCCGGCGCGAGGATCATCAGCGTCAACCCGCTGCCCGAGGCGGGGCTCGAGCGGTTCAAGAACCCGCAGACGCCCAAGGGGCTCACCACCGGCACCGCCCTCACCGACCTGTTCCTCCAGATCCGCATCGGCGGCGACCAGGCCCTCTTCCGCCTCCTCAACAAGCTCGTCCTGGAGACCGAGGGCGCCGTCGACGAGGACTTCGTCCGTGAACACACCCACGGCTACGAGGAGTTCGAGAAGGCGGCCCGCTGCGCCGACTGGGAGGAGACCCTCGCCGCCACCGGTCTGACCCGCGAGGAGATCCAGCGCGCCCTGGACATGATCCTCGCCTCCGAGCGCACCGTCGTCTGCTGGGCCATGGGCCTGACCCAGCACAAGCACTCGGTGCCCACCATCCGCGAGGTCGTCAACCTCCTCCTGCTGCGCGGAGCGATCGGCCGGCCGGGCGCCGGCGTCTGCCCCGTGCGCGGGCACTCCAACGTCCAGGGCGACCGCACCATGGGCATCTTCGAGCGCCCCGCCCCCGCCTTCCTCGACGCCCTGGAGCGCGAGTTCGGCTTCGCCCCGCCCCGCCACCACGGCCTCGACGTGGTCAACGCCATCCGCGCGATGCGCGACGGAGCCGCCAAGGTCTTCTTCGCCATGGGCGGCAACTTCGTCGCCGCGACCCCCGACACCGACGTCACCGAGAACGCGATGCGGCGCGCCCGCCTCACCGTCCACGTCTCCACCAAGCTGAACCGCTCGCACGCCGTCACCGGCGCCCGCGCCCTGATCCTGCCCACCCTCGGCCGCACCGAGCGCGACCTGCAGGCGAGCGGCGAGCAGTTCGTCACCGTCGAGGACTCCATGGGCATGGTGCACGCCTCCCGCGGCCGCCTCGTGCCGGCGAGCCCGCACCTGCTCTCCGAGCCCGCCATCGTCTGCCGCCTCGCCCGCCGCGTCCTCGGCGCCCGAAGCACCACCCCCTGGGAGGAGTTCGAGAAGGACTACGCCGCCGTCCGCGACCGCGTCGCGCGCGTGGTGCCCGGCTTCGAGGACTTCAACGCCCGCATCGCGCGCCCCGGCGGTTTCACCCTCCCGCACGCCCCGCGCGACGAGCGCCGCTTCCCCACCGCCACCGGCAAGGCCAACTTCACCGCCGCGCCGGTCGAGTTCCCGCAGATCCCCGAGGGACGCCTGCTGCTGCAGACCCTGCGCTCCCACGACCAGTACAACACCACGATCTACGGCCTCGACGACCGCTACCGCGGCATCCACGGCGGCCGCCGGGTCGTCCTGGTGCACCCCGAGGACGCCGCCGAACTCGGCGTCGCCGACGGCTCCTACGTCGACCTGGTCTCCGAGTGGAGCGACGGCGTGGAGCGCCGGGCTCCCGGATTCCGGCTCGTGCACTACCCCACGGCGCGGCGCTGCGCCGCCGCCTACTATCCGGAGACAAATGTCCTCGTACCGCTGGATTCCACCGCGGACGTCAGCAACACCCCGGCCAGCAAGTCCGTGGTGATCCGTCTGGAACAATCCCGAACCGACTGAGCGTTTGCTCAGGCGCAGCCGTTCCGGCGTCGCCACCCGAGGCGCCGGTCCTCGGCGGCACCACCGCACCAGGTCTCCCCGAACGAATTGGAGCCGGCCCCATGGGCGAGCAGAACACCGTGAAGTTTCCGCAGGAAGTCCTCGACGAGTACGCCAGCCTCGGCGTCGACCTGCCCGCCCTCTTCTCCGCCGGGGCCCTCGGCAACCGCATGGGCATCGACATCCTGGAGGCCTCCGCCGAGCGCGTCGTGGGCACCATGCCGGTCGAGGGCAACACGCAGCCCTACGGCCTGCTGCACGGCGGGGCCTCCGCGGTCCTCGCGGAGACCCTGGGCTCGGTCGGCTCGATGCTGCACGGCGGCCCGGCCAAGATCGCGGTCGGTGTGGACCTCAACTGCACGCACCACCGCGGCCTCCAGTCCGGTTCCGTCACCGGCGTCGCCACCCCCGTGCACCGCGGCCGCTCCACGGCCACCTACGAGATCGTGATCAGCGACGAGCAGGACCGCCGGGTCTGCAGCGCCCGCCTCACCTGTCTCCTGCGCGACGCCTGACACCGCAGCCCTTCCCCCGCACGACCCGAAGGCGCCCGGCCGTATACGGCCGGGCGCCTTCGCGGTTTCCGAAAGTAACGCAGTGTAACTTTCGCAAAAAGAATGCGTGGCGCATTCATCTATCTCGGGCTCTCAGGGCGACAGCGATGTCAAGTAATGAGTCAAAACGAAAAGACACCTGAACACCGATGGGCTCCCGTCTGCGATTTCTCAACATGTGGACCGGCTGAATCCGCCGGAATTAACCTCTTCCACCCACTCCTTACCGCTCTGCATTACCTCGTGTCATAACAAGAGCGTCACAGCATTGGTCAGGCACTCCTCCGCATAACCACCTCCCGCCTAGAGTCACCGCCAGTCACCGCGCCGTGGGAACAGCAAATCCGCCCAGCGCCTCGACTCGGCCGCGCTCCGGACCGGAACGGCCGTGCCAGGGAAAGGACACAACGTGCGTCAACGTCTCCTCGCACTGACCGCCGCGCTGGCGGCGGGAGCACTCACCCTCACCGCCTGCGGATCGCGCGACGAAGGCGGCAAGGGCGGCGACTCCGGCGGCGACGTCAAGGTCGTCATCGGCCTCGACGCCCCGCTCAGCGGCGACCTCTCCGCACTGGGCCTCGGCATGAAGAACTCCGCCGACCTCGCCGCGAAGATCGCCAACAAGAAGAAGTTCGTCGAAGGCGTCACCTTCGAGGTCCAGCCCCTCGACGACCAGGCCCAGCCTGGCGTGGGTGCGCAGAACGCGCAGAAGTTCATCAGCGACAAGACCGTGGTCGGCGTCGTCGGCCCGCTGAACTCCAGCGTCTCGCAGCAGATGCAGAAGCCGTTCAACGACGCCGGCCTGACCCAGGTCTCCCCGGCCAACACCGGCACCGAGCTCACCCAGGGCGACGGCTGGAAGACCGGCAACTCGGTCCGCCCGTTCAAGACCTTCTTCCGCACCGCCACCACCGACGAGGTCCAGGGCGCGTTCGCCGCCGAGTACCTCTACAAGGAGGCGGGCATCAAGAAGGCGTACCTGATCGACGACCAGAAGACCTACGGCGCCGGTCTCGCCGCCTCCTTCAAGGCGAACTACACCAAGCTCGGCGGCAAGATCGTCGGCTCGGACCACATCAACCCCGACGACCGTGACTTCAACGCCGTCGTCACCAAGATCAAGAAGACCGGCGCGGACGCCCTCTACTACGGCGGCGAGTACCCGGCCGCCGCTCCCCTGAGCCAGGCGCTCAAGGACAGCGGCCAGGACATCCCGCTCATGGGCGGCGACGGCATCTACTCCGGCGAGTACCCGAAGCTGAACAAGAAGGCCGAGGGCGACCTCGCCACCTCCGTCGGCGAGCCCGTCGAGAAGCTCGACTCCGCCAAGGAGTTCCTCGCCAACTACGAGGCCGAGGGCTACGAGGACGCCTACGAGGCCTACGGCGGCCTCACCTACGACGCCACCTGGGCCATCATCGAGGCCGTCAAGCTGGCCGTCGAGGGCAACGACGGCAAGCTCCCCGACGACAGCCGCAAGGCCGTCCTGGACGCCATGAGCAAGATCAAGTTCGACGGCGTCACCGGCCCGATCTCCTTCGACGAGTTCGGTGACACCACCAACAAGACGATGACCGCCTACAAGGTCAAGAGCGGAGCCTGGGCCTCCGAGTTCAGCGGCGCTCCCGAGCTCGGCTGACCTACGCAGGCCGAGCAGGCCGGCACCACGCATTGACCTAGGCCGCGCGGGCGCGCCCACCAGCGCTCCCGCGCGGCGCCATATCCGAACCACCCAACGGAGGCCCTGCGGTGCACGAACTGCCGCAACAGCTGGCCAATGGACTCATCCTCGGCGCGATGTACGGACTCATCGCGATCGGCTACACGATGGTCTATGGCATCGTCCAGCTCATCAACTTCGCCCACGGCGAGATATTCATGGTCGGAGGCTTCGGGGCGCTCACCGTCTACACGGCCCTGCCCAGCAGCCTCGGCCTGATCACCGCCATCCCCCTGATGATCCTCGGCGGCGTGATCGTGTCGGTCCTCGTCGCCGTGGCGGCGGAACGGTTCGCCTACCGCCCCCTGCGCACCGCACCGCGGCTGGCCCCCCTCATCACGGCCATCGGCCTCTCCATCGCGCTCCAGCAGCTCGTCTGGATGGGATACCCCGACGCCAAGAAGGACGTGCCCTTCCCCCGCTTCGAAGGCGACGCCCTCAGCATCCTGGGCGCCCACATCCAGCGCGGTGACCTCTTCGTCCTGATCGCCGCACCGCTGTGCATGATCGCCCTCGGGTTCTTCGTCAACAAGACGCGCACCGGCCGCGGCATGCAGGCCACCAGCCAGGACCCCGACACCGCGAAGCTGATGGGCATCAACACCGACCGCATCATCGTCATGGCCTTCGCCATCGGTGCCGCGTTCGCCGCCGTCGCCGCCGTCGCCTACGGGCTCAAGAACGGCCAGATCGGCTTCCGCATGGGCTTCCTCATGGGCCTCAAGGCGTTCACCGCCGCCGTGCTCGGCGGCATCGGCAACATCTACGGCGCCATGCTCGGAGGCGTCGTCCTCGGCGTCGCCGAGTCCCTCGCCACCGGCTACATCAGCGAGATCCCCGGCATGGAACTCTTCGGAGGCGGCGGCTGGAAGGACGTGTGGGCCTTCGCCCTCCTCATCATCGTCCTCCTGGTCCGGCCCCAAGGCCTGCTCGGCGAACGCGTCGCGGACAGGGCGTGATACCGATGACCAGCACGAACACCAGCCCGCTCATCTCCCTGCCGGCCTCCACGGCACGCGTCGTCACCCTCGCCGGAGCCGTCCTGGCCCTCGCCGGCACCTTCCTCCCCTGGACCTGGACCAGCGCCTTCCCCGGCGACCTCACCGTCACCGGCTACCCCGGCGGCCTCCAGGTCCTCACCCTCGTCGGCGCCGTCCTCACCCTGCTGTTCACCCTCTCCGGATACCGCATCCGGGGCCTCGCCTGGCTCACCCCCGGCGGCACCAACAGCCCCGTCCGCCTCGCCGCCCTCAGCGTGTTCGGCGTGACCGGCTACGCCATCGGCGCCATCAGCTACGAACTCGGCGGCCTCGTCAACCTCGAGCCCGGCGGCTGGCTCGCCGGCGCAGGCGCCCTCCTCGCCGTCATCGGCGCCCTCGGCCTCCCCGCCGACCAGCCCCACGACGACCACGCCGACGCCCTGGGCAGGTTCCGCAACGCGTTCTCCGCGCCCGACCCGGCCCGCGCCAAGGACCTCCCCGCCTGGGCCGAGATCCTGATCATCACCGCCGCCTTCGGCATCGGCCTGTGGATCTTCGCCTACGGCATCGCCACCGAGTACTCCGAACTCTTCATCGGGTTCGTCGTCCTCGCCGCCTTCGGCTTCGCCGCCGTCCTGCGCGCCGGACTCCTCAAGCGGCTCTCGGCACTCACCGCCAAGCACCGCACCGTCACCCTCACCGCGGCCTTCGCCGCCGCCATCTGCTTCCCCTTCACCCAGACCAACGACCAGTTCGCGCTCATCGGCGCCAACATCCTGATCTTCGCCACGGTCGCCCTGGGCCTCAACGTCGTCGTCGGCCTCGCCGGCCTCCTCGACCTCGGCTACGTCGCCTTCCTCGGCGTCGGCGCCTACGCCGCCGCCCTGGTTTCCGGCTCCCCGCAGTCGACCATCGGCGTCCACTTCCCCTTCTGGGCCGCCGCCCTCACCGGCGTCGCCGCGTCCCTGATCTTCGGCGTCCTCATCGGCGCCCCCACCCTGCGGCTGCGCGGCGACTACCTCGCCATCGTCACCCTCGGCTTCGGTGAGATCTTCCGCATCACCGTCAACAGCCTCAACGGCACCAGCGGACCCGACGTCACCAACGGCTCCAACGGCATCCCCAACATCCCCGACCTCGAACTCTTCGGGTTCAACTTCGGGCTGCCGCACGACGTCCTCGGCTTCCAGCTGACCCGCCCCGGCAACTACTACCTGCTGATGCTCCTCTTCACGGCGATCGTCGTGATGGTCTTCCGCCGCTCCGCGGAATCCCGCATCGGCCGCGCCTGGGTCGCCATCCGCGAGGACGAGACCGCCGCCACCGCCATGGGCATCAACGGCTTCCGGCTCAAGCTGCTCGCCTTCGCCCTCGGCGCCGGCCTCGCCGGCCTCGCCGGCTCGGTCCAGGCCCACGTCTCCTACAGCATCACGCCCGAGCAGTACCAGTTCGCCGGCTCCGTGCCGCCCAACTCGGCCTTCCTGCTCGCCGCCGTCATCCTCGGCGGCATGGGCACCATCAGCGGCCCCCTCATCGGCGCCGCCCTGCTCTACCTCATCCCGGCCAAACTCCAGTTCATGGCGGAGTGGCAGCTGCTGCTCTTCGGCATCGCGCTCATGCTCCTCATGCGCTTCCGCCCCGAAGGCCTGGTCGCCGACCGCCGCAAGCAGCTGGAGTTCCACGAGACCGGACAGACCGACGTACCGGACGACGCGACGCTTCCCGAGGGCGCCACCGGCGTCGCCAAGGCAGGGGCGTGACCGCCATGACCACTACGAGCACCACCGCAGCGACCATCACCAAGGTCCTCGACGTCACCGGCGTCACCATGAAGTTCGGCGGCCTCACCGCCGTCCGCGACGTCAACCTCACCGTCAACAGCGGCGAGATCGTCGGACTCATCGGACCCAACGGCGCGGGCAAGACCACCTTCTTCAACTGCCTGACCGGCCTCTACGTCCCCACCAGCGGCACGGTCCGGTACAAGGACACCGTCCTCCCGCCCAAGCCGCACCTGGTCACCCAGGCGGGCATCGCCCGGACCTTCCAGAACATCCGGCTCTTCGCCAACATGACCGTTCTGGAGAACGTCCTCGTCGGCCGCCACACCAGGACCAAGGAAGGCCTCTGGTCGGCCCTCCTGCGCCTGCCCGGCTTCAAGCGGGCCGAGGAGGAGTCCCGCGAGAAGGCCATGGAACTCCTCGAGTTCGTCGGCCTCGACCACAAGGCCGACCACCTCGCCCGCAACCTCCCCTACGGCGAGCAGCGCAAGCTCGAGATCGCCCGCGCCCTCGCCAGCGAGCCCGGCCTCCTCCTCCTCGACGAGCCCACCGCCGGCATGAACCCCGCCGAGACCCGGGCCACCGAGGAACTCGTCTTCGCCATCCGCGACCGCGGCATCGCCATCGTCGTGATCGAGCACGACATCCGGTTCATCATGAACCTGTGCGACCGCGTCGCCGTGCTCGTCCAGGGCGAGAAGATCGTCGAGGGCCCCGCCGAAGTCGTCCAGCGCGACGAACGCGTCATCGCCGCCTACCTCGGCGAACCCTACGAAGACACCACCGCCGCCGACAGCGCCGCACCCGCCCCCGCACCCGAGGCCCCCCGGGCCGACGGCACGGAGCAGGACGACGCCGGAACCGGCAAGGAGAACGACCGATGACCGCACTCCTCGAGGTCGAGGACCTCCGCGTCGCCTACGGCAAGATCGAAGCCGTCAAGGGCATCAGCTTCAAGGTCGACGCCGGCCAGGTCGTCACCCTCATCGGCACCAACGGCGCCGGCAAGACCACCACCCTGCGCACCCTGTCGGGACTCCTCAAGCCCAGCGGCGGCAACATCCGCTTCGAGGGCAAGGACCTCAGCAAGGTCCCCGCGCACAAGGTCGTCAGCCTCGGCCTCGCCCACTCGCCCGAAGGGCGCCACATCTTCCCCCGCATGTCCATCGAGGACAACCTGCGGCTCGGCGCCTACCTCCGCGACGACAAGGCCGGCATCGCCAAGGACATCCAGCGCGCCTACGACCTCTTCCCCATCCTCGGGGAACGCCGCAGGCAGGCCGCCGGAACCCTCTCCGGCGGCGAGCAGCAGATGCTCGCCATGGGCCGCGCCCTGATGTCGCAGCCCAAGCTGCTCATGCTCGACGAGCCCTCCATGGGTCTCTCGCCGATCATGATGCAGAAGATCATGGCGACCATCACCGAGCTCAAGTCCCAGGGCACCACCATCCTGCTCGTCGAGCAGAACGCCCAGGCGGCGCTCTCGCTCGCCGACCAGGGCTACGTGATGGAGGTCGGCAAGATCACCCTCACCGGCAGCGGCCGGGAACTCCTCCACGACGAGTCCGTCCGCAAGGCCTACCTCGGCGAGGACTGACCGCCCCGCCGCCCGCACCACGCACGAGGCCCGTACCCCGGCAACCGGGGTACGGGCCTCGCCCGTCGCACCTCACGCACGCCGCCGCCCGCGGTCAGCCGCGGCCGGCCTTCTTCTCCTCGGAGTCCGCGATAACCGCCTCCGCGACCTGCTGCATCGACATCCGGCGGTCCATCGACGTCTTCTGGATCCACCGGAACGCGGCCGGCTCGCTCAGCCCGTACTCCGTCTGCAGGATCGACTTCGCCCGGTCCACCAGCTTGCGGGTCTCCAGCCGCTGGGAGAGATCGGCGATCTCCTTCTCCAGCTCCTTCATCTCCGTGAAGCGGGACACCGCCATCTCGATCGCCGGCACCACGTCGCTCTTCGAGAACGGCTTCACCAGGTACGCCATCGCGCCGGCGTCCCGCGCCCGCTCCACCAGCTCGCGCTGGGAGAACGCGGTCAGCATCAGCACGGGGGCGATCGACTCCTCGGCGATCTTCTCCGCGGCGGAGATGCCGTCCAGCTTGGGCATCTTCACGTCCAGGATCACCAGGTCCGGCCGGTGCTCCCGCGCCAGCTCCACGGCCCGCTCGCCGTCCCCGGCCTCACCGACGACCGTGTAGCCCTCCTCCTCCAGCATCTCCTTGAGATCCAGCCGGATCAGGGCCTCGTCCTCGGCGATCACCACACGGGTGGTCTGCGGGGGGACGTGGGACTTGTCGTCGTCTTCAACGGGCTGCGGGGACTCGGGGGCGGTCACGCTGGCTCCTCGGGCATCAGGGCAGGGTACTGCTGACAAGACCTTACCTAGCTGCGGTAAGGTAAAGACACAGCGGGTCCTAAGGAACCTTGGATTCGCAGGAGCTCCGGTAGTCCAATCGGCAGAGACGATACCCTCAAAAGGTATTCAGTGTGGGTTCGAATCCCACCCGGGGCACTTTCCTTCGATGCGAAGGCAGCAAATTCGGCGGATGCTTCCCTTTCGGTGAACATCCGCTTTTTGCTGTGCGCCGCCCTCACTAGTACCTGACAGTGAGCGCATGCACCACATCGCCACACGAGCACGAGCCCTCGCCCTCGTCGCCCAGGGCCGGAGTCTCAACTCCGTGAGCAAGGAACTGGGTGTCTCCCGCGCCGCGATCCGGGAATGGCAGGTGCGGCTGATCCCCCTTCAGCGCACGGGCGGTTCCTGCGAGCGGTGCCTGCCGATTCCGCAGCCGCCCGGCGACCCCGCCGCCTACTCGTACCTGCTGGGGCTCTACCTCGGCGATGGATGCATCAGCAGGAGCCGCGCGTCGAGTTACGTCATGCGGATCGCCTGCGCCGACGCCTGGCCGGGCCTGATCGACGCGTGCGAGAGCGCGCTTCGCGCGGTCCGGCCCGACCACAGCGCGTTCCGTGTACCGAAACAGGGCTGCACGATGGTGACCATGGCCAGCAAGCACTGGACCTGCCTCTTCCCGCAGCACGGCCCGGGACGCAAGCACGACCGAGCCATCGTCCTCGCCCCGTGGCAGCAGTCCGTCGTGGAGGCCCACCCCTGGGAGTTCGTCCGAGGGCTGATCCACTCCGACGGGTGCCGCGTCACCAACTGGACGACCCGCACGGTGGGCGGCGAGGTGAAGCGCTACGAGTATCCCCGGTACTTCTTCACCAACGTCTCCGCCGACATCCGGCGCCTGTTCACCGACACCCTCGATCGGCTCGGCGTCGAGTGGAAGGTCTGCTCCCGCAACGGGAACCCCTTCAACGTCTCCGTCGCCCGGAAGGCGTCGGTCGCGCTGATGGACGCCCACGTCGGCCCCAAGTACTGACCCCCGGGCGGTCAGTCCACCCCGATGTGGTGGACCCGCACCAGGTTGGTGGTGCCGGAGACCCCGGGCGGGGAGCCCGCCGTGATGACCACCGTGTCGCCCTTGGCGCAGCGCCCGTACTTCAGGAGCAGCTCGTCGACCTGGTCGACCATCGCGTCGGTGGAGTCGACGTGCGGGCCGAGGAAGGTCTCGACGCCCCAGGTGAGGCTGAGCTGGGAGCGGGTGGCGGGCTCGGGGGTGAAGGCGAGGACCGGGATCGGGGAGCGGTAGCGGGCGAGCCGGCGCACGGTGTCGCCGGACTGGGTGAAGGCGACGAGGAACTTGGCGCCGAGGAAGTCGCCCATGTCCGCCGCGGCGCGGGCCACCGCCCCGCCCTGGGTGCGCGGCTTGTTCCGCTCGGTCATCGGGGGCAGTCCCTTGGCGAGGATGTCCTCCTCGGCCGCCTCGACGATGCGCGCCATGGTGCGCACCGTCTCCACGGGGTATTTGCCGACGCTGGTCTCGCCGCTCAGCATGACCGCGTCGGTGCCGTCGATGACGGCGTTGGCGACGTCGGAGGCCTCGGCGCGGGTGGGCCGGGAGTTGTCGACCATCGAGTCGAGCATCTGGGTGGCGACGATGACGGGCTTGGCGTTGCGCTTGGCGAGCTTGATGGCCCGCTTCTGCACGATCGGCACCTGTTCCAGGGGCAGTTCGACGCCCAGGTCGCCGCGGGCGACCATGATGCCGTCGAAGGCGGCGACGATCTCCTCGATGTTCTCGACCGCCTGGGGCTTCTCGATCTTGGCGATGACGGGGAGCCGGCGGCCTTCCTCCTCCATGATGCGGTGGACGTCCTTGACGTCGAGCGCGCTGCGGACGAAGGAGAGGGCGATGACGTCGAAGCCGGTGCGCAGCGCCCAGCGCAGGTCGGCCTCGTCCTTGTCGGAGAGGGCGGGCACGGAGACGGCGACGCCGGGGAGGTTGAGGCCCTTGTGGTCGGAGACCATGCCTCCTTCGACGACGACGGTGTGGATGAGGGGGCCTTCGATGCGGCGGACCTCGAGGGTGACCTTGCCGTCGTCGACGAGGACGCGTTCGCCGACGGCGACGTCGTTGGCGAGGCCGTGGTAGGTGGTGCCGCAGCGGTGACGGTCGCCCTCGGCGCCGGGTTCGACGCTGATGGTGAAGGCGTCGCCGCGCTCGAGCAGGACGGGGCCTTCGCGGAAGCTGCCAAGGCGGATCTTGGGGCCCTGGAGGTCGGCGAGGGTGCCGACGCTGCGGCCGGTGTCGTCGGCGGCCTGGCGCACGCGGTGGTAGCGCTCCTCGTGTTCGGCGTAGCTGCCGTGGCTGAGGTTGAAGCGGGCCACGTCCATGCCGGCGTCGACGAGTGCCTTGACGCGGTCGTAGGCGTGGGTGGCGGGCCCCAGGGTGCAGACGATTTTTGCTCGGCGCATGGTTCGACCCTAGGGCTTACCGGCGGGTAGGCCGTTCGTGTTGGCGTTCTGTTCAACAACCTGCACGGCAACAGTGGTTGAGGTGAATGAGGGTTCGATATCGGGACCGGTTCAGAGCGTCGGCGGGGCCATGGTGAAGCGGGCGTTGACGGTCGCGCGGACGTGCTGGCGGCGGGGTTCGAGGGCGAGGGCGGGCTCCTCGGCGGCTCCGCGGGAAGCTCCGGGGGCGGCCGCGGGTCCGCCGAGGCCGGGTCGGCCACCGCTGCGGGAGGCGGCGCCGGTGTCGGCGCCGATGTCGGCGATGTCGATGACGCCGGTGAGGGTGGTGCCGAGCGCCTCGGCGTATTCGCGGGCGCGGACGACGGCCTGGCGGACGGCTTCCTGGCGGGCGCGGCGGTGGGCGGGCGAGTCGGGGCGCAGGGACCAGTGGGGGCCGTGGACGCTGGTGTGGTCGAGGTCGGCGAGGCGGGTGGTGAGTTCGCCGAGGACGGTGAAGTCGGTGATCTCGGCGGTGAGGGTGACGCGGCCGTTGTAGGCGCGGATGCGTTCGCCGCGGCCGCGCTGGGCGGTCTCGGGGGTGATGGAGAGGGTGCCGGTCTCGGTGTGGGCGACGGCGTCGCCGTAGGTCTTGAGGAGTTCGAGGGCGGCGTTGTTGCGTCGGGTGAGGTTGCCGACGGCGTCGCGGCGGTCGGTGCCGCGAGCGGTGACGGTGAGGGTGATGCGGGCGACCTCGGGGTCGACCTCGAGGTGGGCCTCGCCGCGGACGGCGACGCGGGGGTGTTCGGCGGTGGGGCCGGCGGCGGGGAGGGGCGTCGCTTCGGTGGCGGGTTCGGCGCTCATGGGCGTCACGGTGGCAGGCGCGGGTGCGGGTTGCCGGGTTTTGGCTGGTCGCTTACCGGATCGCAACCTGGCGGATCTGTCGGCGACGGGGGCGCGTGGTGAAGAATCTACGCGCGTTGGTATTGAGCGTTGGGCTTGTTGTCCGGATGTGTTGTCGGGAAGGTGCGGGAGCATGGCGTTGGATCGCCGGAAGTTTCTGAAGAAGTCCGCTGTGACGGGTGCGGGTGTGGCGCTGGCGGGAGGTGTGATGGGAGCTCCGGCCGCTCAGGCGGCCCCGGTGGCGGCCGTCGAGGCCCAGGGTCGTCCGGGGAAGCGTTTCTCCCTGACGGTGATGGGCTCCACCGACCTGCACGGCAACGTCTTCAACTGGGACTACTACAAGGACGCCCAGTACAAGGACGCGGCGGGCAACGCGCTGGGTCTGGCGCGCATCTCCTCCCTGGTGAAGGAGGTGCGCCAGGAGAAGGGCGCCGGGCGGACGATGCTGATCGACGCCGGTGACACCATCCAGGGCACGCCGCTGACGTACTACTACGCCAAGGTGGACCCGATCACCGCCGCGGGCGGTCCGGTGCACCCGATGGCGCGGGCGATGAACAAGATCGGCTACGACGCGGTCGCGCTGGGCAACCACGAGTTCAACTACGGCATCGAGCTGCTGCGGAAGTTCGAGTCGCAGTGCGACTTCCCGCTGCTCGGCGCCAACGCGGTGGACGCGACGACGCTGAAGCCGGCGTTCCCCCCGTACTTCCTCAAGTCCTTCCACGTCCCCGGTTCGGCGCGTCCGGTGAAGGTGGCGGTCCTGGGTCTGACGAACCCGGGCATCGCGATCTGGGACAAGGCCTATGTGCAGGGCAAGCTGAAGTTCCCGGGTCTGGAGGAGCAGGCCGCGCTGTGGGTGCCGAAGCTGCGGGCGATGGGCGCGGACGTGGTGATCGTCTCGGCGCACTCGGGCACCTCGGGCACGTCCTCGTGGAGCGACCAGCTTCCGTATGTGGAGAACTCCGCGGCGAACGTGGCGCGGCTGGTTCCGGGCATCGACGCGATCCTGGTGGGTCACGCCCACAAGGAGATCGCCGAGCTGCGGGTGGTGAACGAGGAGTCGGGCAAGGAGGTCGTGCTGTCCGAGCCGCTGATGTGGGGTGAGCGGCTGTCGCTCTTCGACATCGAGCTGGTCTTCGACAAGGGCCGCTGGTCGGTGGAGTCGGTGAAGGCGTCGCTGCGCGACTCCAAGGACGCGGTCGAGGACCCGGAGATCGTGGGGCTGCTGCAGGAGCAGCACGACGCGGTCGTCGAGTACGTCAACCAGGTGGTCGGCACGGCCACGGTGACGCTGACGACGGTGGAGGCGCGGTACAAGGACGAGCCGATCATCGACCTGATCGCGAAGGTGCAGGAGGACGTGGTGAAGGCCGCGCTGGCCGGCACCGAGTACGCCTCGCTGCCGGTGGTGGCGCAGGCGTCGCCGTTCTCGCGGACGTCGGAGATCCCGGCGGGCGAGGTGACGATCCGGGACCTGTCGAGCCTGTACGTGTACGACAACACGCTGGTGGCGAAGGTCCTGACGGGTGCGCAGCTGAAGGACTACCTGGAGTTCTCGGCGCTGTACTACGCGCAGGTCGCTCCGGGCGCGCCGGTGGACGTGAACACGCTGACGAACGCGGGGAACCGTCCGGACTACGCGTACGACTACGTGTCGGGCGTGAAGTACGACATCGACATCGCGCAGCCGGCGGGTTCGCGGATCAAGAACCTGACGTTCGAGGGCGCGGCGGTGCCGGCGGACAAGAAGTTCGTGATGGCGGTGAACAACTACCGGGCGAACGGCGGCAGCGCGTACCCGCACGTGGCGTCGGCGCCCGAGGTGTGGGCGGAGTCGACGGAGATCCGGACGCGGATCGCGGAGTGGGTGACGGCGAAGGGTGTGCTGGACCCGAAGGACTTCGCGTCGGTGGACTGGCGTCTGACGCGGGACGGCGTCCCGGTCTTCTAGTTCCTGTGGTGCGGGGCCGGGCTGTGGTCCGGTCGGCGGCGTCGGCGGGTTCTCCCGCCGGCGCCGTCGGCGTTTCTTCCCCCGCCCTCCCTCGTCCCCCCTCGTCCTCCTCCGCGCTCCCCGTGCCTCCGTGCTCCGCCGGGTGGGCTGGTCAGCACAGGCCGAAGGTGGTGAAGGCGGTGCGCCGGGGCAGCCGGTAGACCTCCTTGCCGGTGAGGGTGTTGAGGATGGTGGCGCTGCGCCAGGCGACGAGGCCGAGGTCGGGTGCGCCGACGCCGTGGGTGTGGAGTTCGGCGTTCTGGACGTAGACGTGGCCGGTGATGCTGTCGTCGAGGCGCAGCCGGTAGTGCTCGTCGATCTGGGGGCGGCCGGCGTTGTCGCGGCGCAGGTGGGGGGCGAGGCCGGTGAGGAGGGGGTCCAGGGGGCGCTGGCGGTAGCCGGTGGCGAGGACGACGGCGTCGGTCTCCAGGGTGGCGCGGGTGCGCTGCTGGGTGTGTTCGAGGCCGAGGCGGACGGTTCCCTCGGTGGTGCGTTGTGCGGTGTGGACGTGGACGGCGGGGGTGAGGTGGGTGTCGGGGCGGCCGCCGTCGAGGGTGCGGCGGTAGAGCTCGTCGTGGATGGCGGCGATGGTGTCGGTGTCGATGCCCTTGTGGAGCTGCCACTGGCCGGCGACGAGCTGGTCGCGGACGGGTTCGTCGAGCTGGTGGAAGTAGCGGGTGTAGTCCGGGGTGAAGTGTTCGAGCCCGAGCTTGGAGTACTCCATGGGGGCGAAGGCGGGGGTGCGGCCGAGCCAGTGGATGTTCTCGAGGCCGGCGGGGCGGTGGCGGAGCAGGTCGAGGAAGACCTCGGCGCCGGACTGTCCGGTGCCGATGACGGTGACGTGCCGGGCGGCGAGCAGGGTGTCGCGGTGGTGGAGGTAGTCGCCGGAGTGGACGACGGGGGTGCGTGCGTCGTCGGTGAGGGCTCGCAGCGGTTCGGGGACGTGGGGTTCGGTGCCGATGCCGAGGGCGATGTGGCGGGCCGGGGTGCGGTGGCGGCTGTGGGGCCGGCCGTCGGGGTCGAGGCGGGTGTGGTCGACCTCGAAGAGGGCGCGGCGGGGGTTCCAGCGGATGGTGTCGACCCGGTGGCGGAAGTGGAGGCCGGGGAGGCGTTCGCTGACCCAGCGGCAGTAGGCGTCGTACTCGGCGCGGTGGATGTGCCAGCGTTCGGCGAAGTAGAAGGGGTAGAGCCGGTCCTTGGCCCTGAGGTGGTTGAGGAAGCTCCAGGGGCTGGCGGGGTCGACGAGGGTGACCAGGTCGGCGAGGAAGGGGACCTGGAGCGTGGTGCCCTCGATGAGGAGGCCGGCGTGCCAGTCGAAGCCGGGGCGGCGTTCGTAGAAGGCGGTGTCGAGCTGGTCGAGGGGCTGGGCGAGGGCGGCGAGGGAGAGGTTGGCGGGGCCGATGCCGATGCCGACCAGGTCGCGCGGTGAGGGTTCCCCTTGCTCGGGAGCGGCCGGGAGCTCGCGGGCGGTGTCGTCCGGTGCGGGGTGTGTCATGGGTGGTCGTCCTCCGTGGGGGTCCGGAGTGCTAACGACCGCGGGGGTGTGGGGACGCGGGCGGCCGGCCCGCGTCCCCTGTCCTTCTCCGTCCGGTGCGGTCAGCTCGCCTCGCGGACCCGCAGGGCGCGGGCGAGGTCGTCGAGCTGGTCGGTGAGCTTGCGGCGCAGCGCGGGGGTGACGTCGTCGCCGTCGAGGGTCTGCCTGCCGCGGCGCAGGGTGTCCTGGTCGACGGCGTGGGCGGGGAAGGCCCAGTGGCCGGCGGCCTCGGCGATGGCGGGTCCCCTGCGGCGGGCGACGGCCGGGGCGTCGGTGAAGAAGCGGGTGACGTACTCGGCGGTGAGGTCTGCCTGTTCGGGCTGCCAGAAGCCCTTGGCGGTGGCGGTGAAGAGGTAGTTGGAGAGGTCGTCGTCGCGGAACATGGCGTCCCAGGCGCGCTTCTTGGCCTCGGCGTCGGGGAGGGCGGCGCGGCAGCGGGCGGCGCCTTCCTGGCCGGTGGCGCTGGGGTCGCGTTCGAGTTCGGCGGCGATGGCGTCCTCGTCGGCGGCGCCGAGGAGGGCGAGGCGGGCGAGGATGCGCCAGCGCAGTTCGGGGTCGAGTTCGGGGCCGCCGGGGACGGTGTCGTCGGCGAGCCAGGCGGTGAGGGTGTCGGGGCGCAGGGCGCTGTCGATGCGGTGGCGGACGGCGGTGAGGCGCAGGCCGGGCTGGGAGCCGTCCTCGGTGCGGCGCAGGAGGTCGCGGCAGAGTTCGCCGATGAGGGCGAGGGCCTCGGCGCGGCGGCCGGGTGCGAGGTAGCGGTCGGCGATCTGGACGCGGGCGAAGGTGAGGACGCCCTGCACGATGGCGAGGTCGCTCTCCTCGGGGAGGTGGGCGCTCGCGGTCCGCAGGTAGTCGAGGGGGGCGAGTTCGCCGTCGCGGACCATGTCGCGCAGGGTGTTCCACAGGACGGCGCGGGTGAGGCCGTCGGGGACCTGGGAGAGTCCGCCCAGGACGGTCTCCAGGGAGTCGGCGTCGAGGCGGATCTTGGCGTAGGTCTGGTCGTGGTCGTTGGGGGCGACGAGGGCGGGGCGGACGCCGGTGTGGGTCTCGGGCCCGCCGGGGACGTCGGTCTCGTGGCGTTCGCGCAGGACCAGGGTGCGGTCGGTGCCCAGGACGCGGTCGTAGACGGCGACGGTGATGCGGTGGGGGCGGCTGCCCTGGTGGCCGAGGGCGAGGCTCCAGTGGCCGGGTTCGGTGTCGACGGTCGCGGTGAGGGTGTCGACGCCGCTGGTGCGCAGCCAGGCGTCGGCCCAGGCGTGGACGTCGCGGTCGGTGTGGGCGGCCAGGGAGTCGAGGAAGTCGGCGAGGCTGGCGTTGGAGAACTTGTGGCGGGCGAAGTGGGTGTTGATGCCGGCCAGGAAGTCCTTCTCGCCGAGCCAGGTGACGAGCTGGCGCAGGGCGCTGGCGCCCTTGGCGTAGGAGATGCCGTCGAAGTTGAGGAGCGCCGCGGCGGTGTCGGGGACGTCGTCGGGGGCGACGGGGTGGGTGGAGGGCCGCTGGTCGGCGTCGTATCCCCAGCTCTTGCGGGTGACGGCGAACTCGGTCCAGGTGTCGGTGTACCGGGTGGCCTCGACGAGGGTCTGGTAGCCCATGTACTCGGCGAAGGACTCGTTGAGCCAGATGTCGTCCCACCAGCGCAGGGTGACGAGGTCGCCGAACCACATGTGGGCCATCTCGTGGGCGATGACCATGGCGCGGGTCTGGCGTTCGGTGTCGGTGACGGCGGAGCGGTAGACGAACTCGTCGCGGAAGGTGACGAGGCCGGGGTTCTCCATGGCGCCGGCGTTGAACTCGGGGACGAACGCCTGGTCGTAGGAGTCGAAGGGGTAGGGCTCGTCGAACTTGGCGTGGTAGCGGTCGAAGCAGCGGGTGGTGATCTCGAGGATCTCGTCGGCGTCGGTCTCGAGGTGGGGGGCGAGGCTGGCCCGGCAGTGGATGCCGAAGGGCAGTCCGCGGTGCTGGGTGCGGATGGAGTGCCAGGGGCCCGCGGCGACGGCCAGCAGGTAGGTGGAGATGGCGGGGGTGGTGGCCGCGGTCCAGGTGCCGTCGCCGTCGTGGGTGGTGCGGCTGTTGGCGAGGACGGTCCAGCCTTCGGGCGCCTTGACGGTGACGTCGAAGGTGGCCTTGAGGTCGGGCTGGTCGAAGGCGGCGTAGACGCGCTGGACGTCGTCGAGGAAGAGCTGCGTGTAGACGTAGCTCTCGCCGTCGGTGGGGTCGGTGAAGCGGTGCATGCCTTCGCCGGTGCGGGAGTAGCGCATGGCGGCGTCGACGACGAGTTCGTGCTCGCCGGCGGTGAGGGTGAGGGGCAGCCGGTTTTCGTCGAGGGCGGCCGGGTCGATCGGGTGTCCGTCGAGCGTGGCGGTGCGCAGTGCGGCGGGCTTGAGCTCGACGAAGGTGTCCGCGTCGGCGCGCGCGGTGAACCGGACGGTGGTCCGGGAGTCGAAGGTGTCCTCGCCGGTGGTGAGGTCGAGGGCCACGGTGTAGTGCTGGACCGTGAGGAGGTCTGCTCGGGTCTGCGCTTCGTCGCGCGTCAGTACGGACATGGGCACATGCTGCCTGATGCGGGGCTGTGTGCGCAGGGGGGTTATGCGCTCGTTGCCCCGGGCGTGCGGGGCGTGGCGGGGCGCACGGGGGCGGCGGCGGGGTCAGGCAGGGGTGCCGTCGCCGGTGCCGTCGCCGGTGCCGTCGCCGCTGTCGTCGGTCTGCTCGGCGATGCGCTCGTGGTGGCGGATGACCTCCGCGATGACGAAGTTGAGCAGCTTCTCCGCGAAGGCGGGGTCGAGCTTGGCGCTCTCGGCGAGCCGCCGCAGGCGGGCGATCTGCTCGGACTCGCGGTTCGGGTCGGCGGGCGGCAGTTGGTGCTTGGCCTTGAGGAAGCCGACCTGCTGGGTGCATTTGAAGCGTTCGGCGAGCATGTGGACGACGGCGGCGTCGATGTTGTCGATGCTGTCGCGCAGGCGGCCGAGCTCCTCGCGGACGGCGGGGTCGACGGGGGCGTTGTTGCTGGTCGTCATGGTCGATCACTGTAGGCGGCGGGACGAACGCCTGGTGGCGGGGTTCCACAGTGTGGGCTGCCGCCGTGACCCGTACGGCGCCGCTCAGCTCTCGTCCGGGTCCCAGCCGTACCGTGCGAGGCGCCCGCGCAGCGCGGCGGCACGCTCCAACTGCGCGCTGTCCAGCGGGCGGGCGGCGTCGTTCTCCACCGTGTGCCGGTCCGCCCCCAGGAACGCCGCTCCGACGCGGCCGACGTTCTCCTCGCAGAGCCCTTCGGACAGCGCCGCGAGCAACGGCAGCCGGTCGTCCCCGTCGATCCCCGCGGGGAACGCCTGCCGCAGCAGGGCGACGACTTCGGTGAGGTGGGGTTCCATGCGGTCGGCTCCCCGGGCGACACGGCTCCGCTCTGAGCGTGGGGGCTCCGGCCCGCGGGTGGCGCGGGCCACGGTCCGGCCGGCGCCTCCGGCCGTGATGCGTCGCGACCCAGGACCCAGGTGTGTGACGCCGTACGGGACCGCCTGACGACAGGGCGTTGGGCCCGGTTCGCCGCGACGGGGTCTCGGGGCCGGGCCCGTGGCGCCGTGGCGCCGGGGCGCCGTGGCGCCGTGGCGCCGTGGCGCCGTGGTCAGGGTACGTGGAACAGCTCGGGAAAGCGGAGGGCGAGCCAGGGTCTGCGGCCCCAGGCGAGTACGGCTCCGCGTGCCATGGCCTGCCACGGGCTCATGCGCCCCAGCCCCATGAGGAGGAAGGCGACCGGCTCGGTGACGATGGTGCAGTCCGGACGTTCCGGCGCGCGCGGTAGCACCTCGACCGTGCCGTCGGTGAACGTGACGCCGAATGTCGTGCCTCCCCTGAGACGCAGGGTGTAACGGGCCGTCAGTTCGGGGGCGGCGGAAAGACGCGGCATCGCTGTCTGCAGGAACGGCAGGCACAACTCGACCCGGCTCGCGTTGATCATGTGCGGTCGGCGCAGTCCGCGGGCGAGGTCGTAACCGTGGCCCAGCATATGGGTGAGCAGGTACGAGGCGAAGGTGCTGTGGTCCAGGGGGCCCAGCGGAGTCAGGAACGTCTGCGCCGCGGTCCCGTGGGTCGTGGCTCGACCCACCGCGTCCAGGAATCTGTCGGCCTGCTCCACGATCATCGCAGCCAGCGGTTCCGCCGTGCGTTCGGGGAAATCGGCGAGACTCCGCGCGTTGGCCGCAGCGATACTCCGCGGCGTGCCGTCTCCGTAGGGGCGCTCCTGGCCGGACGCGACATCGGCCATCAGGCCGTTGGCCAGTGCCAGGTGGGCGGCCGTCTCGCCGACGGTCCACTCCAGCCCTGGTACGGGACCGGTCATGTCCGTCGCGTCGGCCAGGAGCGCGGCGATCTCGCCGGCTGTCTCCCGTATCGCCTGACCGACTCCCTGCGGCAGGGAGTCCTCCGTCCTCGTCCGTGCTCCCCGCTCCACGTCGCTCGCTTCTCCTCGCGTCCAGGTGATCACGCCTTGTAGCACGGCACGAAACCAGACTCACCGGTCAGTAACAAGAGGGCGTGGCGCCCGAGTGCAGGGAGAACCGAGACCGTCGGTGGACGTTTGCGAGCCGTTCCGCTGCCCCCTGACGGCGTGGGGATGGCCGGGGCGTCCGCACACGCGTGGTCTCGTCGGCACGGTCGAGGCGGCCGGCCTCGCCGCCGGCGGACTCGGCCTGTCCGCATGCCTGTTCAGCGAGTCGCGGGAGGTCTGCCCGTCCCTCCGGTTGTGGGCGGTGCTTCCCCGAGCGGGAGCCGCGGCCTTCACCGCCGCCCCCGCGCCCGTGCGCGTCCGCCCCGCCCCGCCACGCCCCGCCCCGCCCCGCGGCAGCGTCGTCGGCCTGAAACGGGTCCTCCGGCAGGGATCACAGGCCGGGCAGGGGCTCCTGGTCGACGTCGTGGGAGCGGTGCCCGAACCGGCGGTCCGGGTCGCACTCCGGTCCGAAGCCCCTGCGGCGTGACTCAGCGTCCCGGAGCTCGGATCCGCACAGGCGGCACCGGACCCGCCGCGGCAGGCCCGGCGGCGGGTCGGTGAGTGCTTCCTGCTGGTACGTCATGGGACCAGTGTGACCGGACCGGCCGCGTCGGACGACCGAGGCCCTGAACGGGTCCGTCGGGACGATCCCCGCCGCGTCGAAGAGCCGCCCCAACGCCTCGTGTCCGTGCCGCCTGCGGTACCCGATCCCGGCGCGGGTCACCGGCAGCACCTCGCGCCGCCCGGGCGCCAGGTCGTGCGTGACGGCCTCCACGGAGCGGCCCGCGAAGAACGCCCGGACATGTGACTCGACGGCCTCGACGGCCTCGACGGCCGGGGCGCTCGTCTCGCTCACCACGTGATCATGTCGGAGCGCCGGCGTGGCGCGGGCCCCACCATCACGGGCCCGCCACGCCGGCCTCCCGGCAGGTCAGTGCTCGCAGAGGGAGAACTCCCGCTCGTAGACCTGCTGGTTGTGCTCGTCGACGAAGAACTTGCGCTCCTTCATCAGCTCCTCGCGGTACTGCCTGGCCTGTTCCAGCGTCATGGTCGACGTGTCGGCCCACGGCTGCTGCGGCGGCACGTCGGAGGTCGAGACGATGCGCTGCGACGGATCGACCAGGAAGAAGGCGAGGATCTTCCGGTGCCCGGGCCTGGCGGGGTCCGCGAGGCGGAACGGCGCGACCCGGTGCTGGAGGACGTTGGGGAATGCCAGGCAGCGGCCGGCCGGGGTGGATGCGGAACCGAGCTCCTGGTTCAGCGGGCTCGCGTTCTCCAGCCCGTAGACCTCGTTCATGCCGTCGTCGTCGCTCTGCTCGTACTCCTCCGGCTCGTCGAGCGCCGTGCGGAAGCTCAGCCGGCTCTCGGTGATGTTCTCGTTGTCCCAGTAGTACAGGCAGGTCGAGACGATCCGCTCGTTCTCCATCCCCTCGACGTGCCAGGAGCCTCCGGCGTACTCGGGGCGCTCCGGGGTGAGGTGGATGGTGGCGAGCTTGACGATGACCTGGAGACCCCGGCCGCGCAGGTCGACCCGCTCGGTCTCGTCGGGCGAGGCGGGCGGGACGTAGTCCGGTGCGTCCGGGACGTCCGGACGGCGGTTGTCGTACCACGCGTCCATCGCCTCCCGCCACGCGGCGAAGGCCTCCGGGTCGTCACTCCCGGGCGGGGCCGGCTCCGTCGCGTCGTACCACCTGTAGGGGTCCGCCTCGATCCGCAGGATCTCCGGACGCCTCAGGTCGGTGAGCACGTTCTCGAACAACGGGCGTACCCGCGCGAACAGTTCGGGCAGTACGGAGGCGAGCTCGCGATGGTCGACCGGGTGCACGTTGTTGACGTACGAGCGGAAGGTGACCTCGCCCTCGTCGCCGACCTCGACGTCCGTGGGCAGCCACTGGAAGCGCTCGGAGAACTCGTACTTCTGGCCCCAGGAGGTGTCCGGCCGCTGCCACGCCCGCTCGGGTGCGCCGCTGACGTCTCGCACGAGGCAGAACAGCGAGGGGTGCACCAGGTCCAGTACCTGGCCTTCGGAGCCCGGGTGCCAGTCCTTCTCCTCGTCGGGGACCTCTTCGAGGACCCGCACGGCCTCACGGAGCCTGGACCTCAGCTCGTCCTCGACGAGGGTGTCCGAGTGCCACACCCCGTCCACGGCGGACACCTCGACGCCGGTCCGCTCGTCCCGCAGCTCGGCGTACCGGGCGAGCTCGGCGAGCACGTACCGTGTCTGCGCCTCGGTCAGGCCCTGTTCGACCGCCTCACGGGTCCACCGGGCGACGACGTCCGCGTCGTTCCGCTTGACGAACCACTCGGGCTTCGACCGGATGTGGGCGCTGCACCGCATCATCTGGAGCTCGCGCAGGGTGCGGGGTGTCCCGTAGTGGTGATGGGCGGAGAAGGGCAGGGGGAAGGGAGACAGCTCGGTCAATTTCGCTCGGTCCTCACAGTAGGTGCGACGGCCCGAACACTACTGCGAGGCGCTGACATGTACTGAGCTGAACTGCGGTCGCGCGCACGGCTGTTGGAGCCGTGCCGGGGACCCGGTCAGCGCACGATGCCCTGGGCGCGGGCGGCGCGGAGCCAGGCGGGGAACTCGCCGAGGAGGCGCTCGTAGAGCTCGTCGTCGGAGAGCCTGAGCGGGTCCTGTCCCGCGTGGAAGAAGCCGGCGTTGTCGACGACGCGCTTGCCGGGGACGTCGAGTTCGTCGAGCTTGCGCAGGAAGTCGAACTGCTTGCTGTCCGGGTCGCCGAAGCCGACGAACTGCCAGAAGATGGGCAGCTTGGCCGCCTTGCAGACGTAGCGTTCCGCGGCGGGGCGGCTGATCGGGCCGCCGTCGGTCTGGAAGATCACCAGGGCGGGCGCGGTGGCGCCGCTGTCGAGGTGGTGGTCGATGACGGCGTCCATGGCGAGGTGGTAGCTGGTCTTCCCCATGTGACCGAGTCCGGCGAGGACGCGGTCGATCGCGCCCTGGTGGTGGGCGAGGTCGATCTCGGTGACCGCGTCCACCTCGGTGGAGAAGAAGACGGTGGGGACGATGCCGTCGTCGTCGAAGTGGGCGGCCAGGGACAGCACGCGGTCGGCGAGGGCCTGGACGCTGCCGTCCTTGTAGTACGGCCGCATGGAGCCGCTGTAGTCCACGACCAGGTGGACGGCGGCGCGTTCGCCCTCCAGCCCGTGGTGGGCGACGGTGCGCCCCGCCTTCTTGTACAGGTCGACCAGCGCGGGCGCGCTCTGCTCGACCTTGGTCAGGCTGATGGCGGGCATGGCCGCTGCTCCCCTCCCCCGGGCGCCCCGCCAGGCCGGGGCGCTCCTGCCCAGGAGGGTACGGGAGGACGCGGGACGCCCGGCCGGGGGGGCGCGCCGCTCACGCGGGCAGCCCCCCGGTCCCGGGCACGGTGATCATCCCCGTCGCGTCCTCGCGCCCTCCCACGCCCGGGCGAACGCTGTGGGCAGCGGGACGGAGGGGACGGCGGCGAGGTGGGAGGTCGAGCGGTGCTCCCCGGCCGGCGGCAGCAGCCCGCACATGGACGCCGTGCCGGTGTCGTAGAGGGTGCGGGTCTCCCGGACGGTGTTGTCCAGCCGGTGCAGGGTGAAGCGGAGCGCCTGCGGGACCTTGCCGAAGCGGTCGGTGATGTTCAGCGTGACGTCGTGCTGCTCCACGGCGGTGACGAAGCCGAGAGCGGCGTGCGCCGACTCGCCGCTCCCGGCGGTCGCGGTGACGGAGCCGCTGTACTTCCCGCTCAGGCCCAACGCCTGCAGCATGCGTTGTCCTTCCCTCGCCGCCGTGCGAGCTGCTTCACGGGCGACGGCGCGCACCCGTCGTCGAGGAACGGCAGCACAGCGATGTCATGCAGGACTCTGCGAAAACATCAGGGGGTGTCCACGCAGTGACACAGGGGTCCTCGGGACGGACCGGCGGGCGGCTTTCCCCGTTCCGCGGAAACGGCTCCGCCCCGCCTCCCGTGGACGGGGAGCGGGGCGGAGGAGCACTCGGCGGCGTCGGCCCGGGCCGGCGGGCCGGGCCGACGCGCCTGTCCGGGTCAGGCGACCAGGGCGCGGTCGTCCGGGAGGATCGGCGCCGGCAGGGTGCTGGTGCCGGTCAGGTGACGGTCGACGCCGCGCGCCGCGCTGCGGCCCTCGGCGATGGCCCACACGATGAGGGACTGGCCGCGGCCCGCGTCGCCGGCGACGAACACGCCGGGGACGTTGGTCTGGAAGTTCTTGTCGCGGGCGATGTTGCCCCGCGCGTCGAGCTCCAGGCCGAGCTGGTCGACCAGGCCGTTCTCACGGTCGGTGCCGGTGAAGCCCATCGCGAGGGTGACCAGCTGGGCGGGGATCTTCCGCTCGGAGCCGGGCTTCGGGGTGAGCTTGCCGTCGACGAAGGAGACCTCGGTGAGGTGCAGCCACTGGACGTTGCCGTCCTCGTCGCCCTCGAAGTGGGTGGTGGAGACGGAGTAGACCCGCTCGCCGCCCTCCTCGTGCGCGGAGGTCACCTTGTAGAGCATCGGGAAGGTCGGCCAGGGCTGGCCGACCGGGTCCCGGTCGTCGTTCGGGCGGGGCATGATCTCCAGCTGGGTGACGGAGGCCGCGCCCTGGCGGTGGGCGGTGCCGACGCAGTCCGCGCCGGTGTCGCCGCCGCCGATGACGACGACGTGCTTGCCCGCGGCGGTGATCGGCGGGGCCACGTAGTCGCCCTCCTGCACCTTGTTGGCGAGCGGCAGGTACTCCATCGCCTGGTGGATGCCCTTGAGCTCGCGGCCGGGGACCGGCAGGTCGCGCGCCGTGGTGGCGCCGACGGCCAGCACGACGGCGTCGTAGCGCTTGCGCAGGCTGTCGGCGTCGAGGTCGCGGCCGATCTCCACGCCGGTGCGGAACTTGGTGCCCTCCGCGCGCATCTGCTCGATGCGGCGGTTGATGTGCCGCTTCTCCATCTTGAACTCGGGGATGCCGTAGCGGAGGAGGCCTCCGATGCGGTCCGCGCGCTCGAAGACGGCGACCGTGTGGCCGGCCCGGGTGAGCTGCTGGGCGGCGGCCAGGCCGGCCGGGCCGGAGCCGATGACGGCGACGGTCTTGCCGGACAGGCGCTCGGGGATCTGCGGGACGACGTCCCCGTTGTCCCACGCCTGGTCGATGATCGAGACCTCGACGTTCTTGATGGTCACCGGCGGCTGGCTGATGCCGAGGACGCACGCCGACTCGCAGGGCGCCGGGCACAGCCGCCCGGTGAACTCCGGGAAGTTGTTGGTGGCGTGCAGCCGCTCGGAGGCGTTCTGCCAGTCCTCGCGGTAGGCGTAGTCGTTCCACTCGGGGATCAGGTTCCCGAGCGGACAGCCGCTGTGGCAGAACGGGATGCCGCAGTCCATGCAGCGGCTGGCCTGCTTGCTGACGATCGGCAGCAGGGAGCCGGGGACGTAGACCTCGTTCCAGTCCTTCAGCCGCTCGTCGACCGGACGGGTCCGGGCGACCTCACGGCCGTGGTTGAGAAAGCCCTTGGGATCAGCCATTGGTCGCCGCCTCCATCATCTTCTCGGTGATCGCGGACTCGTCGAGTCCGGCTCGCTCGGCGGCGTCCTTGGCGGCGAGCACTGCCTTGTAGGCACTGGGGATGATCTTGCTGAATCGCCGGCCGGCGTTGTCCCAGTCGGCCAGGAGCTTCTCGGCGACGGTGGAGCCGGTCTCCTCCTGGTGGCGGCGCACGACGTCGTGCAGCCAGGCGAGGTCGGTGGCGTCGAGGGCCTCGACGGCTCCGTGGTTGCCGGCGTTGACGTACCCGAGCTCGAGGTCGAGGACGTAGGCGGTGCCGCCGGACATGCCGGCCGCGAAGTTGCGGCCCGTCGGGCCGAGGACGACCGCCTGGCCGCCGGTCATGTACTCGCAGCCGTGGTCGCCCACGCCTTCGGAGACGACCAGGGCGCCGGAGTTGCGGACGCAGAACCGCTCGCCGGTGGCGCCGCGCAGGAACAGCTCGCCGCCGGTGGCGCCGTAGGCGACGGTGTTGCCGGCGATGACCGAGCCCTCGGCGAGGTGGTTGGCGCCGCGGTCCGGGCGGACGACGATGCGGCCGCCGGAGAGGCCCTTGCCGACGTAGTCGTTGGCGTCGCCCTCCAGGCGCAGCGTGATGCCGCGGGGGACGAAGGCGCCGAAGGACTGGCCGGCGGAGCCGGTGAAGGTGACGTCGATGGTGTCGTCGGGCAGACCCGCGCCGCCGAACTTCTTGGTCACCTCGTGGCCGAGCATGGTGCCGACGGTCCGGTTGATGTTGCGGACCGGGACCTGGGCGCGGACCGGGCGGACGTCGCCCGCGTCGTTGACGGCGAGGGCGTCGGCGGCGAGCTTGATGAGCTCGTTGTCGAGCGCCTTCTCCAGGCCGTGGTCCTGGGCGACGACCTGGTGGCGGGCGGCGCCCTCGGGCAGCGCGGGCACGTGGAAGAGGGGCGCGAGGTCCAGGCCCTGGGCCTTCCAGTGGTCGACGGCGCGGGTGACGTCGAGGAACTCGGCGTGGCCGACGGCCTCGTCGATGGAGCGGAAGCCGAGCTCGGCGAGCAGCTCGCGGACCTCTTCGGCGATGAAGGTGAAGAAGTTGACGATGTGCTCGGCCTTGCCGGTGAACCGCTCGCGCAGGACGGGGTTCTGGGTGGCGATGCCGACCGGACAGGTGTCGAGGTGGCAGACGCGCATCATGACGCAGCCGGAGACGACCAGCGGCGCGGTGGCGAAGCCGAACTCCTCGGCGCCGAGCAGCGCGGCGATGACGACGTCGCGGCCGGTCTTCAGCTGGCCGTCGGTCTGCACGACGATGCGGTCGCGCAGGCCGTTGAGCAGCAGGGTCTGCTGGGTCTCGGCGAGGCCGAGCTCCCAGGGGCCGCCCGCGTGCTTCAGCGAGGTGAGCGGGGAGGCGCCGGTGCCGCCGTCGTGGCCGGAGATGAGCACCACGTCGGCGTGGGCCTTGGAGACGCCCGCCGCGACCGTGCCGACGCCGACCTCGGAGACCAGCTTCACGTGGATGCGGGCCTTCGGGTTGGCGTTCTTCAGGTCGTGGATGAGCTGGGCGAGGTCCTCGATGGAGTAGATGTCGTGGTGCGGCGGCGGGGAGATGAGCCCCACGCCCGGCGTCGAGTGCCGGGTCTTCGCGACCCACGGGTAGACCTTGTGGCCGGGCAGCTGGCCGCCCTCGCCGGGCTTGGCGCCCTGGGCCATCTTGATCTGGATGTCGTCGGCGTTGACGAGGTACTCGCTGGTGACGCCGAAGCGGCCGGAGGCGACCTGCTTGATCGCGGAGCGGCGCGCCGGGTCGTACAGGCGCTCCGGGTCCTCGCCGCCCTCACCGGTGTTGGACTTGGCGCCCAGCTGGTTCATGGCGATGGCGAGGGTCTCGTGCGCCTCCTTGGAGATGGAGCCGTACGACATGGCGCCGGTGGAGAAGCGCTTGACGATCTCGGAGACCGGCTCGACCTCCTCGACGGGGATCGAGGCGCGGTCGCTCTTGAAGCCGAACAGGCCGCGCAGCGTCATCAGGCGCTCGGACTGCTCGTTCACCCGGTCGGTGTACTTCTTGAAGACGTCGTAGCGGCCGGTCTTCGTCGAGTGCTGGAGACGGAAGACGGTCTCCGGGTCGAACAGGTGCGGCTCGCCCTCGCGGCGCCACTGGTACTCGCCGCCGATCTCCAGGGTGCGGTGCGCGGGCGCGATGCCGGTGACCGGGTAGGCCTTGGCGTGGCGGGCGGCGACCTCCTGGGCGACGACGTCGAGGCCGACGCCGCCGATCTTGGTGGCGGTGCCGTCGAAGTAGCGGTGGACGAACTCCTCGTCGAGGCCGACCGCCTCGAAGACCTGCGCGCCGCGGTAGGAGGCGACGGTGGAGATGCCCATCTTGGACATGACCTTCAGGACGCCCTTGCCGAGGGCGTAGATCAGGTTGCGGATGGCCTGCTCGGCCTCGATGCCGGGGAGGAACGTTCCGGCGCGGACCAGGTCCTCGACGGACTCCATGGCCAGGTACGGGTTGACCGCCGCGGCGCCGTAGCCGATGAGCAGGGCGACGTGGTGGACCTCGCGGACGTCGCCGGCCTCGACCAGCAGGCCCACCTGGGTGCGCTGCTTGGTGCGGATGAGGTGGTGGTGGACGGCCGCGGTGAGCAGCAGCGAGGGGATCGGCGCCTGCTCGGCGTCGGAGTGCCGGTCGGAGAGCACGATGAGGCGGGCGCCGCCGGCGATGGCGGCGTCGGCCTCGGCGCAGATCTCGTCGAGGCGGGCGGCGAGGGCCGCGCCGCCGCCGGCGACCCGGTAGAGGCCGGAGAGGGTGGCCGCGGTCATGCCGGGCATGTCGCCGTCGGCGTTGATGTGGATGAGCTTGGCCAGCTCGTCGTTGTCGATGACCGGGAAGGGCAGGACGACGCTGCGGCAGGACTCCTCGGTGGGCTCCAGCAGGTTGCCCTGCGGGCCGAGCGGGGAGCGCAGCGAGGTGACGAGCTCCTCGCGGATGGCATCCAGCGGCGGGTTGGTGACCTGCGCGAACAGCTGCGTGAAGTAGTCGAAGAGCAGGCGCGGGCGCTGCGAGAGGGCGGCGATGGGCGTGTCGGTGCCCATGGAGCCGATGGGCTCGGCGCCGGCCTTCGCCATCGGGGCGATGATGACGCGCAGCTCTTCCTCGGTGTAGCCGAAGGTCTGCTGGCGGCGGGTGACCGAGGCGTGGGTGTGCACGATGTGCTCGCGCTCGGGGAGGTCCTCGAGCTCGATCTCGGCGGCTTCCAGCCACTCCTGGTAGGGGTGCTCGGTGGCGAGGGCGTGCTTGATCTCGTCGTCCTCGATGACGCGGCCCTCGGCCGTGTCGACCAGGAACATCCGGCCGGGCTGGAGGCGGCCCTTGCGGACGACCTTCTCCGGGGCGATGTCCAGGACGCCGACCTCGGAGCCGAGGACGACCAGGCCGTCGTCGGTGATCCAGTAGCGGCCGGGGCGCAGGCCGTTGCGGTCGAGGACCGCGCCGACCTGGACGCCGTCGGTGAAGGTGACGCAGGCGGGACCGTCCCAGGGCTCCATCATGGCCGCGTGGTACTGGTAGAACGCGCGGCGGGCCGGGTCCATGGTGGGGTGGTTCTCCCACGCCTCCGGGATCATCATCAGCACGCTGTGCGGCAGCGAGCGGCCGCCGAGGTGCAGGAGTTCCAGGACCTCGTCGAAGGAGGCGGAGTCGGAGGCGTCGGGGGTGCAGACCGGGAAGACCCGCTCCAGCTTCTCCTCGCCGAACAGCTCGCTGACCAGCTGCGACTCGCGGGCCTTCATCCAGTTCCGGTTGCCCTTGACGGTGTTGATCTCGCCGTTGTGGGCGATGAACCGGTAGGGGTGTGCGAGCGGCCAGCTCGGGAACGTGTTGGTCGAGAACCGGGAGTGGACCAGGGCGATCGCCGAGGCGAAGCGGCGGTCGGAGAGGTCCGGGAAGAAGGGCTCGAGCTGGCCGGTGGTCAGCATGCCCTTGTAGACGATGGTGCGCGCGGACAGCGAGGGGAAGTAGACGCCCAGCTCGCGCTCGGCGCGCTTGCGCAGCAGGAACGCCTTGCGGTCCAGCTCGATGCCGGCGGTGGCGCCGTCGGTCACGAAGACCTGGCGGAAGGCGGGCATCGTGGAGCGGGCGGTCGCGCCGAGCAGGTCGGGGGCGACGGGGACCTCGCGCCAGCCGAGAACGGTGAGGTTCTCCTCGGCGGCGATCGCGTCGATGCGGGCGGCCGCCTCGTCGGCGCCGTCCTGCGGGAGGAAGGCGATGCCGACGGCGTAGCGGCCGGCCTCGGGGAGTTCGAACCCGGCGACCTCGCGGAGGAAGGCGTCGGGGACCTGGGAGAGGATGCCGGCGCCGTCGCCGGAGTCGGGCTCGGAGCCGGTGGCGCCGCGGTGCTCGAGGTTGCGGAGCACGGTGAGTGCCTGGTCGACCAGCGTGTGGCTCGCCTCGCCGGTCAGGTTGGCCACGAAACCGACGCCGCAGGCGTCGTGCTCGTCGCGCGGGTCGTAGAGGCCCTGGGCAGCAGGGCGAGCATCCATGTACGACCAGTTACGGCCGTTCGTGGAGTGCTGGGACGGCTGGCGCGGCGTACGCATCGGCTCTCCCGTCGTCGTCATGTGGCTGAAAAGGTCCTCCCAGGCTCTGCGGCTCTGGGGGCACTGATGCCGAGGGACGACGTTGGCCCTCTGCTGTGTGGCAAAAGATTCTTCTGCGCGTTACATAGTGAAACGGAATCCCGGAAGTTGGATACCGCGTTCCACCATGCGGACGCATGGGGAGCCGTGACCGCCGGTCCGCCGGGTGACGGCGGGCATGCGGGAGACGTGCCAGGGAAGGTGTCCTGACGATTCCTGGGTACAGGCTTCGTCGCCCGTCTTCGGAGAGGCGCGCCGCTGGCGTCCTTGCCCGGCGCGTTCCGGCTCATGCCCGGTGGCTTCGTATGCGAAACCATGGGTGGCCGCTTGCGTGCAGCCCCTCACACATGTGAGCAGCCTTCATGATACGACCCCTGTCCAGCCACGTCGCGGGGACGAATGTCACACCGCCGAAACGGTGTTGACCTGCGACGGACCCTTGCGCGGAGGGTCGCGGAGTGCCTGCGGCCCCGCGTCCTCCGCCGCCCTGCCGCCGCGCGGGCCGCGCCCCCGTGTCCCGTCACGGCGGGGCGGGGAGTGATCGCGGGGCGGCACCGGGGGCATGCACACGGCGGCCATGCGGTGCCTGCGGTGCGCGCGAGGGCCCGTCCGGGCGCGCCGGACGGGCCGTTACGGGTGGGTTACCAGGGGCGGGCGTGACCGGAGGGTCACGTGGGGCCGCCGGGAGGGGACGGTCAGCCGACGGCGGTGCCGATGAGGGTGCCCAGAAGGTAGGTGAGGCCGGCCGCCGCGCCGCCGAGCACCAGCTGCCGCAGTCCGCTGAACCACCAGCTGCGGGCGGTCACCCTGGCGACCACCGCGCCGCACAGGAAGAGCCCGACGAGGGCGAGCACCACGGCGGGCCACAGCGAGGTGGCGCCGAACAGGAACGGCAGCACCGGCAGCAGCGCGCCCAGCGCGAAGGAGCCGAACGAGGAGACCGCGGCGACCGTCGGGGAGGGCAGGTCGCCCGGGTCGACGCCCAGTTCCTCGCGGACATGTATCTCCAGCGCCTGCTCCGGGTCGCGGGAGAGCTGGCGGGCGACCTCGCGGGCCGTTCCGGCGTCCACGCCGCGCGCCTCGTACAGGGCGGCGAGCTCCGCCTCCTCGGCCTGCGGGTGGCGGGCCAGCTGGCCACGCTCGACGTCGAGTTCGGCCTCCACCAGCTCCCGCTGGGAGGCGACCGAGGTGTACTCGCCGGCCGCCATGGAGAACGCTCCGGCGGCCAGCCCCGCGAGCCCGGCGAGCACCACGGTCCCGCTGGAGGCGGCGCCGCCCGCGACGCCGGTCATCAGGGCCAGGTTGGACACCAGACCGTCCATGGCGCCGAAGACGGCCGGACGCAGCCAGCCGCCGTTGACGTCACGGTGGGTGTGGTTGTCGCGGTGCGCCTCATGCAGGGGCGCCCGCATCTCGAGAACAGCCATGTCTCCCGCTCAAGGTCATGCCGGGTGCGCGGACGACGTCGTGCCACGCGGCCAGTTTGGACTGGATCTACTTTTCGATGTTCCCCAAGCTACGCCCTTCAGTCATGGCCCGCCAGCAAGGAAAGGCTGCCCTCACCTGCACTTTTGGCCATCCCGCTCATCCGAAGCAAAGCCCGCACAGATGTCGTCCGGGTGACGTCGGCGTGTCCGAGGGTCGGTCGGGGCGGTGGCGTGGCACAGATCGTCACAAGGGCACAAGGGATCCCCCTCCCCGCTAGGAGGCGCGCATGGCGGCCGTCGTCACACCGGACCTGCGGGCGCGGGCGCGCGGAGCGCTGCTGGGCCTGGCCGTGGGGGACGCGCTCGGCGCCCCCGCGGAGAACCTGCGTCCCTCGGAGATCCGGGCCCGCTGGGGCCGCATCACGGGGTACGTCCAGGAGGAGCCGGCCGGCACCGACGACACCGAGTACGCCATCTTCTGCGGGCTGTTGCTGGCCCGGCACGGCTTCGCGCTGACCGCCGCGGACGTGGAGGCGGCCTGGCACGAGTGGATCGCCGACCGCGACGAGGGGCCGTTCAAGGGCGCCGGGTTCAGCGAACGCGGGACGCTGGAGAACCTGCGCCGGGGCCTGGCCGCGCCGGTCTCCGCCCAGCACCGGCACGCCTGGAGCGACGGGCTGGCCATGCGGGCCGCCCCGTTCGGCGTGTTCGCGGCGGGCCGCCCCGCGGAGGCGGCGCGGCTGGTGGCGGTGGACGGCTCGGTCAGCCACGACGGCGAGGGCATCTACGGCGGGCAGGCGGTGGCTGCCGGGGTGGCCGCAGCGATGACCGGGGCGCCCGCGGTGGCGGTGGTGGCCTCGGCCCTCGCGGTGATCCCGGACGACTCGTGGACGGCCCGTTCGCTGCGCCGCGCGGTCGCGGTCGCCCACCGCGGGGAGCGGGCGGTGCGGTCCGCGGTGGTGGTGGCGGGCTACCCGTGGACCGACCTGGCCCCGGAGGCCGTGGCCCTCGCCTTCGGCGCGTACGCGGCCGCGGAGGGCGACTTCCGCCAGGCGGTGCTGACCGCCGTGAACATGGGCCGCGACGCCGACACCACGGCCGCCGTCGCCGGGGCGCTGGCCGGCGCGACCTCCGGGGTGGCCGCCATCCCCGAGGAGTGGGCGGCCCCCATCGGCCCGGTCCGCGGGAGCTGTCTGCCGGCCATGGCGGGCCGGCACGTCGTGGACATCGCCGACCTCCTCACCTCCACCAGGGAGCACGCATGACTCCCCCGTCCGACCCCGCCCCCGGCCCGGACCTCACCGCGTCCGCCGCCACCCCGGCCGACCTCGCGTCCTCCGCCCCGGACGCCTTCACGGCCGACCTCACGCCCGCGACCCCTGGCCCGGCGGATCCGGGCCCGCTCGCGCACCCAGGCCCCGTGTCCACCGGCCCCGCCTCCCCCGCCCTGTCCGCCCCTGGCCGGCTCCTCCCGTCCGGCCCCGGCCCCGGAGCCGGCGACACCCCGCGTCCCGGAGCGGTGACCGGCGGTGCGGGCGGCGGCGCCCACTCCGGCGGCGGGAACCTCGCAGGCCCCGCCGCACGCGCTCGCCGCGCCGCGGCGCAGGACCCGGGCACCGCCTCGCGACCCGAGGGACGGAGGCGGACGGGCTCCGGGAGGCCCGGGGAGCGGCGGGTGGCCGGGATGCTGCTGGGGCTCGCCGCGGGCGACGCCGCCGGATGGCCCGCCGCCCGGCACCGCGCGGCGCGGATGCCGGAGTGGACCCGGCGGCTCACCCGGGAGCTGGACGCGTTCGCCGAGCAGAACGCCACCACCACCCTCCCCGTGCCGATCGCCCTCAACCAGCCGCCCGACCCGCTGCGGCTGGGCCCCTCCGACGACGCCGAGTGGGCGGCGTGGACCGCGCAGGCGCTGCTGCGCGCGGGCGACGACGCCCTCCTCGCCGACCTGGAGCGCGACCGCCGGATCCGGGCCGCCGTCGACCTGGCGTGGAGCGCGGTGGCCGACGAGGTCGCCGAGGCGGAGCGCGCGGCGCCCGAGGCGGAGTCCGCCACCATCCCGCTGCGCGCCCGGATCTCGGTGCGCGCCGGACTCGGCAACCTGGCCACCGGCCTGCGCCCGCCCGCCACCGGCCACGACAATCCGCACTACTTCGACGACGCGGCCTGTGTACGCGCGTGCGTCCTGGCTGTCGCTCATCCGGGTGATCCTCATCGCGCCGCGGAGCTCGCCGAGTTCGACGCCCGCTACTCCCAGGACGGCGACGGCGTGCACGGCGCCCGCGCGATGGCCGCCGCCGTCTCGCTCGCCCTGGCGGGCGCCGACGTGGAGGCCTGCGTGGCCGCCGCGCTGGCCGAGCTGCCCGACGCGTCGGAGGCCGGACGCAACGCCCGGCACGCCCTGCACCTGGCCCGGGAGAGCGCCCCGGAGGGCGCGTTCGCGCTGGTGCCGCTGCTGGAGCACCAGATCGTGGACCACGTGTACAGCTACGGGATCGCCGCCGCGGAGACCGTGCCGGTGGCGCTCGCCCTGGCGCTGGCGTCCGGCGGGCGGTTCGCCGAGGCGGTGCCGGCGGCGGCCTGTCTGTCCCGGGTGGCCGATTCCACGCCCGCCCTCACGGGTGCGCTCACCGGCGCTCTGGGCGGCTTCGGGGCGGTGCCGGACCCCTGGCGCCAGGCCTGCCGCTCGCTCTCCGGCTGCGTCCTGCCCCGCCTCGCCGGCACCGATCTGGTGGAACTCGCCGAACGCCTGGAAGCGGGGCGACCGGCCACCGGCGGAGGATGATTCCGGCATGACGCGCATCACGCCCGAAAGGCCGCTCCACGGACCACTCGACGACTCGGACGTCACCACCGCGACGGCCACCCCCGCGGCGGCGGACGCACCCGCCGCCCCGACCGCCGCCGAGCCCGCTCCCCTGACCGGGACCGGGGCCGGGGCCGGGACGAGGGCCGGGGCTCCCGCCCGGACCCTGGACGAGCGGGTCGCCGGCGCCCTGACCGGCGCGGCCGTCGGCGACGCGCTGGGCGGCCCGGTCGAGGGGTACTCCCCCGAGCAGATCCTGGAACGCCACGGCGGCCGCGTGCGGGGCGTCGTGGGCCCCTGGAACGGCGACGCGTGGCGCACCGCGCGCCCCGTCGCGCCGTACCACAAGGGCGACGGGCACGTCACCGACGACACCTTGATGACGCACGCCCTGATCCGCGTCTACGAGCGCGTCCGCGACCACCTCGACGCCTACGCGGTCGCCGAGCACCTGGTCCCGGACCTGATGGGCGAACTGCGCTGGATCCCCGAACTGGAGGCCGAGGCGCTGCCGTTGCAGCGGATCTTCCTCGCCGAGAAGTGGCTGGTGGCGCGGATCCACTACGGGCACGTCGACCCGCGCGAGGCCGGCTGCGGGAACATCGTCAACTGCGGCGCCGCGATGTACATGGCCCCGGTCGGCCTGGTGAACGCGGCTCATCCGGCGGCGGCCTACGCCGAGGCACTGGAGGTGGCGGGCGCCCACCAGTCCTCCTACGGGCGGGAGGCGGCGGGCGTGTTCGCGGCGGCCGTGGCCGCGGCCTGCGTGCCGGGCGCGACCCCGGAGTCGGTGGTCGCCGCCTGCCTGTCGCTGGCCAAGGACGGCACCCGCGCGGCGATCGAGGCGGTCTGCGGGACGGCCGCCCGGTACGGCGAGTTCGAGGCCGCGCTCGGCCCGCTGCGCGAGGCGGTCGCCCCGTTCGACACCGTGGGCCCCGACTACCGCGCCCCCTCCCTGGGCGCCCGCCGTCCGTCGCGGCTGCACTCGATCGAGGAGCTGCCGGTGGCGCTCGGCATGCTGCTGGTGGCCGGCGGCGACTACGAGCAGGCGGTGCTCGGCGCGGTCAACTACGGCCGGGACTGCGACTCGATCGCCACCATGGCGGGCGCACTGGCCGGTGCGCTCGGCTCCCCCGCGCCCGCCGCCTGGGCCGCTCAGGTCGCCGAGGCGAGCCGCCTCGACCTGGACGCCCCCGCCCGCTCCCTGGCCGCCGTGGCGCGTGAGGTCTTCGCCCGGGACCTCGCCCGCCGCCGCGCCCACGAGGCCGCGTTCACCGCGATCGGAGGTGCCGCGTGCTCCGGTTGACCTGGGTGCAGCCCGAGGACCTGCTCGGCCACGAGCTGCGGCAGGCCGCGCAGGACGGCCGCTCCCCCGCGACCGTCGCCGCGGTCGCCGCCCGCTGGCGCGCGGCCGGCGGCCCCGAGGCTCCCGACCGGGCGGGCTCCTCCGCCGAGCCCGTCTCGCGCTACCTGCGCACCCTCGCCGAGGACCTGCTCGACGAGCTGGCCGAACTGCCCTCGCCGATGGCGGAGGCGGAGCCCACCGACCTGGAGCGGATCAAGGCGCTCTGCCCCGACTGGCCGGCCGCCCCGGCCGCGGGCCCACCGCCCTCCGCGGCCCGGCTGGAGGCCGCCTGGCTGGGGCGCGCGGCGGGCTGCCTGCTGGGCAAGCCGGTGGAGAAGCTGCCGCTGGAGGGCATCCGGGCGCTGGCCCGGGCCACCGGCGACTGGCCGCTCACCACCTTCTTCACCGCCCGCGGCCTGCCCGCCGAGCTGGCGGCCGCCCACCCCTGGAACCGCCGTTCGGCCGGTACCTCGCTGGCCGAGAACATCGACGGCATGCCGGAGGACGACGACCTCAACTTCCCGCTGCTCGGTCTGCTGCTGCTGCGCCGTCACGGCCGCTCCTTCACCACCGGGGACGTGGCCCGTCTGTGGCTGGACGAGCTGCCAGCGGGCCGCCTGTTCACCGCGGAGCGGGTCGCCTACCGCAACCTGCTGTCCGGCGTGGAGCCGCCGCACACCGCGCGCCACCGCAACCCGTTCCGTGAGTGGATCGGCGCGTTGATCCGGGCCGACGTGCACGGCTGGACCAACCCCGGCGACCCCGGCGCCGCGGCCGAGCAGGCGCACCGCGACGCCGTCCTCAGCCACACCGGGAGCGGTGTGCACGCCGCCATGTTCGCCGCCGCCGTGATCGCGGCCGCGGCGGGCGGCGGGGTGGACGTGCACGGCTGTCTGCGGGCCGGGCTGGCCGTCGTCCCGCCCGGCTCCCGGCTCGCCCGGGCGGTCCGGCACGCCGTCCGGCTGGCCGGCGAACACGCGGGCGACGCGGCCGGGTTCGAGGCGGTGGTGGACGCGCTGCACACCGAGCACGCGCGCCACCACTGGGTGCACGCGGTGCCCAACACCGCCCTGATCGCCGCCGCCCTCACCCACGCGGACGGGGACTTCGCCGGCTCGGTCTGCCGGGCGGTGTCCGGCGGCTGGGACACCGACTCCAACGGCGCCACCGCCGGCTCCGTGGCGGCGCTGCTGGCCGGCTCCCCCGGGGCGCTGCCCGAGCGGTGGACGGCGCCGCTGAAGAACCGGCTCGCCACCTCCGTGGCCGGGTTCGACGGCGTCGGCTTCGACGCCCTCGGCCGCACCACCGCCCACCTCTGCGCGCCGGGCCCGCGACCGGAGCGGGCGCCGGCCGCCCGGACCGTCCTGGAGGGCGCCCCCTCATGAGCACCGTCGGCGACATCGTCGTACTCGGCAGCGCCAACATGGACCTCGTCGCCTACGTGGCCAAGGCGCCGCGGCGCGGGGAGACCGTCACCGGCCGCGAGTTCCGCACCGCGCCCGGCGGCAAGGGCGCCAACCAGGCGGTGGCCGCGGCCCGTGCGGGCGCCCGCGTCTCGATGATCGGCGCGGTCGGCAACGACACCTTCGGCCTGCGGCTGCGCTCCGCGCTGGAGGCCTCCGGGGTGGTCACCGACCGGCTGCGCACCGCGGAGGGCCCTTCCGGCACCGCCCACATCGTGGTGGACGACGAGGGGGGCAACGCCATCGTGGTCGTCCCGGGCGCCAACGCGGGCGTGACCTCGCTGACTTCCCGCGACGAGGAGGCGGTGCGGGGCGCCGGTCTGCTGCTGCTCCAGCTGGAGACTCCCCTGGAGGCCGTCGTCGCCGCGGCCCGGCTGGCCCGCGCGCACGGCGTGCGGACCGTCCTGACGCCCGCGCCGGTCCGGCCCCTGCCCGCCGAACTCCTCGACTGCGTCGACCTGTTGCTACCCAACGAGCACGAGGCAGCCGCCCTGGCCGGGGTGGCCGATCCGCGCCGGGCGGCGCTCACGCTGCTGGAGCGGGTGCCCGAGGTGGTGGTGACGCTCGGGGAGGCGGGCAGTCTCTGGGCGGCGCGCGGCGCGGAGCCGGTGCCGGTCCCCTCGCCCCGGGTGCGGGCGGTGGACACCACCGGGGCGGGCGACACCTTCGCCGGTGCGCTGGCCGTGGCCCTCACCGAGAAGCGCCCGATGCCCGAGGCCCTGCGCTGGGCGGCCGCCGCGGCCTCCCTGTCGGTGCAGCGGCCGGGGGCGTCGGCGTCGATGCCCTACCGCTCCGAGATCGAGGCACGGTACACGTCATGAACCAGCCCCTGTCCGACGTCGCCCCCGCTCCCGCCGCCGGGCCCGCGCCGCTGTCCGGGCTGCGGGTCCTGGACCTGGCCACGCTGTTCGCCGGGCCCCTCGCGGCCACCATGCTGGGCGACTTCGGCGCCGACGTGGTCAAGGTGGAGCACCCGACGAAGCCCGACCCCTCGCGCGGTCACGGCCCCGCCAAGGACGGCGTCGGGCTGTGGTGGAAGCTGCTGGGCCGCAACAAGCGGAACATCACCCTGGACCTGTCCGCGCCGCTCGGCCGCGACACGCTGCTGCGGCTGGTCCGGGACGCCGACGTCGTGGTGGAGAACTTCCGCCCCGGAACGCTGGAGCGGTGGGGTCTGGGCTGGGAGGAGCTGTCCGCGGTCAACCCGCGTCTGGTGCTGGCCCGGGTCACCGGCTTCGGCCAGTTCGGCCCGTACGCACGCCGCCCCGGCTTCGGCACCCTGGCGGAGGCGATGAGCGGTTTCGCCGCCGTCACCGGCGAGCCGGACGCGCCGCCCACCCTGCCCCCGTTCGGCCTGGCCGACTCCATCGCCGCGCTGGCCACCGCCTTCGCCGTGACGACCGCGCTGGCCGCCCGGGACCGCACCGGCGGCGGGCAGGTCGTCGACATGGCGATCATCGAGCCCATCCTCACGGTGCTGGGGCCGCAGCCGCTCTGGTTCGACCAGCTGGGTCACGTCCAGCCGCGCACCGGCAACCGGTCCCAGAACAACGCGCCGCGCAACACCTACCGGACCGCCGACGGCACCTGGGTGGCCGTCTCCACCTCGGCGCAGTCGGTCGCCGAACGGGTGATGCGGCTGGTGGGGCGGCCGGAGCTGGTCGACGAGCCGTGGTTCGCCACCGGTGCCGGGCGCGCCGCCCACTGCGACGTGCTGGACGAGGCGGTCGGCGCCTGGATCGCCCGGCGCGGACGGTCGGAGGTGCTGGACGCCTTCGAGAAGGCGGAGGCCGCGGTGGCTCCCGTCCAGGACGTGCGGGACGTGATGGAGGACCCGCAGTACCGGGCGCTGGGCACCATCACCACCGTGGACGACCCCGAGCTCGGGCAGCTGCGGATGCAGAACGTGCTGTTCCGGCTCTCCGCGACCCCCGGCGCGATCCGCTGGGCCGGGCGGCCGCACGGGGCGGACACCGAGGCCGTGCTCACCGAGGCGGGGCTCACCGCCCGGGAGATCGCGGCGCTGCGACGGGAGGGGATCGTGTGAGCGCGGAGGTGCCGGCGCCGCCGCTGACCTTGCTGTACGTGCCCGGGGACCGGCCCGAGGTGGTCGCCAAGGCGCTGCGGGCGGGGGCGGACGTGGTGCTCGTCGACCTGGAGGACGCGGTCGCGCCCGCCCGCAAGGAGTACGCCCGGGACGCCACGGCGGAGCTGCTGGCCGAGCAGCCGCCGGTTCCGGTACACGTCCGGGTGAACTGTCCGTCCTCGCCGGAGGGGCGTGCCGATCTGAAGACGCTGCTGCCCTGCCAGGGGCTGGGCGGGGTGCGGCTGCCGAAGGTGACCTCGCCGGACACGGTGGTCCGGGTGGCGCGGCAGGCGAGCGCGCTGGACCGGACGGGGCTTCCGCTGTTCCCGCTGCTGGAGAGCGCGCTGGGCGTCGAGGAGGCGTTCCGCATCGCCCGCGCCGATCCGTCGGTGGGCGGCGTCTCCCTCGGCGAGGCCGACCTGCGCGCGGACCTCGGGGTGCGGGAGGACGCGGGGCTCGACTGGTGCCGCTCCCGGGTGGTGGTGGCCGCCCGGGCGGCGGGGCTGCGGCCTCCGGCGCAGTCCGTCCACCCGGACGTGCGGGACCTGGAGGGGCTGCGGGCCGGCTGCGCGCGAGGGCGGGCACTGGGGTTCCTGGGGCGGGCGGCGATCCACCCGCGGCAGCTGCCGGTGATCGCGCGGGCGTACCTTCCGACCGCGCGGGAGGTCGAGGAGGCGGAGGAGATCGTCGAGGCGGCCCGTCGGGCCGGGCCCGGGGCGCAGGCGCTTCCCGACGGCCGGTTCGTGGACGCCGCCGTCCTCGCCGCCGCCCACCGCACCCTCGCCGTGGCCGCGCGTCACTGACCCTCGCCGTGGCCGCGCGTCACCGACCCGCGGCCACCGCTCAGGTGCTGTGTGACGGGCCGGGGCGCATGCCGTCGAGCAGGGTCGCGAGGTAGCGGCGGCCGGTGTCGATCCGGTCGCCGGTCGTGCCGCCGTGGACGGCCACGGCGTGGGCGATGCCGCACATGAGGGGGACCAGGTCGTCGGCGGCCAGGCCGGGGCGGACGGCTCCGGCGTCGCGCGCCCGCTCCAGGAGCGCGGTGCCGGAGCTCGCGAGCGACGTCTTGAGCCGCGTCGTGCGCGGCAGTGCGTCCTCGGCCGCGGCGGCGACCGGGGGCAGGGCCGCGTCGGTGAGCTGGGCCTCGACGACGCGGGACAGGAAGCTCGTGAGCCCCCGCCAGGGGTCGGGGTCGGCCACGGCCTGCTCGCCGTGTGCGGCCAGGTCCTCCAGACAGGGGGTGGCGACGGTCTCCAGCAGCGCCTCGGGCGTGGCGAAGTGCCGGTAGACCGTGGCGACCCCCACGCCGGCCCGGCGCGCGACGTCGTTGAGCTGCAGTGCGGCGCCCTGGTCGACCAGGTCGCGGGCGACCGCGACGATCCGCTCCCAGTTGCGGGCAGCGTCCTTGCGCAGCGGTGGGGACGTCATGGGGAGGCGGGGTCCTGGTTGCTCGTCACGGGGCAGGGCTCGGGCTCGGGGCCCATGATAGGCGGCGCCCCCGGGGCCTCGGTGCGGGGCGGTGGGCGGGCCGACGGGCCCGCCCACC
>NZ_JBEOVU010000038.1:0-80361 GCF_040295685.1 Streptomyces sp. NPDC002734
GGTGCCGTCGGCGTCGCGACGCCGACGGCACCCACCCCCCGCTTCACTTCACCTGGTCGGCGGGGCCTGCCTCCAGCCAGGTGTAGCGGTCGGCGGGCGCCTGCTTGCCGGGGGACCCGTGCGTCGCTTCCAGCAGGAACCCCGTGTCCGGGTCGACGATGTAGCGGTCCCTCATCACGCTCCTGCTCCGGGGGGCGGTCGTGCCGGCCGCGTACCGGTTCGGTGCCGTGATCTCGACCGCGACGCCTTCCCGTCCTCGGCTGTCCCGCACCTCGCCGACGAGCTTCGTTCCGGGCGTGGAGGCCAGGATCCGGAACAGCGCGGAGCGCAGTTCGGGGCTGGCGGGGGATTCCTCCAGCAGGGACGCCACCTGGCGGAACCGGGTGACGGCGTCGTCCGCGAAGAGAGGCTCGAGCGCCGTGCGGTCGGCGGGCAGCGCGTCCAGCTGGGACCACGTCAGCCAGGTGTCGCCGACGCGCCACTTCCGCGTCTTGCCCTCCGCCCGGTCGACGCCGCCGTCCGGCGCCACCGTCCAGATGTTGCCGTCACGGTCGAAGTACGTGGTGCTCAGCGCCTTGCCGTCGTCCTGGTTCACCGTCGTGTAGCGGATCTTCCAGTACGGGGAGTCCTCGGCGGCAGGGGCTTCGGCCGCGACCACCGACATCTCGGTGAGAAAGTCCGTCGCCGCCGCGGTGGCGGCCGGCCTGCTGTCCCCGACGCCGATCACGGGGTAGACCACCGCTCCCGCGGCGATGGCGGCCACCGCGGCAGCGGCCACGAGCAGACGCCGTGAGCGGGCAGGGCGACGAGCTGCCATGACGGGCGACATCCCCCCGCGCGGTGCGGCCGATGCCACGGCCGATGCGACGGCCTGCTGTGCCGCCCGTACGGTGCCGGCCGAGGGCGGTGCCACCCGGCCGGCCGCCACCAGCTGCTCCGCGCCGGGGAAGTCCAGTACGTCGGTTCTCTCGTTGGTGCCGTTCATGCCGGTTCTCCTGTCAGTTCTGTCCGTGCGCGCAGGTGGTCCCTCAGTCGCGTGCGAGCGCGATGAAGACGGGAGCGGGCAGTGCCCGCCGGAACTCCGACGGCGGCTGCGGCCTCCGTCGGGGAAAGCTGCTCCCAGGCCACGAGCAGCAGCAGCTCCCGCTCGTCGGCCGGAAGATCGGCCAGGCGCCGTCGCAGCTCGGGCGCGAGAGCCGCCGCGTCCAGGCGTGCGTCCACCGCCTCCCAGCAATCGCCGCCCGCTCCGTCGCCGGGCGACCCGACGCTCCGGTGCACCGCGCGGCGCCAGTGCGTGGACAGCACGTTCCTGGCCACTCCGAAGAGCCATGCCCGGGCCGATCCACGTCCGGCGTCGAAGCCGCGCCGGGTCGTGTAGGCCTGAAGCCAGCACTCGGACAGCAGATCGTCCGCCGCTTCCGGTGCTCGGCGCGCGAAGTAGCCGTGCAGAGCGGTCGAGTGGCGTCGCACCAGCGTCTCGAAGGCCGAGCCGTCCCGCGCGGCGCGGGTGAGCAGCGCCTCGTCCGCCTCGCCGTCGTCGGGCGGACCGCCGGGTTCTTCCCGTCTGTCAGGTGTCACCGACTTCTCCTCTCCGACCGCCGCAGGGCGGTCCCACCCAGTACTTGGCATCGGCGACCCACAGCGTTCGCGGGGCAGGGAGAGGGAGGAGCAGCGAGCCCCGGTGGTGCGCACCGGAGCCTCGGTGGCGGCCGCCGGGCCGCGGCAGGGCCGTGCGGGCACGGAGAGGTCCGGGGAACGGCGCAGGGCGCCCGGCGGGGGTGCCGGGCGCCCTGTGGCGTTCGTGGGTGGGTGCGGTGCGGGTGGGGGTCAGCGGCCCTTGCTGCCGCGGGGGAGCTTCATGCCCTTGGGCATCGGGCCCTTGGGAAGCGGCATGTTCTTCATCAGGTCGCCCATCGCCCGCAGTCGGTCGTTGGTGGTGGTGACCTGCGGCCCCGTGAGCACCCGCGGCAGCTTCATCATCGTGACGCGGAGCTTCTTCAGCGGGACCTGGCCCTCGCCGTTGCCGACCAGGATGTCGTGGACCGGCACGTCGGCGACGATGCGGCTCATCTTCCGCTTCTCGGCCGCGAGCAGGGACTTCACCCGGTTCGGGTTGCCCTCCGCGACCAGCACGATGCCGGCCTTGCCGACCGCGCGGTGCACCACGTCCTGGCTGCGGTTCATCGCGACCGCCGGTGTCGTCGACCAGCCCCGGCCGATGTTCTCCAGCACCGCCGCGGCGGCACCCGGCTGGCCCTCCATCTGCCCGAAGGCGGCACGCTCGGCCCGTCGCCCGAACACGATCGCGGTCACCAGGAAGGCGACCAGCAGACCGAGGATGCCCAGGTAGATCGGGTGACCGATCAAGAAGCCGATCGCGAGGAAGACACCGAGGGTGACAATTCCGACCGCCGCGAGCACAAGACCGATCTTCTTGTCGGCCTTGCGGGTCATCTTGTACGTCAGGGCGATCTGCTTGAGTCGCCCGGCATTCGCAGACTCCGCTGCGGTTTCCTTCCTCGCCATGTCTCGAAGTCTACGTGCACCGGCCCGCCCCCACGAAGGCGGTGCCCGCTCCGTGGCCGGGCGGTCACCAGGGCGTGACCGGTCAGGAGCGCAGCGCGGGTGCCGCGGGCACGGCGTCGAGGACCCGCTGGACCTCGATCCGGTCACGGGCGCGGCGCCGGTCCTCAAGGACGGAGGTCCAGGCGTTGCGGCGCGCGGTGCGCTGGCCGCCGCCCAGCAGCAGCGACTCGACCGCCAGCAGCGCGCCGCTCAGCGAAGGCAGCGAGGGCGACGACGGCGGCGCGGGCAGGGGCTCGAGCTCGCCGCCTCGCACGCGCGCCGCCGGCTCGACGGTCGTCTCGATGGTCTCCGTGGTCACGGTCCCCCCTGGGAGTCGTGGGTTGCGCATCGGGTCCAAGAGTCCCCCACCGGTGTTACCGGAGGGTGACGCATCGGTCAAAGCCGGATGAAAGGCGGGGTGGAAAACCGGCCGGGAAGCGTGCCCGCGGCCGTCCGCCCGGGGACCGACGCGGGCACAGGGCCTGCACGGTGGCACGGGCGCGGGGAGCAGGGGACGAGTCCCGCTGGAGAGCGGGACCCGCCCCGCCGTGCTCGAGGGGTGAGGGCCGTCAGACCGCGGCCGGGGCCGCGTCCGCGGCCTCGGAGGCGCGCTGCTCGATCGCCATGCCGTAGAGCCGCCCGGCGCGGTACGAGGAGCGGACCAGCGGGCCGGACATGACGCCGGCGAAGCCGATCTCCTCGGCCTCCTTCTGGAGCTCGACGAACTCCTGCGGCTTGACCCAGCGCTCCACCGGGTGGTGGCGCACGGAGGGCCGCAGGTACTGCGTGATGGTGATCAGCTCGCAGCCGGCGCCGTGCAGGTCGCGCAGGGCCTCGCTGATCTCCTCGCGGGTCTCGCCCATGCCCAGGATCAGGTTGGACTTGGTGACCAGACCGAACTCGCGGGCCGCGGTGATCACCTCGAGGGAGCGCTCGTAGCGGAAGCCCGGGCGGATCCGGCGGAAGATCCGCGGGACCGTCTCGACGTTGTGCGCGAAGACCTCGGGCCGGGACTCGAAGACCTGCTGGAGCAGCTCGGGCACCGCGTTGAAGTCGGGGGCGAGGAGTTCGACCTTGGTCCGGCCCTCGGCGCGTTCGGCGGTCTGCTGGTGGATCTGGCGGACGGTCTCCGCGTAGAGCCAGGCGCCGCCGTCCTCGAGGTCGTCGCGGGCGACGCCGGTGATGGTGGCGTAGTTCAGGTCCATGGTGACCACGGACTCGCCGACGCGTCGCGGCTCGTCACGGTCGAGCGCCTCGGGCCTGCCCGTGTCGATCTGGCAGAAGTCGCAGCGCCGGGTGCACTGGTCGCCGCCGATGAGGAAGGTGGCCTCGCGGTCCTCCCAGCACTCGTAGATGTTGGGGCAGCCTGCTTCCTGGCACACCGTGTGCAGGCCCTCGCTCTTCACGAGGTTCTGCATCTTGGTGTACTCGGGACCCATCTTCGCCCGGGTCTTGATCCACTCGGGCTTGCGCTCGATGGGGGTCTGGCTGTTCCGGACCTCCAGGCGCAACATCTTGCGTCCGTCGGGTGCGACTGCGGACACATCGGCTCCCTGTGACTTCGGTTCGTAGGCGTAACCAGCGTACGCCGCCTCATTCGGGTGCCCGTCCGGAGGCCGGGCTTTCGGACGTGGGGTGCGTCTCACTCCCGGCGCGCTCGCCGCGCACGCTCCCCGCACGTCCCGCGGGACTCAGGCGCTCGCCGCGAACTCCCGTTCCAGCGCGTGGAGTAGAGCGGTGTTGTACGCGAAGGCGCGGCGGCACTCGTCGACCACGCGGCGCTTCTCGAGGTCGTCCACGGGGAGGGCGTCGAGCCGCGCGCGGTACTCGCGCTTGAAGGCGGCCGGGTTCGGGATCGCGTCGAAGACGTAGAACCGGACGCCGTCGCCCTTGCGGTCGAAGCCCCAGGTCCGCTCGGCGGCGTCGCGGATGATCTGGCCGCCGGAGAGGTCGCCGAGGTAGCGGGTGTAGTGGTGGGCCACGTATCCGGCCGGCCAGTCGCGGGCGCACTCGGCGACGCGGGCCGCGTACTCCTCGGTGGCGGGCAGCGGGGCGCCCTCCGCCTGGCGGCCGGGGCCGCGCAGGTGGGCCAGGTCGCGGTCCAGGGCGGACAGGCGCAGCAGCTCGGGCCGCACGAACGGTCCGGCGACCGGGTCCTCGCGCAGGAGGCCGGCCCGCTCCTCCAGGGCGCGGTACACGAACCGGAGCTGCTCGGTGTAGCGGGCGTACGCCTCGACGCCGTGCCCGCCGCCGAGCATGGCCCCCAGGAAGCCGCTGCTCTCGGCCTCCTCGTGCTGCGCACGGGAGGCCGTGCGTATGAGCTGCGAGAACGGCTGCGCGGTGTCCATGTCCCCAGTGTGCCTGCTCGTGGCGACGCGTCCAGCGGGCCGGGGGCCGCGACCGGACGTGAGGGGTGGGCCGCGACCGGACGTGGGGGATGACCCCTGGGCCCGAGAGGTGGCCGCCCCGTGCCGGGTCAGGCGGAGGCGGCGGCCTCGGTCTCGCGGGGGCGGAGGTCGGCGCCCTCCAGGACCTCGCGGAGGTGCTTCTCGATCACCGGGAGCACGTCCGCGACGGGCACGTCGCGCCCCAGCTCCGCGGCGAGCGAGGTGACGCCGGCGTCCCGGATGCCGCAGGGGATGATCCGGTCGAACCAGGTGGTGTCCGGGTTGATGTTCATCGCGAACCCGTGCATGGTCACGCCCTTGGAGACCCGCACGCCGATCTGGGCGAGCTTGCGGTCCTCCCGGCGCTGACCGGCGTTGGACGGCGCGTACTCGGGACCGTTGAGCCGGGGGTCGAACTCGTCGTCCGTCATCCGCGGGTCGAGGTCCAGGGAGAGCCCGCCGAGCGAGGGCCGCTGCTCCACCGGGTCGCCGAGGACCCAGACGCCGCTGCGTCCCTCGATCCGGGTGGTCTCCAGGCCGAACTCCGCGCAGGTGCGGATCATGGCCTCCTCCAGGCGCCGGACGTGGGCCACCACGTCGACGGGGCGGGGGAGCTTCTGGATGGGGTAGCCGACCAGCTGGCCCGGGCCGTGCCAGGTGATCTTGCCGCCGCGGTCGACGTCGATCACCGGCGTCCCGTCCAGCGGGCGCTCGCTGTCCGCGGTGCGGCGGCCGGCCGTGTAGACCGGCGGGTGCTCCAGCAGCAGCACGGTGTCGGGGATCTCGTCGGCGAACCGCGCCGCGTGCACCTGGCGCTGCTCCTCCCACGCCTGCAGGTACTCGACGGCCTCGGCGCCGAACCCCATGCGTACGAACCGCACCTCACCCACGGAAACCTCCAGGCGTATCCGGACCGGGCCGCGGCGGGCGGCCCCCGGCCACTGTAGGTGGTCCGCGGCGAAGGCACGCCACGCGCCCGACGGCACCCGGCTTGTCCTGGCATGGACACACTCGACACCGGTCGTTCCCAGTCGGCCGAAGTCGTCCCGAGTGGGCCCGAAGCGTCACTTCCGGATAGGAAACTCACCCGATCCAGTGAACGGAAGGTGAAGTGTGCGATGAGCTGCCTACTCTCCGCTACATTCACGCCGTTCACTGGCCATAACGGCTGCTCATAGGCAATCCGGGCGCCCGAGGGGGCTCGCCACGGAAGGCAGGAGACCGCACCGCAGATGACGGAACGACCCGCGCAGCGCACTCCCAACCGCCAGCTCGCCGCGCTCATCGCAGAGGCGGGATTCTCCAACGCGGGACTGGCCCGGCGCGTGGACCAGCTGGGACTCGAGCACGGACTCGACCTGCGGTACGACAAGACGTCCGTCACCCGCTGGCTGCGGGGCCAGCAGCCCCGGGGGACCACGCCGGCGCTGATCGCCGAGGTGTTCACCCGCCGCCTCGGCCGACGGCTGACCGCCCAGGACCTCGGCCTCGACGCCTGCGCCCCGGTGTACGCCGGGCTGGAGTTCGCGGCGACCCCGGAGGAGGCCGTGGACATCGTCAGCGGCCTCTGGCGCAAGGACTCGGGCAGCCACGCCGAGCTCCGCAAGATCGCGTTCACCCCGGCCGGGCTGGTGGTCCCCAGCCGCGACTGGTTGATCGGCCGCCCCGACGAGCGGGTCGGCCGGGGCGAGCCGCCCGCGGGCGCGCTACGGGTGCCGGCGCAGGGCCGGCCCGTCCGTGAGCCCGGGCAGGCGCTCGCCTCGGTGCCCCGGCAGCGCGGCGGCCGTGGCGGCGCCGAACGGACCGCCGAGCGCGGCCCGGGGCAGCGGGTCACCGGCGGGGACGTCGCCGCGCTGCGGTCGGTGGGCGAGCTGTTCCGCTCCCTCGACCACGCCTACGGCGGCGGGCACGCCCGGCAGGCGCTGGTCCGCTACCTCGAGCACGAGGCGGAGCCGATGCTCCGCGGCGTGTACGGCGAGAAGCTGGGCCGCCGCCTGTTCGGCGCGGTGGCCGACCTGACCCGGCTGGCCGGCTGGACCTCGTACGACATCGGGGCGCACGGGCTGGCCCAGCGGTACTTCGTGCAGGCGCTGCGGCTGAGCCAGGCGGCGAGCGACCGGATGTACGGGGCGTACGTGCTGGTCTCGATGAGCCGGCAGGCCGTGTACCTGGGCCACGGGCGGGAGGCGGTGCAGCTCGCCCGGGTCGCCCAGCAGGGCGCCGGCGGCTCCGCTCCCCCGGTGGTGCAGGCCCTGCTGCACGCGGTGGAGGCCCGGGCGCACGGCGTGCTGGGCGAGGTGCGGGCGTCCACGGCGGCGCTGGTGCGGGCGGAGCGGGCGCTGGAGGCGGCGCGGCCGGGGGACGAGGTCCCGCCGTGGGCGCGCTTCTTCGACGAGGCCCAGCTGGCGGACGAGTTCGGCCACTGCCACCGCGACCTCCAGCAGTACCGCGCGGCCGCCCAGTACGCGGAGCGCTCGCTTCAGCTGCGGGCCCCCGCGTACGCGCGCAGCCGGCTCTTCTGCCGCCTGGTGCTGGCGTCGGCGCGGCTGGGCCTGGGCGAGCTCGACCAGGCCTGCCAGCTGGGCGCGGAGGCCGCGGGCCAGGCGGCGGAGATGCGGTCGCTGCGGGCGGTGGAATACGTGCGGGACTTCGAGCGGCGGCTCGAGCCGTACAAGGACGCGGCGCCGGTCCGCACGTACCGGGACCGGGTGGCGGCGCTCCTCTAGACGCCCGGACGCCGCCCGCGCCTGAGCGCCTCCCGCGCCCGGACCGGCTCCGAGCGGACGGGGTCTCCCGCGGGCGGCGCCTCCGCCGGGCGGACACCCCGGGCCACGTGTGCCGGACGGTCCCTTCAACGGACCGTCCGGCACACGTGCGCGTGGGCCCGCCCGTGCCTCCCCGGGGCCGGGACCATGGCCGGATCCCGTCACCGCTCAGCCGTGCCTTACGCTGCCCCCACCCAGATGGTTGGCTTATGAACACAAGAGGGGGCGGGGGCACCGCATGGACCGGACGAACGACACCCCGGCGTTCTTCACCGCGGACGGGGACGCCCTGGTCCCCGGGGAGCACGCCACGAGCTGGTGGACGCCCGGCGCCCTGCACGGCCGGCTCCTCGGCGGGCTGCTCGCCCGCTCCCTGGAGCGCGAGCAGCACGACGAGGGGCTGCACTTCGCCCGCCTCACCGTCGACCTGTTCCGCGCCTGCCCGTTCGCCCCGGTCCGGGTGACCACCGAGCGGATCCGCGACGGCCGCCGCATCCGGGTGGCCGACGCCGTGCTGCACGGCGCGAACGGTGTGGCCGCCCGGGCCAGCGCCGTGCTGCTGCGCCGGGGGGAGCAGCCCCCGGGCCCGGTCCCGGCCACCCCGGACTGGGACGCACCGCCGCCCGAGGAGATCGCGCCCGCACGGCACGACATGCCGTGGAACTTCTGGCAGTTCGACGGCGACAACCGCCCCGTGAGCAGCTGGCGGGACGCCGCGGTGCGCCGGGCCTGGCTGCGCGACGAGGCCGACCTGGTCGCGGGCGAGGCGCTCTCCCCGTTCGTCCGGGTCGCCCTGGCCGCGGACACCTCCAGCCCGATGTCCCACCGCTCCGACGAGGAGCTGGAGTTCATCAACGCGGACTACACGCTCTCGCTCTCTCGTCTCCCGCTCAGCGACGCCATAGGGTTCCAGGCCACGGCGCACAGCAGCGAGGACGGCGTCGCGGTCGGTCACTGCACCGTGTACGACACGGCCGGCCCGATCGGTTACTCGACGACCAGCGCCCTCGCCAACGTCCGCCGCGGCTGAGGCTCCGGTCCCCGCCGCACCCCGCTCGTCCGCACCCCGCTCGTCCGCACCCCGCTCGTCCGCACCCTTCGTCCGCTCCCTCGTCGTCCAAGGAGACCCCGGTGCCCAACCACGGTGACTGGCAGCTCGGCATCTACTTCGACGGGCTGGTCGGCAAGGTGCCCGAACTCCCCATGTCGTACGCCGAACTGGAGCGCCGCGCGGAGCAGGTGATGCCGCCCGAGCTGTGGTCGTACGTGGCCGGCGGGGCGGGCGACGAACGCACCCAGAGCGCCAACGTGTCGGCCTTCGAGCGGTGGGGCCTGATGCCGCGGATGCTCGCCGGAGCCGCCGAACGCGACCTGTCCACCGAGCTGTTCGGCCGCCGGCTGCCGACGCCGCTGATGCTGGCCCCGGTCGGCGTGATCGGCCTGTGCGACCTGGCCGAGGGCCGGGGCGACCTGGTCACCGCCCGCGCGGCCGCCGCGACCGGCGTCCCGATGATCGCCTCCACGCTCTCCCAGGACCCGATGGAGGACGTGGCGCGCGAACTCGGCGACACCCCGGGCTGGTTCCAGCTGTACCCGCCCAACGACCCGGAGCTGACCGAGTCCCTGGTGCGCCGCGCGGAGGCGGCCGGCTACTCCGCGATCGTGGTCACGCTGGACACCCTCACCCTCGGCTGGCGTCCCCGCGACCTGTCCCTCGCGAGCTTCCCGCAGCTCAAGGGGCAGTGCCTGGCCAACTACTTCAGCGACCCGGTGTTCCGCTCCCGGCTGGCCGTCCCGCCGGAGGAGGACCCGGAGGCCGCCACCGGCCACTGGGCGATGATCTTCGGCAACCAGCGCCTGACCTGGGACGACCTGGCGTGGCTGCGCTCCCTGACCTCCCTGCCCGTGCTGCTCAAGGGCATCTGCTCCCCCGAGGACGCCCGCCGGGCCGTGGACAGCGGTGTCGACGGCCTCTACTGCTCCAACCACGGCGGTCGCCAGGCCAACGGCGGTCTGCCCGCCCTGGACTGCCTGCCCGAGGTGGTCGACGCGGCGGGCGAGGTGCCGGTGATCTTCGACTCCGGTGTCCGCAGCGCCCCCGACGTGGTGAAGGCCCTCGCCCTCGGCGCCCGCGCCGTGGCCGTCGGCCGGCCCTACAGCTACGGCCTCGCCGTGGGCGGCCAGGCCGGCGTCGAGCACGTCCTGCGCTGCCTGCTCGCCGAACTGGACCTCACCCTCGCCATCGACGGCTACGCCTCCACCGCCGCCCTCACCCGCGGCGACCTGCGCCCGGTGCGGTGACGGCGTGATCCGGTCCTGGTACGGCGTGACCGGGGACGAGTACGGCGTGATGGGGGCGGGAACGGCGTGACCGGGGACGAGTACGGCGGGACGGCGGACGAGTACGGCGGCGCGCTGCGGCTGGCGGCGGGCGAGAGCGTCGAACGGGTGGTGGGCGGCCTGGACGCCGACCCCGAGGCGTGGCTCGCGCTGGACGCCGGGTTCCGTGAGGCCTTCCGCGACTCCAGTTGGCGGCCCGGCGCCGAGCGGTGGCGCTTCCTGCGGAACCTGGGACTGCGACGCGAGCAGGTGTACTCGCCGTCGGCCCTCGTACTCGCCCTCTGCCACGGGGACGGCCGGATCCGCGAGAAGGCGCTGCGACAGGCCGAGGCCCACCCCCAGGCACTGCCGCTGGTGGTCGTCCGCTGCGCCGACTGGGCGGGGCCGGTGCGGCTGCCGGCCCGTGACGTGCTGGCGCGGATGCTGACCGTCGAGCGCGCGGTGGCGCTCACTCCGCTGGTGCTGCGTGTGGGCCGCCGGGACCGGGGCGACGTCGCGGTGGGTCTGGTGCGTGACGTCCTGCGGCAGGCCTCCGCCGCGGAGCTTCGCCCCCTGCTGGACCACCCGGACCGCCGTCCACGTCGTTTCGGCGTCGAACTCGCGCTGCTCGGCGGGCTGTTCACCCCCGTCGAACTCGCCCGCACGGCCGCCGCCGACCCGGACGTGGTCGTCCAGGACCTGTGCGCGGACGCGGCCCTGGCCGCACTGCCCGAAAAGGGCGCGGCACGCGAGGCGGTGCTGGAGCCGCTGCTCACCGCGCGCAACTCCCGCGCCCGCTCCACCGGTGTCACCGCGCTGCGCCGGGCCGGCCGCCCGGACCTGGCCGAGGCGTACCTGTCCGACCGCTCCACGGTGGTGCGGGCCTGCGCACGGTGGGTGCTGCGGGAGCACGGCGTCGACCCGCTGCCCCGCTACCGGGCGCTGTGCGCGGACCCCGCCGACTCGGCGGTCCCGCCCGGCGCCGTGCTGGGCCTCGCCGAGTGCGGCACCCGGCAGGACACCGCGCTGCTGCGTCCGCTGCTGGCCCACCCGGTGGCCGCCGTCCGGGCCAGGGCGGTGGCCGCGCTGCGGATGCTCGACGCCGTGGACCGCGCCGAACTCACGCCGCTGCTGGACGACCCGGCGCCCGCCGTGGTCCGGGAGACCGCGAAGGCGCTGCTGCCGGACGCCCGGAGCCTGGACACCGCTGCGCTGGTCGGGATGCTGGCCTCCGGCGGCCCCGCGCATCGTCGCCGATGGGGGCTCACGCTGCTCGCCGCGCAGGGCGGTCTCCCCGCGCTCCGCGCGACGGCGGACCTGCTGGACGACGAGGACGAGAAGATGCGCGTCCAGGCGTCGCTGCGCCTGCGGACCTGGGAGCCCGGCGACCGGACGAAGGGCGACCCGGAGGTGGCGGCCCTCCTCGAGCACACCCGCGACCACATTCCCCGCTCGCGGCTCCACTTCCTCACCTGGGCCACCGGCGCCACCCTCGCCCCGCGCCGGGACGCGTGACGCCCCGGCCGGAGGACCGGCCGGGGCGCGATGGCGCGCGTGCGGTGGGCGGCGTCAGTACGCCTGGAGCAGCGCCCTGACCATCCGGCAGGTCGCCGGGGACGGCGGGTGGACGCCGATCAGCTGGGCCGCCATGTGGACGACCTCGTCGGGGGCCTGCCGCGCGGTGTGGAAGCCCAGGTCGAGCAGGGTGATCGCCAGCCGCATCGCCTTCAGGCGGCGGTTGTGGTCGACGTACCACTCGCGCGGCCGGCCCGCGGGCAGCGGACGCTTCTGGACGGGGACGTAGGGACGGTCGAGCGGGACGGGACGCTTGCTGGTGGACTGGGTGGGACGGGCCTTGGGCCGGGTCGTGGAAGCGGCGGGCACAGGCATCCTCCTGTCGCGGACGGGTCGCCCGAGGGACCGGCGGAGGACCCCCGCCGCATCCCTTCGAACATACATTCATTCTACCGCCCGGCACCGACAAAGTCCCTGGCCAGAACGGGTGTTGGGACTCCGGTGGCGGATGAGGGCAACGAGTTCCGGGCGGGGCCGGCCGCGTATCGTGGGCCCATGGAGATCTGGATCAACCCGGCCTGTTCGAAGTGCCGCAGCGCCCTGACGCTGCTCGACGCGGAGGGCGCCGACTACACCGTGCGCCGCTACCTGGAGGACGTTCCCGGCGAGGACGAGATCCGCGCCGTGCTGGAGCGGCTGGACCTGGAGCCGTGGGAGATCACCCGCACCCAGGAGGCCGCCGCCAAGGAACTGGGGCTGAAGGACTGGCCCAGGGACGCCGCCTCCCGCGACCGGTGGATCGCCGCGCTGGCCGCCCACCCCAAGCTGATCCAGCGTCCGATCATCACCGCCGACGACGGCACGGCCCTGGTGGCCCGCTCCGACGACGCGGTGCGCGAGGCCATGGCGCGCGACGCCACGTCCTGACGGCCCCCGCACCGGCCTCGACCGGCCGCCCGCCGACCACGGCCACCGCCGCCGCGCAGGGCGCCGCACGCCCCTGGAGGCCCCGGCCGGGCCGCTGCTAGCGTCCGCGGGCGTGAAGAGCGACGACCACGACAGACCCTCGGGCCCGGGTTCCTTCACCGGACCGCTGCCCGAGTACCACTCCCCCGCGCAGGACGCCTGGGTCGCCGAGCAGCGGCGGGTGCGCGCCGGGGAGCGCGGGCGACGCCTGAGGCGCGGTACCGGCGTCGGGGCCGTGGTGGTGGCCGGGGCGGCGGTGCTCGGCGTCGCCCTGTGGCCGGCGGAGGGCGACGACGCCGAGGCGGTGCCTCCCGGCCCCGCGCACTCCCGCTCCGCCTCGGCCGCGCCCGCTCCCCACTCCGCCCCGCCCGACCCGAACCGCACGGTCGCGGTGCCCCCGCTGCACGTGGCGACACCCGACGAGACGCCGCCCGCCCTCGCCGAGGCGCTGCGGCGGCCGCTCGTCGACATGGAGCACTCCTTCCCCGAGAAGCTGGTGCGGACCGAACACGCGACGTACCGCAGAGTCGACTGGCAGGTCTACGACGCCGGGACCCCGCTGCAGCGCTCCGTCCTGATGACACCGGAGCTGTCCGCCGTGGTCGCGCAGGGCGGACCGTGCGACCACCAGTCGGACGCGCTCTACATCGACACCGCCGGCCGGACGCAGATCCAGGTCAGCGTGCTCACCTTCGAACGCCCCGAGGACGCCGTCCGGGTGAGGGAGGCGGCCGCGGCGGACCCGCTGACCTACTGGGCCCTCCCCATGCCCAGCGGCAGGATGCTCGACGTCCCCGATCCCCGGGAGGGCGCTCACGAGCAGGTGACGACCGTGCGCTCGGTGATCCTCGCCAAGGGGCAGTGGACCGACGGCTCGCGCGCGGACGCCGCGCTCGCCGCCCGCACCCGGGCCGTGCTCGCGCACGTCGAGGACGCGGTCACGGCCTTCGAGGATCCCTCCGGCCGGCTGTGACGGCGCCGCGCAGGCGGGGCCCGGCCGGAGCCCGCCGGGCGGGCCCTACCCCCTCGTCAAGGGGGTCAAGCCCATCGCATACGAGCCGCCGTCCCTGCGCGCCGGCCCCGTGGACGGGCGCGCCGGATCGCCCCGTGCGCGGTGGCCGGGTCGCCTCACACGCCCGTACGGGGGACCCGGAAGGCCGGTAACACGGGGTTCACACGAGGGCAACGGTCGGGAAATCGCCCCTTGGCAGTCTGCGGGACATACCGGCGCACCGATGCCGCAGCGCCTCGCCCCGCGACGACCGTCCCGCACGGTCGAGACCACCGAAGGATGTGGCCCGTGACCTTCAAGGCTGAGTACATCTGGATCGACGGCACCGAGCCGACGGCCAAGCTCCGTTCCAAGACGAAGATCCTCTCCGACGACGCCAAGGGTGCCGAGCTGCCGATCTGGGGCTTCGACGGCTCCAGCACCAACCAGGCCGAGGGCCACGCCTCCGACTGCGTGCTCAAGCCGGTCTTCTCCTGCCCGGACCCGGTCCGCGGCGGCGAGGACATCCTGGTCCTGTGCGAGGTGCTGAACATCGACCTCACCCCGCACCCGAGCAACACGCGGGCCGCGCTGGTCGAGGTCGCCGGCCGCTACGGCTCCCAGGAGCCGATCTTCGGCATCGAGCAGGAGTACACGTTCTTCAAGGACAACTACCCGCTCGGCTTCCCGCGCGGCGGCTTCCCGGCCCCGCAGGGCGGCTACTACTGCGGCGTCGGCGCGGACGAGATCTTCGGCCGCGACATCGTCGAGGCGCACCTGGACAACTGCCTCAAGGCGGGTCTGGGCATCTCCGGCATCAACGCCGAGGTCATGCCGGGCCAGTGGGAGTTCCAGGTCGGCCCGCTCGCCCCGCTCGAGGTCTCGGACCAGCTGTGGATCGCCCGCTGGCTGCTGTACCGCACCGCCGAGGACTTCGGCGTGGCCGCCACCCTCGACCCCAAGCCGGTCAAGGGCGACTGGAACGGCGCCGGCGCGCACACCAACTTCTCCACCAAGGCGATGCGTGAGGGCTACGACGCCATCATCACCGCCTGCGAGTCCCTCGGCGAGGGCTCCAAGCCGCTGGACCACGTGAAGAACTACGGCGCCGGCATCGACGACCGCCTGACCGGTCTGCACGAGACCGCCCCGTGGGACAAGTACTCCTACGGCGTCTCCAACCGCGGCGCCTCGGTCCGCATCCCGTGGCAGGTCGAGAAGGACGGCAAGGGCTACATCGAGGACCGCCGCCCGAACGCCAACGTCGACCCGTACGTGGTGACCCGCCTGATCGTGGACACCTGCTGCGAGGCGCTGGAGAAGGCCGGCCAGGTCTGATCCGGCCGCGGGCCCGGCCCGCGCCAGGGTCCCGGAGCAGGGGGCGTCCGCCAACTGGTGGACGCCCCCTTCCACTTGGCCGCGACTCTGGTCTAATGGGAGCACAGCAACGGCATGGGGAGGTGTGGCATGACAGGTCGCTTCGACCTCGAGCCCTTCTGGCCGTCCCGTCAGCACCACGACTTCGACCGTGTGTGTCGTCGCGCGATCTGCGCGCCGGCCCGCTGACACCTTCTCCTCGCAGCCTCGCCGCCGCGCGCGAACCACGTCCCTTCCGACGACCTTCCGCGCGAAAGAAGCTGATTCCCATGGCGACCACGCACGCCTCGCACGCCTCCGACCTGCACTCCCCCACGCCGCACCCCTCCGCCCCGCGCACCGGCGAGGCCGCCGCGCGCCGCCGTCTGCGGGCGGTGGGCTCCCCGGCCGCGGCGGCTCCCGCCGCCGTCGAGCAGCTGCTGCCGCCGGGCGCCACCTGGCTGCCCGTTCCGCCGCAGTCGGTGCCCTCGCTGCCGGGTCAGCCGCCGATGGTCGGCTACCTGGTGCTGGTGCCCGCCGACCGGCAGCCGCCGTTCCTGCGGGAGGCCGCCGCGCCCGCCGCCCCGGCCCTCGCCTCCGCCCTCGCCCCGCACGCCTTCAAGGACGCCCGGACCGACGCCGGGACCGACGCCGCGACGGGCGGGAACGCCGAGGACGTCCCTGACGCCCGGGACGTCCAGGACGCCGGGCACCCCGCGAACGCGGAGCTGATCCGTGTCGACGTGGTGCGCCGCACCGCCGAGGTCGACGGGCAGCCGCTGGACCTCACCTACCTGGAGTTCGAACTCCTCGCCCACCTGGTCGCCCACCCCCACCGGGTCCACACCCGCGACCAGCTGGTGGCGACCGTCTGGGGCTACGGCCACATCGGCGACGGCCGCACCGTCGACGTCCACGTCGCCCGGCTGCGCCGCAAGCTGGGCGGGCACCGCCAGGCGATCGCCACCGTGCGCAGGGTCGGCTACAAGTACACGCCTCCGCTGGCCGATTGACCGTCGACGCCGTCGCCCGCCTGTGACAGGGTGACCGCCATGGAACCGATCATGGTGGAGCGGGACTGGGAAGAGCGGGTCACGGCCGCCTGGGCGACCCTGGACGACTTCCCGCAGGACGAGCAGGGCGCGGAGGCCTTCCGCGCCCGGATCGGCGCGCTGGCGGACGAGCTCCCGGACGGTCATCCGTTCGCCCTGTTCGAGCGGGCGTGCGCCTGGGACTCGACCGGGCGTTCCGATCGGGCGGAGCCGCTCTACCGGCGGGCGCTGGAGGGCGGGCTGGACGGCTACAAGGGCCGCCGGGCCCGCATCCAGCTCGCCAGCTCGCTGCGCAACATCGGCCGGGCCGAGGAGGCCGTCGCCCTGCTCGAGCCCGAACTGACGGCTCCGTCGGACGAGTTGGACGACGCGGTGCGCTGCGTCCTGGCGCTGTGCCTGTCCTCGCTCGGGCGCGACCGGGAGGGCCTGTCCCTGGTGGTCGAGGCGCTGGCCGCCCATCTGCCGCGCTACCAGCGGTCGATGGCGAACTACGCGCGGCTGCTGCGTGACCCGTCCGGGGGGAACCCTCCCACCAACGGGTGACCAACGCTCGATTCGCTCGTTCTGCTGAACGTGCAGCCACAGCATGTCGCCTCCCCTCCGCCCGCCCGCAGGTCCCGCCCCCACCGTCCCGGCGAGGGGCTCGACGTGGAGCAGGCCGAGGCCGCGCTCGTCGAGCACTACCCGCGGCTGGTCCGGCTCGCGTACCTGCTTCTGCCGTCCGGCCAGGACCGCGGCAGGCGGGTGCTCACCGCGCACGCCGTCACCCAGCGGGCCCTGCCCAAGGGGAGAACGCCGTCCTCGGTGATCCCCGCCCAGGCGCAGGGCCTGGACGGCGACCCGGGGTACGCGGTCGTGCGGATGCGGATCGTGCGGGCCGCCCTGGACGCGGGCGGCGGGCGGCTGGCCCGCTTCTCGCGGCTGCCCCCGCTGCTCCCCCAGGTGTGGGGCATCCGGCTGTTCCCGCGCTCCGGAGGCGCGGGGGAACTGGCGCTGGAACAGCGCCTGTCCGCCCTCTCCCCGGCCGGGCGGGCGGCGTACGTGCTGCGCGGCCTCGAGCGGCTGCCGGACGACGAGGTCCGTGAGGTCCTGGAGTCGGCGGGTGTGGAGAACCCGTACACGGCGGTCCGCGAGGCGGACAAGGTGCCGGTCCAGTACACCCTGCTGGACTCCCCCGAGTTCGACCCGTGCGCCCTTCAGGCCCGGCCGACGGACCTGATGCGCCGCCGTCAGCACACCAAGGCGGCCCTGGCCGCGGCGGCTGCCGCGGTGGTCTGCGCGGCGCTGGTGCTGGCGCCGGGCGACGGCTGGGGGCCGGACGGCGCCGCGGCCCCGCCGTACGCCAGCAACCCCGCGATGCGCGCCGCGCTGGACCCGGCCGAGCTCGTCCGGGCCGATCCCGACGCCTGGCGGACCTCGGCCCGCCTGGACTTCTCCGTCTGGCCCGCCCGCGGCACGCTGGCCGGCGACGAGCGGCTGCTGCGGCGCGCGCTGGCCGTCTGGGCGCGCCCCGGCCGCACCGTGCAGGTCTCCGCGACCACCGGCACGCCCTCCGGCGGCCCGGCGGGCCCGCCCCGGCTGCTGTACGCGGGCGAGGTCGACGGCGCCCGGGTGGTGCTGCTGCACGACGGGCTGCGGATCGTCCGGTACGCGGAGCCCGCCACCGGCGCGGCCGGAGCCGCGCTGGACTTCGCCCGCGCCGACGGCGCCGCGGACGTCACCGCGAGCGCCGTGGTGGTGGGCCGCGCCGACGGCAACGTCCGCTACCTGCTGGCGCCCTGGGTGAAGGAGGCGGCCGGCCGGGACCTGCTGGGCGGCGGCAGGAGCGGTTCCCGCCGCGAGCTGCTGGACATCGGCCCGGACGGGGTGACCTCCCCGCTGGCCGGGCCGGTCCAGCAGCAGCCCGGCGCCTGTACGTCGTGGAACGCCCTGGAGCTCACCGGGGACGACGGGCGGCGCATGGTCACCGACCTGGGCGAGCTCACCCCGGCCGCGCTCACGGTCGGCGAGCCGGGCGCCGGCCCCGCCGACTTCGGCCCCCGCTCCCGGCAGGCGTGGAAGCCGCTGGCCTGCACGCTGGCGACGATGCGCGGGCAGGGCGTGCGGTCGGTGAACGCCTGGCGGTTCGCCGAGCAGCCGCTGCCGGACGGCACGGGCTCCGCGGCCTGGGTGTGCACCCGCTCCGAGACCTGGCGCGGCGAGGGCGCGCAGGTGCTGGCCCAGTTCCGTCCGCCGGGCGTGGAGGCGGCGGCGGTCACCGCCAAGGGCACCGACGTCACGGCCTGCGGGGCGCGGGACCCGCAGGCGGTCGCGGGCGTCCTGTGGAAGGCGGGCAGCGGCGCCTGGTACCTGCTGGCGGCGGGCGGCCCGCACACGGCGTCGATCACCGCCTCCGGCGGGGTGCGCGCCGAGGCGGACGGGCGGTTCCTCAGCGCCCCGGCCGAACAGGGCGCGCGGGCCGACCTGAGGGCGACGCTGACCGACGGGAGCAAGGTCACCGGCCTCGGCTGAGGCCGGGCGGGGCCGGGTCCCGCGTCGGCCGCGAGGGCTCGCGGGCCGCGCCGGATCCGCCCCGCGGGAGGCCGCGGGCCGTGCCGACCACGGGCGGACACCCGCCGCTAAGGTGTTCGTATGACTACCGGGGTACGCCGCAGGATGGGGGTCGAGGAGCGGCGGCAGCAGTTGATCGACGTCGCACTCGACCTGTTCAGCCACCGCTCGCCCGACGAGGTCTCCATCGACGAGATCGCCGCGGCCGCCGGCATCTCGCGCCCCTTGGTGTACCACTACTTCCCGGGCAAGCTCAGCCTGTACGAGGCGGCGCTGAAGCTGGCCTCGCAGGACCTCGCGGGGCGGTTCACCGAGCCGCGGGAGGGCCCGCTGGGCGCCCGGCTGCTGCGGGTGACGCGCCGTTTCTTCGACTTCGTCGACGATCACGGCCCCGGGTTCTCGGCGCTGATGCGCGGCGGCCCGGCGGTGGGTTCGTCGACCACCAACGCGCTGGTCGACGGGGTCCGGCAGGTGGCCTTCGAGCAGATGCTGAAGCACATGGCGCTGGACGGGCCGGTCTCCCCGCGGCTGGAGCTGCTGCTGCGCTCGTGGATCTCGCACGCCGAGTCGACGGCACTGCTCTGGCTGTCCGGGCGGGTGATCCCGCGCGAGGAGCTGGAGGTGCAGCTGGTGCACGACTTCGCCGCGCTCGCCGCCGTCGCCGCCACCTCCGACCCGCTGCTGGCCGGCCTGCTGCGCCGGGTGCTGGCCGAGGAGCCGCAGGACAGTCCCTTCGTCGAACTGATCGGCAGGCTCGCGGCACTGGCCGCCTGAGAGTTTCGGCCGGGGCCGCCTGAGGACCGGCTCGAGGGCCGCGCGACGGCCGTCCGCGCGACGGCCGCCACGGCGGTCGACAGGAATCCGGCAACGCTCCCGGGGAACACGGCTGTTCGTATCCAGTCGGCCCCTCCCCAGAGATGAGTGTGACGTGATGTCCTCCTACGACCGGCCGCAGCCGAGGAACGGCCTCGCCGTACCCGCCCTGGTGCTCGGCATCCTGGCGGTGGTCTTCTTCTGGACCGTGGTCGGCGGCATCCTGCTCGGGGTCCTCGCGCTGGTCTTCGGCATCCTCGGCATACGCCGGGCCCGCCGCGACGGGGCGCCGCACCGCAAGCTGTCGGTGACCGGCGCGGTGCTGGGCGCGCTGGCGCTGGCCGGCTCCCTGCTGCTGGTCGTGGTGGGCGCGTCGCTGCTGGGCACCGACGAGGTGAAGGACCTGCGGGAGTGCGTGAAGCAGGCGGACACCCAGGCCGAGATGGACGCCTGCGAGCGGGACTACGGCGACCAGGTCAACGACTGACCGCGCGGCCGCGGCGAGCGGCCTGCGTACCCGCGTACCCCGCTCCGGAACGGCGAACGGCGTCCCCCACAGGCTGTGGGGGACGCCGTTCGGTGTTTCTCGGGACCGGGTCAGGAGGCGGTGAACACCGCCACCGTCCGGCCCGGCACGCTGAACGTGCCGTCCTCGTAGGAGGCCGACCTCACCACCGGGTCGGAGCCGGAGGCCTGCGCCGGGTGGAGACGCCACCCGCCGTCACCGAGCCCGCCCACGTGCTGCTCCGCGGCCGCGGGGGTGGCGTTGAAGACCACCACCAGGTCGTCGAGGCGCATGGTGATGACACCGGGCGTCTCCTTCTCGCCGGAGAGCGGGAAGGACAGCTTCTGCTGCACCTTCGCCGTGCTGTCCAGGGAGAACGCCTTCTCCGTGGAGCGGATCCGCAGCAGGTCACGGTAGGCGGCGGAGGCGCCCTGGATCTCCTCGCAGCCCACCGACACCTTGGTCAGCAGCGGCTTGGCGTAGCCCCACTTGGGCTCGTTGTCAGCCGCAGGGGGAAGCCCGCGGCCGAAGCCGTTGCCCGCCTCGCAGTTCCAGTGGATGGCGTTGAACCAGTCGCCGCTGTCGTAGGAGTTGCGGTCCAGCGACTTCGAGCGCAGCAGGTCGGTGCCCGCCTGGGAGAGCGCCGGACCCTGCGAGAGGGCGGCGGTCGCCATGGCGAGGACCTGCATCCGGGCCCGGTCGCCGGCCGGGGTGCCGGCCGGCAGCTTGAAGGCGAGGGCGTCGAACAGCGACTCGTTGTCGTGCGCGTCGGCGTAGGCGAGGGCGTCGCCCGGGGCCTCGGCGTAGCCGGCGGGCGAGCCGTTGTAGTCGACCTGCGCGCCGGTCACCTCCTTGCCGGAGGTGTCGGTGAAGCGGTAGCCGGCCAGGTTGCCGGTCAGACCGACCTTGATCAGGTCGTGGTAGTGCAGCAGGCGCGCCTTCTGCTCGGCCTCGCTGCCGTTGGCGTTCGACGTGTTGGGGTCGGTGTAGAGACCGGAGGCGAAGCCCTGGACGCCCGGGTCCTCGTCGAAGGGGCCGCCGCCGCGGACGGCGTCACGGGCCCGGTCGGAGAAGGTGGCGATGCCGGTGCCGGCCATGTGCTTCTGGGTGGCCTGCGTGAAGCGGGCGTCGTCGGCGATCTCGCCGAAGTTCCAGCCCTCGCCGTACAGCAGGATGTTCTTGCCGTCGACGCCGTCCTTCTCGAGGGTGAGGGCGTCCAGCGCCTTGCGGACGGCGACCATGTTGGCCTTGGGGTGGTGGCCCATCAGGTCGAAGCGGAAGCCGTCGACCTTGTACTCCTTGGCCCAGGTGACCACGGAGTCGACGACCAGCTTGCCCATCATGGCGTTCTCGGGGGCGGTGTTGGCGCAGCAGGTGGAGGTGGCCACCTTTCCGTCCGCGAGGAGCCGGTGGTAGTAGCCGGGCACGATCCGGTCGAGGACCGAGGTCTTGGCCTGGCCGCTGGCGGCGGTGTGGTTGTAGACCACGTCCATCACGACGCGCAGGCCGTCGTCGTTGAGCGACTTGACCATCTGCCGGAACTCGGTGGTGCGCTTCGTGCCGTCCGGGTCGGAGGCGTAGGAGCCCTCCGGCACGGTGTAGTGGTACGGGTCGTAGCCCCAGTTGTAGGCGTCCTTGGCCGCGGTGGCGGTGACGCACTCCTGCTGGGCGGGCGAGTCCGCGGGCAGCGACGCGAGGTCGCAGTCCGGGGTGGCCTGGTCCGCCGTGCGCTCGCCGATGGTGGCGATGTCGAACACGGGCAGCAGGTGCACGTGCGAGGTGCCCGCCTCGGCGAGCTCCTTCAGGTGCTTGGAGCCGTCGCTGCCGGTGTCGGCGAAGGCGCGGTAGGTGCCGCGGTCGCCGGCCGGGACGGTCGGGTCGGCCACGGAGAAGTCCCGCACGTGCAGTTCCTGGATCTGCGCGTCGCGCAGCGGAACGGCCTCGGGCTTGGTGAGCTTCGCCCAGCCCTCGGGGGCGAGGGAGCGGTCGTCGAGGTCGACGGCCAGGCTGTGCGTGGAGTCGGCGGTCAGGGCGACCGAGTAGGGGTCGGTGACCTTGTTGACGACGACCTTCTGCTCGGTGGGCGCGAAGACCTTCACCGCGTAGCGGTAGGGCTTGTTCTTCCAGGAGGCGGGGCCGGTGACCGACCAGACGCCGGTGGTGGCGTCCCGCTTCATGTCCGCGGTGACGGAGCCGATCTGGAGGTCGACGTCCTGCGCGGTGGGGGCCCACACGGAGAGGGTGGGGCGCCCGTGGGAGAAGACCGGGCCGAGGTCGGCCTGGGCGGCCTTCGGGTACAGGTCGTCGAGGACGCCCGCGGTCTGCACGCCGGTGGCGGCGAGGACCGCCCCGTTGGCGGCGTGCTGGGCGGCGACGACCTGGCCGCGCAGGGCGGTGCGGACGCGGTCGGCGTCGCGCGGGTCGACGGTCCAGGCGGTGCCCTTGGCCAGGTGCGGGAAGCGGGCCTTCTGCTCGTCGGTGAGCTTGCCCGCCGTCAGCCGCAACCAGGTGGCGTCGCCGGTGAGCGCGCCGTCCTTCACCGCGAGGGAGCCGTCGCCGGAGGCGAGCAACTGGGTGGAGGCGGCGGCCGGGGAGCCGTCCCAGACGACGGTGGTGCGGTCGATCCAGACGGCCTTGGAGCTCGTCAGGTCGAGGGCGCCGGAGCTGCCCGCGGGCTGCGGGAGCAGGTACTTCTCCTGGCCGGCCAGCAGCCAGACCTCGTTGCCGTTGGCCTTGAGGTCGAGGGCCTGGTCGGTGGGCAGGTCCTTCTGGTCGCCCTTGTGGAGGATGTAGCTGAGGCTGGTCGCGCCGTCGGCGAGGGGCACCTCGTAGACCGCGCCGAAGGAGTCGACCTTGCTGGGCTGCACGGGGCGGGCCCAGTCGGTCGGGTTCGCGGCGCCGGACCAGACGTGCAGGCCCCAGCCGTCGTAGTCGCCGTCCGCGCGGTGGTAGTGCAGGACGGCCTTGGAGCGGTCGGGCTCGGGGTACTCGGCGGCCGGCTTCTCGGTGACGACGGCCTCCTTGCCCTGCTCGATCCAGACCTCGCCGGTGCGGGTGACGTCGACGGTGCGGTCGGCGGCGACGTCCTTGTTCCCGTCCTTGTCGATGACCAGGAAGCCGACGTCGGAGGCGCCGGGCTTGAGCTTGACCCAGGCGAAGGCGCCGTAGGCGTCGCGTCCGACGAAGGGGTGGCTCTTGGGCCACTCGGTGGCCTCGCCCTCGGCGATGTCGCCCCAGGCGTACAGGCCCCAGTCGTCGTAGTCGCCGTCGGTGCGCTTGTAGTGGACGAGCACGTGGTCGCGGGAGACGGCGGTCGGCACCTCGGGCGCCGGCGGGGTGCCGGTCGTGCTCTGCGCGAGGTCGCTCGCGGTGCGGCCGGCGCGGTCGACGACCACGGCCTTGTAGCGCAGGGCGGTGCCGGCGGGGACGTCCTCACCGATGGTCTGGGTGACCCGGTAGGGGGCGTGGTCGGCGGAGCCGAGCACCTTCCACGGGCCGTTGCCGACCTGGGCGGCGAAGACGACGCGGTTGAGCTGACCCCCGTCCACATCGGCGTTCACGGTGACGGTGCCGGTGGCGCCGGCGTCCGGGGCGGTGAGGGTGACGGAGGGCGCGGCGGCCGGCTTGGGCAGCGGGGCCTTGGCCTGGAACACGACGGCGGAGCCGGCCGGGACGGTGACCGTCACCTTGCGGTCGGCGTCGCTGCGCACGGTGGCGTCGGTGCCGTGGATGCCGCGGAAGGAGGCGTCGGCGGAGCCGGTGGCGAAGGTGGCCGACTTCTCCTCACCCGCGTTGTTGAACGCGACCAGGTACTCGACGCCCGACTTCACGTCGGTGCGGGAGAAGGCGTAGACGCCCGCCCCGTCGGCCGCGTAGCGCTCGGTCTGGACACCGTCGGCGAGGGCCGGGTGGGCCTTGCGCAGCTTGGCGAGGGCGCTGATCTGCTCGTAGAGCGGCGCCTTGGTGTCGAAGGCGTCCTCGGCGTGGGTGCGGTCGGTGCCGAGCTGGTCGTCGTCGAGGTAGTCGGCGGTCTTCGAGGCGAACATGGTCTGGCGGGCGTCCTTGTCACCGCCGTTGCCGGTGAAGCCCTGCTCGTCGCCGTAGTAGATCACCGGGTTGCCGCGGCCCAGGAACATCAGCTCGTTGGCGAGCTTCGCCCGGCGCAGCAGCGCGGCGTCCGAGGCGCCGGAGCCGTCGGCCTTCAGGAAGTGGCCGATGCGCCCCATGTCGTGGTTGCCGAGGAAGGTGACCTGCTCGTAGGCGTTCGCCTTGTCGGTGGCGTACTTGTAGTCGTCGCCGAAGACCGAGGAGAGCTTCTTCGCGCTGCCGCCCTGGGAGGCGTACTGGCGCGCGGCCTCCTGGAAGGGGAAGTCGAGCGTCGAGTCGAGGCGGCCCTCGGTGACGTACGGGGCGGTGACGGAGGTGTCGCTGGAGTACACCTCGCCGAACATGAAGAAGTCGTCCCGGCCCCGCTTCGCGGCGTACGCGTCGAGGGCGGTGGCCCACTGGCTCCAGAACTCCATGTTGACGTGCTTCACGGTGTCGATCCGGAAGCCGTCGATGCCGAAGTCCCTGACCCAGCGCTGGTAGATCTTCTCCATGCCGGAGACGACCTCGGGACGCTCGGTCCACAGGTCGTCCAGGCCGGAGAAGTCGCCGTAGGTGGTGGACTCGCCGGCGTAGGTGGAGTCGCCGCGGTTGTGGTACATCGCCGGGTCGTTGAGCCAGGCGGGGACCTTGACGTCCTTCTTCGCCTCCGGCACCACGGGGGTGCGCGGGAAGGAGGAGGAGTCCACGGCGGGGAAGCGGTCGCGGCCCTCGGCGTGGTCGGCGTCGTCGAAGGGCTCGCCGTCCTTCGTCAGGTACGGGAAGGCGCCCTTGGAGAGGTAGGAGTAGGACTTCTCCTGGTAGTCGACGACGTCGGCGGTGTGGTTGGTGATGACGTCGAAGAAGACCTTCATGCCCTTGGCGTGGGCGGCGTCGATCAGCTTCTCCAGGTCGGCGTTGGTGCCGAAGTGCGGGTCGACCTGGGTGAAGTCGGTGATCCAGTAGCCGTGGTAGCCGGCCGACGCCTGGTCGCCGGTCCCCTGGACGGGCTGGTTCTTGAAGATGGGCGCCATCCAGATGGCGGTGGTGCCCAGGCCCTTGATGTAGTCGAGCTTCTTCGTGAGGCCCTTGAGGTCGCCGCCCTGGTAGAAGCCCTTGTCGGCGGGGTCGAAGCCGGTGACCGTGCGGGAGCCGGTGAGGCCGCCGCGGTCGTTGGAGGTGTCGCCGTTGGCGAAACGATCCGGCAGGACGAAGTAGAACTGGTCGCGCGTCAGGTCGTGGCGGGCCGGCTGGGCGGCGAGCTTCGCGTCCGACGGGGGCGCCGGGGGCTCGGCGGCCTGGGCGGCGAGCGGCGGCAGCAGGGTGGCCGCGAGGGCGGCGGCGACGGCGGTGGCGGCGATCCGCGCCCCGCCCGCGAGGCCTCGGCGCGGCGTGACGCCGGCCGGGCCGGGGAGCGGCGATGCCGCTCCGGTTCTCCTGGTACTCACCACGAAGGTCCTCCTTGACGTCCGGTGAGCTGCGATGGGCCTACGGCCGGCGGAGCGTGGGGGATGGCCGCGGCGGGGGGTGAGTTCACCCGTGGCCTGCCGCGGAAGAGCGGCAGGCCACGGGGAGACGTGCGGTGGTGCGGGGGTCGTCCGGTCCTGGAAGGACCGTGGGTCCTGGAGGGACCGTGGGTCCGGGAAGGACCGTGAGGAGCCGGTGGGTCACGGGGCGGTCGAGCGGGCGGAACGCCGCCCCGTGACCCACCGGTCGTCTGTGCCGGCCGTGGGTCAGGCCGTGGTGAACCAGGCCGTCGTGTCGGCCGGGACGAGGGCCTTGCCGTCGGTGACGGTGACCTCGCCGCTGGCCGTCAGCAGGCGGCCGGGCGCGGCGAACGGCACGGCCTCGCCGGTGGTGTTGGCGACGCAGACGAACGCGCCGCGGCGGAAGGCCAGCACGCCCTCGGGGGCGGGCAGCCACTCCACCGCCTCGCCGGCGCCCAGGTCGGGCGCCTCGCGGCGGACGGCGAGAGCGGTGCGGTACATCTCCAGCGTGGAGCCGGACACCCCCTGCTGCGCCTCGACGCTCAGCTCGCCCCAGCCCGCGGGCTGCGGGAGCCAGCTGCCGCCGTCGCCGAAGCCGTGACTGGAGCCCTCACGGGTCCACGGGATCGGCACCCGGCAGCCGTCGCGGAAGCCGTCCTGGCCCGCGCCGCGGAAGTACGCCGGGTCCTGGCGCGCCTCGTCGGGCAGGTCGACGACGTCCGGCAGGCCGAGCTCCTCGCCCTGGTACAGGTACGCGGAGCCGGGCAGCGCCAGCATCAGCAGGGTGGCGGCACGGGCGCGGCGCAGGCCGAGCTCGCGGTCGCCGGCCTCACGGATCTGGGTGCCCAGGCCCGCCGGGTTGGCGAAGCGGGTGGCGTGCCGGGTCACGTCGTGGTTGGAGAGCACCCAGGTGGCGGGCGCGCCCACCGGGCGCATCGCCTCCAGGGTGCGGTCGATGACCTCGCGCAGCTCGGCGGCGTCCCAGTGGGTGCTCAGGTACTGGAAGTTGAACGCCTGGTGCAGCTCGTCGGGGCGCACGTAGTGGGCGGTGCGCTCGACGGTCGGGGTCCAGGCCTCGGCGACGAAGACGCGGTCGCCGCTGTACTCGTCGAGGATCAGGCGCCACTGGCGGTAGATCTCGTGGACGCCGTCCTGGTCGAAGAACGGGACGACGCCGTCGCCGAGCAGCTTGACCTGCTCGTTGCCGCCGATGTCGGGCAGACCGGGCGCCTTGACCATGCCGTGGGCGACGTCGATCCGGAAGCCGTCGACGCCCATGTCCAGCCAGAAGCGCAGGATGGAGCGGAACTCGTCGTTGACCGCCGGGTGGTCCCAGTTGAAGTCGGGCTGCTCGGGGGCGAACAGGTGCAGGTACCACTCGCCCGGCGTGCCGTCGGGCTCGGTGACCCGGGTCCAGGCCGGGCCGCCGAAGATGGACTCCCAGTCGTTGGGCGGGAGTTCGCCGTTCGCGCCCTTGCCGGGGCGGAAGTGGTAGCGGTCGCGCAGCGGCGAGCCGGGGCCCTCGGCGAGGGCCCGCTTGAACCACTCGTGCTGGTCGGAGGAGTGGTTGGGCACCAGGTCGACGATGATCCGCAGGCCCAGGTCGTGGGCGTCGCGGATCAGGCCGTCGGCGTCCAGCAGGTTGCCGAACATCGGGTCGACGGCGCGGTAGTCGGCGACGTCGTAGCCGGCGTCGGCCTGCGGGGAGGCGTAGAAGGGGCTCAGCCACACCGCGTCCACGCCCAGGTCGCGCAGGTAGGGCAGCCGGGTGCGGATGCCCGGCAGGTCGCCCATGCCGTCGCCGTCGCTGTCGGCGAAGCTGCGCGGGTACACCTGGTAGATGACCGCGTCCCGCCACCAGTCGCGGCGGTCGGCGACGGCGTGGCCGGCGGTGCGGGGTGCCGTGCGGTGCGTGGGAGAAACCGGTTCGGCGGTCTGGTGACTCATGACGTCCTTGCTGTGTGCCGAGGGTCGCTGTCGGTGGGGGGAGGTGCGGGGCGCGGTCAGCCCTTGGTGCCGCCGGCGGTGAGGCCGGTGACCAGGTTCTTCTGGACCAGGTAGAAGAAGGCCGAGACCGGTATCGCCACCAGGACCGCGGTGGCGGCCATCAGGTGCCGCTGGGCGTCGTGCTCGCTGACGAAGCTCTGCATGCCCACCGCGAGGGTGTACTTGGTGTCGTCGAGCATGAAGGTCGAGGCGAAGGCCACCTCGCCGAAGGCGGTGATGAAGTTGTAGAACGCGGCGACCGCCAGGCCCGGGCGGGCCAGCGGCAGGATCAGCCGCAGGAAGGTCCCGAAGGGGCTCAGGCCGTCGACGCGGCCCGCCTCGTCGATCTCGAAGGGGATCGTGTCGAAGTAGCCCTTGAGCAGCCACGCCGAGTAGGGGACGGCGGTGGAGCAGTAGACCAGGATGAGGCCGCCGAAGGTGTCGATCAGCCGCAGGCTCGTCAGCAGCTGGTACATCGGCACGATCAGCACGGCGATCGGGAACATCTGGGTGCACAGCAGCACCCACATCAGCTTCTTCTGGCCGGGGAAGCGCATCCGGGAGACCGCGTAGCCGGTGGTGGCCGCGATCAGCACGCCGAGCACGGTGGTGCCCAGCGAGACGATCAGGGAGCTCTTGAGCCAGTACAGGAAGTTGCTGTCGGACAGGACCGTGACGTAGTTGTCCAGGGTGGCCTTGCCGAAGATGCCGCCGGGCCGCAGGTAGTCGTCCTTGTCCGGGCCGAGCGACAGCAGGAAGATCCAGGCGACCGGGAGGACGGCGATCAGGCTCGCGACGATCAGCACGACGTGCGAGACGGCCCGGACCAGCGGGCGGGTCTCGCCGCGGCGGCGCACCGCCTTCCGCGCGGTCCGTGCGGGTGCCGCCTCGACGGGGGTCTCGAGGGTGTGGGTAGTCATGGCTCCTGCCTCAGGACTGCTGCTCGCCGCGGGCCAGCCAGCGGCGGTAGAAGGAGGTGAAGACGACCAGGATCGCGAGCAGCAGCATGCCGTAGGCCGCCGACTGGGCGAAGTCCCGCGGCTGCTGGCCGAAGCCCAGGAAGTAGGCCCAGGTGACCAGGATCTGAGCGTCCGGCGCCTTGGTGCCGAACAGCAGGAAGATCACCGCGAACTGGTTGAAGGTCCAGATGATGCCCAGCAGGACGACGGTGGAGCTCACCGAGCGCAGGCCGGGCAGGGTGACGTAGCGGAACCGCTGCCAGGGGGACGCTCCGTCGAGCTCGGCGGCCTCGTAGAGGTTGCCGTCGATCGACTGGAGGCCGCCCAGCAGGGAGACCATCATGAACGGCACGCCGCACCAGGTGTTCACCATGATCGCGGCGATCCGCTGCCAGAGGGTGTCCTCCAGCCACAGGGGCGTCGGCAGGTGCAGCAGTTCCAGGCCGGCGTTGATGATGCCCTCGTCGGCGAGCATGAAGCGCCAGCCGAAGACGGTGACGAAGGTGGGCACCGCCCACGGCAGGACCAGCATCAGCCGGTAGAAGGTGCGCCCGCGCAGCTTCTGGTTGAGCAGCAGGGCCAGGCCCAGACCGAGCGTGTAGTGCAGCGTCACACAGGCGACGGTCCACACGATGGTCCAGATGAAGTGCGACCAGAACCGGTCGTACGCGGTCTCCCCGAAGAGGATGTCCGCGTAGTTGTCCAGCCCGACGAACTTGTACGTCGCCTCGATCTCGTTCACGCCGATGGTGCGCGCGGAGTTCAGCGAGTTCGCGTCGGTCAGGGTGAGCCAGAAGCCGTAGACCAGTGGGTACAGGACGAGCACGCCCAGCACGAGGACCACCGGCGCGATCATCGCGTAGGCGTACCAGTGCCGGCGCCATCCGTGGCGGATCGCAGCGATCATGGAAACGACACCTTCGAGGCCGGAGAGCGGCCGTTCGTCGGGGAGGGGAGGGAGGGGGGCGACCGTGGCGGGGGCGACCGCCGGACCCGTGTCAGGTCGGGTCCGGCGGTCACCCCGGTCGAGGCTGCCGGTCTTACTTGGTGAAGCCCGGCAGGAGCTTGGCCATCTCCGTCTCGATCGCGGTCAGACCCTTGTCGAGGGTCTTCTTGCCGCTGGCGACGGCGGGCAGCTCGGCGTCGAGCTTGCCGAACAGCGAGCCGTACTCGGGCAGCTCGGGACGGGGCTGGGCGGCGGGCAGGACACCCTGGTAGCCGGCGATGCCCGGGTCGGCCTTGACCTTGTCGGTGTAGGCGTCGTCACGGGTGGGCAGCGTGGAGTTCTTGAGGGCCACGGACTCCTGCGACTTCGCGGAGGTCATGAACTTCACGAACTTCAGCGCGGCTTCCTGGTGGGCCTTGTCCGAGCCGGCGTAGACCGACAGGTTGTGGCCGCCGGTCGGCGCGCCGGCCTTGCCGGTGGAACCGGCCGGGACGGTGGCGATGCCCAGGTTGTTCTTGTCCTGGAACGCCGAGCCCTTGTAGAAGTTGGTGATCTCCCACGGGCCCTGGATGATCGAGGCGACCTCGCCGTTGACGAAGGCGTCCTGGATGTGGGCGTAGGCGTCGGCGGTGCCGTCGGCCTTGTGCAGGCCCTTGCCGTCGAACAGGCCGTTCCAGGCCTTGAACGCCTTCTGGGCCTCGGCCGAGTTGACCGTGACCTTCTTGCCCGCCACGTCGACCATGTCGGTGCCCTCGCCGAAGAGGAACGGCATGGCGTAGTAGCCGGCGGTGGAGCCCCAGTAGCCGTCCTTGCCGGTCTTCGACTTGATCGTCGCGGCGGCCTTCTTCAGCTCGTCCCAGGTGGCGGGGGCCTTGTCGATGCCCGCGTCGGCGAAGAGCTTCTTGTTGTAGACGAGCGCGAGGGTGTCGGTGACGATCGGGACACCGTAGGTCTTGCCCTCGAACTGGGCCTGCTTGATCAGGTTCGGCTGGAAGGCGTCCTTCTCGGCGAGCGCCTCGGTGCCGTCCAGCGGCAGGAGGTACTGCTTCTTCGCGAAGGCGGGGGTCCAGCCGACCTCGGCACGGATCACGTCCGGGGCGCCGGAGGAACCGGCGGCCGTGTCGAACTTGTTCTGGGCCTGGTCGAAGGGCACGTTGACGTACTTGACCTTGACGCCCTTGTTGGCGGCCTCGAACTCCTTGACCAGAGCCTTGTAGGTCGGCGCCTCGTTCGTCGCGTTGGTGGTGTCCCACCACGTGATGGTGACGGGGCCGTCCGCCTTCGAGTCGTCGCCTTCCCCGCCGCACGCCGTCGCCGTCAGAGCGAGGGACGCCGCCAGCGCGGTGGCCGCTATGCCACGCCGCATGAGTTCTCCTTGAGGGTGAGTGCCCGGTGCACTGGCCGGCTGCGTCCTTGCAACCGGCGGGCGACCGGAAACGTAACAGCGCTGCAACCTGTGCGAAAGACCTTGCAGAAAAAAAGCTGCCGAACCGTGTCCTAGTCGCGTCCGAGCCGTCGCCCAGCGAGCCGATCTGGCCGGTCCCGCCTAGGTCAAATCGGGGCATACTCACGCGAACTTCGCCCGGTGTGGCGTGAGTCGCACTTCCGGGACGACTCCTCGTACGCCTGTGCAAGACTTTGCAAGTTCTTGCGGGTCCGTCTCTGAGGGCCCATCATCGAAGGCCACGAGGAGACGGGGAGCGCATGACGCAGCAGCCCGCGTACAGGTCACGCGCGCGAAGGCCGGTACAGTCCCGTCCCGTGACCGCACGGCTTGCCGACATCGCCGCGCAGGCGGGAGTGAGCGAAGCGACTGTCAGCCGGGTCCTCAACGGGAAACCCGGAGTCGCCGCCGCGACCCGCCAGGCCGTGCTGGCCGCGCTGGACGTCCTCGGATACGAACGCCCCGTCCGCCTGCGCCAGCGCAGCGAGGGCCTGGTGGGGCTCATCACGCCCGAACTCGAGAACCCGATCTTCCCGGCGCTGGCCCAGGTGATCGGCCAGGCGCTGACCCGCCAGGGCTACACCCCGGTGCTCGCCACCCAGACCCCGGGCGGCTCCACCGAGGACGAGCTCACCGAGATGCTGGTCGACCGGGGCGTCGACGGGATCATCTTCGTCTCCGGCCTGCACGCCGACACCTCCGCCGACATGGGCCGCTACGAGCGGCTGCGCGCGCAGGGCGTGCCGTTCGTGCTGGTCGACGGTTTCTCGCCGCAGGTGCGCGCGCCGTTCATCTCCCCCGACGACCGGGCGGCGATGTCGCTCGCGGTGACCCACCTGGCGTCGCTGGGCCACACCCGCATCGGGCTGGCTCTCGGCCCGCAGCGCTTCGTGCCGGTCCAGCGCAAGATCGAGGGCTTCACCTCGGCGATGCGCGAGCGCCTCGGCATGTCCGAGCGGGAGACCACCACGCTGGTCGAGCACTCGCTCTACACCCTCGAGGGCGGCCAGGCGGCCGCCGCCGCCCTGATCGACCGCGGCTGCACGGCGGTGGTCTGCGCGAGCGACATGATGGCGCTGGGCGCGATACGCGCGGCCCGTGGTCTGGGCCTGCAGGTGCCGGAGGACGTCTCGGTGGTCGGCTTCGACGACTCCCCGCTGATCGCCTTCACCGACCCTCCGCTGACCACCGTCCGCAAGCCGGTGCCCGCCATGGGGCAGGCCGCGGTGCGCACGCTGCTGGAGGAGATCGCCGGGACGCCCGCCCCGCAGAGCGAGTTCGTCTTCATGCCGGAGCTGGTGGTGCGCGGCTCCACCGCCTCCGCGCCGGCCGCCGGCCCGGGGGCCGGACCGGGCGCCGCGCGCTGAACGGACGGATGTCCGCCGGGAGGTTCGTCCCCCGAAGTATTCGGACCCCTAAGGGTTCCGGTGAACGAAATGCGACCAGGATCCTTCCGGAGGATGATCGGTCGGGTAAGGCATTTCTGGCAGACTGACGTGCCATGGGTGAGGGACCGTGACCGCTTTGGAAGGCCGCCCGCGGCAGGCCGTTCCCGGCACAGACGCGGGCGCGGACGAACGACCGGGTCTGCTGCGGCGTGTGCGCACGCCGCGCCGGCCGAGGATCTGGTTCGAGATCCTGCTGATCGGGGCGAGTTACTGGACGTACTCGTTGATCCGCAACGCCGTGCCCGAGCAACGGGCCGTCGCGCTGCGCAACGCCGACTGGCTCTGGGACGTCGAGAACCGGCTCGGCATCGCCGTCGAGGAAACGGTCAACCAGGGGATCAACTCGGTCACCTGGCTGATCGTCGGCATGAACTACTACTACGCCACCTTGCACTTCGTGGTGACGATCGGCGTCCTGGTATGGCTGTTCCGCTGCCGGCCGCTGCTCTACTCCGGGGCGCGCACGGTGCTGTTCGCGACCACCGCGGTCGCGCTGGTGGGCTACTACCTGTTCCCGCTGGCGCCGCCCCGGCTGATGAACGGCTCGATGTTCGTCGACACGGTGCTGGTCCACGGGACCTGGGGGTCGATGGCCTCCGGCGACCTCAAGCACATGTCCAACCAGTACGCGGCGATGCCGTCCATGCACATAGGGTGGTCGCTCTGGGCCGGCCTGACGGTCTTCGCGCTGGCCCGGGTGCCGTGGGTGCGGGTGCTGGCGCTGCTGTACCCGACGGCCACGCTGGTGGTCATCGTCGCCACCGCCAACCACTTCTGGCTGGACGCCGTCGGGGGCCTGATGTGCCTCGCCTTCGGCTTCACCGTCGCCCGCCTGATGTACGGCGCGGCGTCGGTCCCCGGCCCCTTCCACCGCAAGGCGGCGACGCCGGCCCTGCCGGAGCCGCCCGGTGCGCCGGCGCCGCCCGGCGCCGAACCGGGTGCCACGGCCGCGACCGGGCCCGCGGAAGCACCGGGGGCGGCGGGACCGGTGCCCCCGGGCGGACGATCCGGTGCGTCGGACTCTCCCGGTTCCGCGAGACCCGGCGCCGCCGCGGACCCCTCCGCCCCGCCACCGCGCCACCCCAGCCGCACCTGAGCGGCGCCCCCGGGGCGCGAGCCCCGGGGGGGGTGCGTTGCCTCGGGGGTCCCGGAGGGCGGCGCTCAGGCCTCGCTGTCGTAGAACAGCCGCTCCACGACCGTCCGGGCCCTGCGTGTGGTGCGCCGGTAGTCGTCGATCATGTCGCCCGCGCGGCCGGGCCCGTACCCCAGGTACCGCCCGACCGCGGCCATCTCCCGTACGTCCGTCGGGAAGGTGTCCCCCGCGCGGCCGCGCACCAGCATCACCGCGTTGCGGACCCGGGTCGCCAGCACCCACGCCTCGTCGAGGACCGCCGCGTCGTCCGCGCCGATCAGGTCCGCGTCCCGCGCCGCCGCGAGCGCCTCCCGGGTCCGCGTGGTGCGCAGCTCCGGGATCCGCGCCGCGTGCCGCAGCTGCATGAGCTGCACCGTCCACTCCACGTCGGTGAGCCCGCCGCGCCCCAGCTTGGTGTGGAGCGTCGGGTCGGCCCCGCGCGGCAGCCGCTCGGACTCCATCCGCGCCTTCAGCCGCCGCACCTCGCGGACCGCGTCCTCCTCCAGCCCGCCGGCCCGGTACCGCAGCGGGTCGACCAGCTCGACGAACCGCCGCCCCAGCTCCTCGTCGCCGGCCACCGGCTCGGCCCGCAGCAGCGCGTGCGACTCCCAGGCCAGGGACCAGCGCCGGTAGTACGCCGCGTAGGAGGCGAGCGTGCGCACCAGCGGCCCGCTGCGCCCCTCCGGCCGCAGGTCCGTGTCGACGATCAGCGGCGGGTCGGTGCTGGGCAGCTGGAGCAGCCGCCGCATCTCGGAGACCACGGTGTTGGCGGCCTTCGCCGCCTCCGCCTCGTCGACGCCCTCGCGCGGCTCGTGCACGAAGAGCACGTCCGCGTCGGAGCCGTAGCCCAGTTCGTGTCCGCCGAAGCGGCCCATGCCGATGACCGCGAACCGGGTGGGCAGCTCGTCGCCCCAGCGCTCGCGGACCACCGCCCGCAGCGTGCCGGCCAGGGTGACGGCGGTCAGGTCGGAGACGGCGCCGCCGACCCGGTCGACCAGTGCGCCCGGGTCGGCCTCGGCGGGCTGCGTCTCGGTGCCGTACGAGCCCACGATGTCGGCCGCGGCGGTGCGGAACAGCTCGCGCCGCCGCACGCCGCGCGCCACGTAGACGCCCTGTTCGGCCGTCCCCGCGCGGCTCACCGCGGCGAGGACCTCCTGCTCCAGCCGCTCGCGGGACCGCGGCTCCAGGCCGCCGCCGACGCCCCGGCCGCCGCGTTCGCCCTCCCCGCCGTCGCCGAGCAGCGCGACCGCCTCGGGCGCGCGCAGCAGCAGGTCGGGGGCGAGCCGTCCGGCGGACAGCACCCGGGCCAGGTTCTCCGCGGCCGCGCCCTCGTCGCGCAGCAGCCGCAGGTACCAGGGGGTGGCGCCCAGCGCGTCGGAGACCTTGCGGAAGTTGAGCAGCCCGGCGTCCGGGTCGGCGGAGTCCGCGAACCAGCCGAGCAGCACCGGCAGCAGCGTGCGCTGGATGGACGCCTTGCGGGAGACGCCCGCGGACAGCGCCTCCAGGTGGCGCAGCGCCGCCGCCGGGTCGGCGTAGCCGAGGGCGACCAGCCGCTCCCGGGCCGCGTCCGGCCGCAGCCGCGCCTCGCCGGGGGCGAGCTGGGCGACGGCGTTGAGCAGCGGGCGGTAGAACAGCTTCTCGTGCAGCCGCCGCACCACCGAGGAGTGCCTGCGCCATTCCTTGCGCAGTTCGGTGACGGGTTCGGAGCGCAGTCCCAGCGAGCGGCCGAGGCGGCGCAGGTCGTCCTCGTCCTCGGGCATCAGGTGGGTGCGGCGCAGCCGGTACAGCTGGATGCGGTGCTCGGTCTCGCGCAGGAACCGGTAGGCGGCGTCCAGCCCGGCGGCGTCCTCCCGGCCGACGTAGCCGCCGGTGGCGAGCGCCTTGAGCGCGTCCAGGGTGGTGCCGCTGCGCAGCGAGGTGTCGGCGCGGCCGTGCACCAGCTGGAGCAGCTGCACGGCGAACTCGACGTCCCGCAGGCCGCCCGGCCCGAGCTTCAGCTCCCGCTCCAGCTCGGCGGCGGGGATGCCGGCCACCACCCGGCGGCGCATCTGCTGCACGTCGGCGACGAAGTTGTCCCGCTCGGCGGCCTGCCACACCATCGGGTGCAGCGCCGCCAGGTAGGCGGCGCCGAGCTCCCGGTCGCCGGCCACCGGGCGGGCCTTGAGCAGCGCCTGGAACTCCCAGGTCTTCGCCCACCGCTGGTAGTAGGCCACATGGCTGGCCAGGGTGCGCACCAGCGGGCCGTTGCGCCCTTCGGGGCGGAGGTTGGCGTCGACCGGCCAGATCGAGCCCTCGACGGTGGTCTCCGAGCAGATCCGCATCAGGTGCGAGGCGAGCCGGGTGGCCGCCTGGAGCGCCGCCCGCTCGTCGGCGTCCCGGGCGGGCTCGGCCACGAAGATGACGTCGACGTCGGAGACGTAGTTGAGCTCGTGCCCGCCGCACTTGCCCATCGCGATCACGGCGAGCCGGCACAGCGCGGCGTCCTCCGGAGCGGCCGCCTCGGCCATGGCGAGGGCGGCGCGCAGGGTGGCGGTGGCCAGGTCGGCCAGCTCCCCCGCCGTCTCGGCGACGTCTATCGTCCCGCGGACGTCGCGGGCGGCGATGGACAGCAGACAGCGGCGATAGGCCACCCGCAGCGCCACCGGGTCCTGCGCGTCGGCGAGGCCCTCCTCGAACTCCGGGACGCCCTGATGGAGGTCGCGGGGCTCGTAGGTGACCAGCGCCTGCCAGTCGTCCGGGTGCCGGGCCAGGTGGTCCCCCAGCGCCTCGGAGGCACCGAGCACTCCCAGCAGCCGGTCGCGCAGCGGCTTGGCGGACAGCAGCGTGTCCAGCAGCCGGGAGCGGTGGGTGCGGTCGGGCTGCGCCTCGAGGATGCGGACCAGGCCGCGCAGCGCGAGGTCCGGGTCGGCGGTGGCGGCCAGCGCCTCCAGCAGGAGCGGGTCGCCGCGGACCGCGCTCAGCTCCGGGCTCTCCAGCAGCCGGCCTGCCGCCGAGGGGTCCGTGAACCCGTGCCGCAGCAGCAGGGTGAAGGTGCTGCTCCGCCGCCCCGGAGTCGCCATCGGCGCCGCCCTCTCCACGATCGTGATCGTCCGGCCCCGAGCCTAGCCCCCGCCCCCGGGCGAGGTGCCCTCGCGGGGCGGACGGGGGCGTGTGGCCCCCGCCCGGGCGACAGCCTTCACCGGGGGCCGACCGCCGCGGGCACCCGGGCCGCACCCGCCTGCCCCCTGCGGGCGGCTATGCCGCCCCCCTGCCCCTGCCCAGGGCGAACGCTGGGCCGCACTAGCCGACCCCCTTGCGGGCGGCTGGGCCGCCCAGGGGGCGGCACGGGCGGGCGCAGGGCGGCGCCCCCGCGGCGAGCGGTTCGCTCCGCGCCGCGCAAGCGGGCCCCAGCAGAGCCTGGCGGAGCCGTACCCAGGAACGTGGCCGTCACGCGACGCGACCGAGCCCAGGCCCCAGGCACCCCACGCGGCGGCAGCGAGGCAACGCGACCCCGGCCCCCCACCCGGCCGCCCCCCACTGGCGACCGAACCCCCCGTCCGCTTCGGTGGAACCCATGACCAACATGGAGATGACCCTCGAGGTGGTCCCGGTCCCCGTCTCCGACGTGGACCGCGCCAAGGAGTTCTACGCGGAGAAGGTCGGCTTCCACGTAGACCTCGACGGCGAGGTCGCCCCCGGCCTCCGCATCGTCCAGCTCACCCCGCCCGGCTCCGGCTGCTCCATCGCCCTCGCCGAGGGCATGGAGATCCCCACCGGCACTCCCCGTCCCGGCACATACCACGGCCTCCAGCTCTGCGTGCCCGACATCCACCGCGCCTACGAGGAGCTCACCGCCCGCGGCCTCGAGGTCAGTGAACCGGTCTCCTTCGTCGAGGGCCAGGACGGCGGCACGTTCATGTACTTCAGCGACCCGGACGGCAACGGCTGGGCGGTCCAGGAGTTCCGCCGCCGGGCCACGGAACCGCTGCACCAGCTCCTCTCCGACCAGGCGGCGAAGCGGCGCGACTAGGACGTGTCCGGGCGATCTCTGAGGCAACGGCGCACAGTACCCGTGAATCTCGTTATCGAAGGTCTCGTCGAGTGAGGTAGAAGAGCGGCATGGACACCGCCGCGCTTGAGCAGATGCTGGACGAGACCTTCGATAACGCTGTCGTGCACCACGGATACACCAACTACATGCGCGACTACGAGGTCATCGTCTACGCGACGGCTGATCCCAGTACCGGCATCGCGCCGTCCCACCTGCGGTATCTCTTCCGGTACTGCGTTGAGGCCCGGTGTGAGACATCAGTACCCGCGGAGACCTGGCGGGTCTCCTTGGACGACCAGCTCATCGACCACGAATCCGGTGTCGACCTCGACGGATACGTCTGGGGCGTGAAGTGGCACGCCCTGTACCCGGGAGCCAAACTCCTTCCTGAGTCCGAGACGACCCGCCGCTGGTCGGAGGCCCTCAGCATCGACTTTCACGAGGTGCGCATTGAAACCAACGCGCACAACGTGACCTTGCTCTTCTCGGACCTTCAGGTGAGTGAGGTCCCGGTCGGATACGCACCATTCATCACGGAATAAGGGGCAGGATTCGTGTGATCCTGCCATGGGGCGGGGTGATTTGAGTGATGCTGAGTGGGAACGGCTGCGGCCCTTCCTGCCTGTCAGCAACGGGCGTTGTGGCCGGTGGCGGGACCACCGGCAGGTGATCGACGGGATTCTGCACCGCGTGCGGACCGGCGTGCAGTGGCGTGACCTGCCCGAACGGTTCGGGCCTTGGAAGACTGTTTATGAACGGCACCGGCTGTGGTCGGCCGACGGGACGTGGGAGCGTCTGCTCCAGCAGGTCCAGGCCGCGGCCTACGCCGCAGGCGAGATCGACTGGGATGTTTCCGTCGACTCCACCATCGTGCGGGCGCATCAGCATGCCGCGGGTGCGCGCACCGACCCACCGCCTGCCCCCACCTCAAGGGGCCGCAGGGTCAGAACTTCAGGACGAAACGCCGTGGCAGAACCTGCACGCCCGCCTGGTGGAGGTGGTGCAGGAGGTGAGGGCCTGGGCCGCTCACGCGGCGGCTTCACCACCAAGCTCCACCTGAGCGCAGATGGCCGCTGCCGCCCACTGTCCCTGATCGTCACGCCAGGTCAGCGGGCTGACTGCACGCAGTTCAACCCAGTTCTGGAGAAGATCCGTGTTCTGAAGATGGGGCCGGGCCGGGCCCGCAAGAAGCCCGACAGCGTCGCTGCCGACAAGGCCTACAGCAACCGGCCCTGCCGCGAGTACCTGAGACGCCGGGGCATCAGGCACACCATCCCGGAGAAGACCGATAGCCAGGCCGCCCGGCTCCGCAAAGGCTCATATGGCGGCCGGCCACCCGGCTTCGACGAAGAGCGGTACAAGAAACGCAACACCGTCGAACGGGCCATCAACCGGCTCAAGCAGCACCGAGCCGTGGCCACCCGGTACCGACAAGCGCCGGTACGTCTACCTCGGCACCGCAACCGTCGCAGCCCTCACGATCTGGCTCCGCACGTGATCGGCCGGACAAGTCCTAGCCCCCGGCCGGCCTCACCGCACGACCGACACCAGCACCCCCCACTTGCCTTACCTATCGTTTTTCGATAACTTCCCATCGTTCTTCGATTGACAGTACAAGGGAAGAGGGAGGGGCGATGGGCAAACTGGCCGTGCTCGCACTGCGAGCCGTCATCGCTGCGTTGCTCACGGGGTCGCTGTTCGTCCAGGCGGTGCTGCTGCCGCTGATCTACTTCGACACCCGGGACGAGGCGGGGGACGTCGCCCCGCTGCCGTTCGTGATGATCGTGTTCCTGGGGGTCGTCGCGGCCCAGGTGGTGCTGGTCTGCGTCTGGAGGCTGGTGACGATGGCGCGCCGCGGGACGGTGTTCTCGCACGCCGCGTTCCGCTTCGTCGACGTCATCACCGGGGCGTTCGCCTCGGCGGCGGTGCTGATCTGGGTGTTCGGCGTGCTGCTGGCGTCGCTGAACCCGGGCGCGCCGGAGGAGGACCAGGTAGCGCCGGGGGTCGTGCTGATCGTCGGCGGCGTCGGCCTGGCCGTGTTCGGCGTCGCGCTCGTCGTCCTGGTCCTGCGGACGCTGCTCGCGCAGGCGGTGGACCGTGACGTCGAGGCGTCGCGGATGCGGGCCGAGCTGGACGAGGTGATCTGATGCCGATCGCCGTCGACATCGACGTGATGCTGGCCCGCCGCAAGATGTCCGTGGGCGAGCTGGCCGAGCGGGTGGGGATCACGCCCGCCAACCTGGCCGTCCTCAAGAACGGCCGCGCCAAGGCGGTCCGTTTCACCACCCTGGCCGCCCTGTGCGAGGTCCTCGACTGCCAGCCGGGCGACCTGCTGCGCTGGGAGCCCGACGAACCCGCCGAGGCCGAGGCCCCCGAGGGCCCCGACGCGGCCGGGTCCGCCTCCCCCGCCGCCGTGAACCGGACGTAGCGCGGGCCGCACGGCTGGTTCGGCGGGAAACGGGGAACACGGGTGGGACCGCTCCCGCCCGGGCCCTCAGCTGGAGGACGCCATGCCCGCCGAACCCGTCGAATCCCACCTCGACCCCCGCTACAGCGACCCGGACGCGATCCCTCCCCAGTGGCCCGAGGCGGAGCGCCTGCTGGCCGCGGCGGAACTGTTCTGGATCTCCACCGTCCGCCCCGACGGCCGCCCGCACGTCACCCCGCTGCCGGCCGTCTGGGCGGACGGCGCCCTGCATTTCTGCACCGGCCCGGACGAACGCAAGGCCCGCAACCTCGCCGCCAACCCGCACGTCACGCTGACCACCGGCACCAACCTGTGGGACACCGGCTACGACCTGGTCGTCGAGGGCGAGGCGGCCCGCGTCACGGACGACGCCCGGCTGCGTGACCTGGCCGCCCGGTGGGAGGACAAGTACGGCGACTTCTGGCGCTTCGAGGTCCGCGACGGCCACTTCCACCACGGCCCCGGCGCGGCCCTCGTCTTCGCCGTCGCCCCCCGCACCGTCTTCGGCTTCGGCAAGGGCCGCCCCTTCAGCCAGACCCGCTGGCGCTTCGCCTGAGTCCAGCCACTCGGGCGTCCGTGAGGCCAGGCCGCAGCGGGACGCACGTACCGTCTGCGCCATGGAAGCCACCGCGCAGCAGCCGCCGTCGGAGCGGATCCTTCCTGTCGTGGAAGTGATCGCCGCCCTGTCCACCCCCGACGGTGGCCGCCCCGTGCTCGTCGCCGTCGACGGTCCCGGCGGCTCCGGCAAGACCACCCTGGCCGCTGCGGTGGCAGAGAGCCTCCGGGACTGCGTCGTCGTCCACGTCGACGACTTCTACCGCCCCTTGCCGGACGAGGAACGTGCACGCCTCGGCCCCGAACAGGGCTACCACCGTTACTTCGACTGGCAGCGGCTCCGGGACGAGGTCCTGCTGCCCCTGCGGGCCGGCCGCCCCGCCCGCCACCGGCCGTACGACTGGGCCACCGGGCAGCTCGCCCCCCGCCACGAGACCGTCACCGGCAGCGGCGTCGCGATCGTCGAGGGCGTCTACTCCGCCCGCCCCGAACTGTCCGGCCTGTACGACCTCACCGTCTACGTCGACACCCCCCGCGACACCTGCCTGCGCCGCGTACGGGACCGCGCCGAGAACCCGGAGGAGTGGATCACCCGCTGGCGCGCGGCCGAGGACCACTACATCGCGACGACGCGGCCGCGAAGCCGGTGCACCCTCACGATCTCCGGAGAATGATCTTCCGGTCGCACCCCGCCTGTGCCACACTCCGCCGACGACTCGGCTCGGAAGGAGTGCAGGACATTGCGCGGGGTGGGGAGATTTGTGGCGGCGTGCGTCGCGGTACCGGTGCTGGCCTCGTGCGGCGGCACCGACGGGGACGAGGCCCGGACGAAGCCGAGTGGAGACGCCGGGAAGGCGACGCCGGCCGCCGAGGAGACCGCGCCGGTGACGCGCGCCTCGGCCGAGCGAGAGGTACGTGCGGCCGTCGACGCCGGGGGCTTCGGGCAGCCCCGTTTCGTGGACCTTCCGAAGTCGGACATCACGGCCTCCTGCGTGGTGTACGGCCACGTGCGCACACCGGAGGATCCGGACGAGAAGTCCGTCAGATCGGTCGTCGCCGCACTGGAGAAGAACGGCTGGCGCAGGACAGGCGGCTTCTACAAGACCTACGGATCGCTCTTCTCCCTTGAGCGGGAGGAATGGACGCTCGACGTGATGACGGGCTCCCTCACGGCGGACCAGATGGCGGCGGCCGCCCCCGACGCTTCGGCGGAGGAAACCCAGGAGTTCACCGGCATGACCGTCACCGTCATCGACCGGGAGTGCGCCCACGCCGCGATCGCCTCCGCCAAGGCCTCACCTCGGTAGAGTCCCGTCGGCGGCGACGTCCGGCCCAGTGCTGGTCATCGACCTGGACGACCTGGGCGGTCGAGGTCGGCGGACCGGTCCGCGCGGCGGATCTCCCCCGCCGTCAGGGCCGCGCAGGCGCCGGTCAGCAGCATCAGCCCTGCCGGGCCGAGCGCGAGGCGCCGGCGTCCTTCCAGGAGTTCGAGGTACCGCTCCCGGGAGATCTCGACCGGGGTGCGCGCGTCGAGAGCGAAGTACCGGCCGGCCTCGGCGCGCGGGGCACGCAGGTCTCCGTCGGCAGCCATGACGAGGCCCACCTGCGCGACGCTCACCACGAGCAGCGCCCCCAGCACCGTGCGCAGCCCGAGGGGCAGGCAGCGGAAGCCGGTCCACGCCTCCCGCAGGTCGGCCAGCCGCATCTGGAGGCGTACCAGGGCGGGAGCCGCCACGAGGAGCAGCAGCGCGCAGTCCGTCCACAGCAGCACGTGCGGCCCCGGCCAGTGCACCGTCACCGGAAGCCAGGTGAGCGCGGTCAGCGCCACGAACGCCGCCCCGAGGATCGCCGCCACCCCGCCGTGCACCCGGTAACTCCACCCCATGCGGCGCAATCTCGCACGGGCCGTCCGTCGGCCGCAGTGCCGTGACCGGGCAGACTTCGCCCACCGTCCGCTGCCGGGGAGGGCACTGTCGGTACCGCCCCGTAGTTTGGCCCGATGGACGCGACGAGGCGGGGCGTGGTCGGGAGAAGGGCCGTCGAGGCAGCGGTCGTTGACGCCGGACAGGCGCTGGACGAGTACGACGAGGCACGCGCGTGGCTGGCCGCCGCCGCGCGGACACCCGCCACGATGGCGCCTCTCGGCGCCGAGGTGTGGGTGTTCGACGAGACGCTGGCCCAGGTGCTGCTGGTGCGGCACCCCCGCCGCGGCTGGGTCCCGCCCGGCGGGGTGGTCGAGCCGGGCGAGACCCCGCGCGAGGGGGCGGTCCGGGAGGTGTTCGAGGAGACGGGCCTGCGGGTGGAGCCGCTGCCCGAGCCGACGGCGGTGGCGGTCCGCTCCTACGCTCCGCACCACGCGGTCACGCTCGGCCTGTCGTACGCCGCGTTCGCCGACGTCACCACTCCTCTCACCCCGGAGCCGGGGCAGCCCGCGGCCTGGTGGCGACTGGACGAGCCGTGGGACAGCTGCTTCCCCGACGACCTCCCCCGTATCCGCCGCCACGCGGCGCGGCTGGCCGCCGACCGGGACGCCCACCGCTGAGGGGGCCACGAGGCCGTGACCCGAACTCCCCTCCGGCTGCCGTCCGTGTCGGATTTCCGCCAGACCCCCGCCCGCCCCGCTGGTTGTCTGAGCCCATGACCGAAACGGCCCGCAGCCTCAACGCGCCCTCCCCCGCAGCCCTGTTCCGTGCTCTCCACACCCCCGCCCGCCCCCTCGCCCTGGCCAACGTCTGGGACGTCGCCAGCGCCCGGGTCGTCGAGGCGGCGGGGGCCTCCGCGATCGCCACCACCAGCGCCGGGGTGGCCTGGTCGCTCGGCGCGCCGGACGGGGACCGCGTCTCCCGTGACCTGGTGCTCGCCGTCCTCGCCCGCATCGCCTCGGCCGTCGCCGTCCCGGTCACCGCCGACATCGAGGGCGGCTACGGGCAGAGCCCGGCGGAGGTCGCGGAGACCGTCGCCCGCGTGCTGGACGCCGGGGTGGTGGGCGTCAACATCGAGGACGGCACACGGCCGCCCCGCGCCCTCGCCGACCGGATCGAGGCGTCCCGGGAGGCGGCACGGAAGGCGGGCGTCGACCTGTTCGTCAACGCCCGCACCGACACGTACCTGCTGGGCCTGGGGGATCCCGGGACCCGGCTCCGCGAGACCCGCGCCCGCGCCCGCACCTACGTCGACGCCGGAGCGGACGGTGTCTTCGTGCCCGGCGTCACCGACCCGGCCGTCGTCGCCGAACTGGCCGCCGGCCTGACCGTCCCGCTCAACGTCATGGCCGGACCGGGCGCCCCGACGGTGGCCGAGTTCGGCGCCCTGGGTGTGTCCCGCGTCAGCCTCGGCTCGGGCGTCGCCCAGGCCGCCTACGCCGCCGCGCGCCGGGCCGCCCTCGACCTGCTCGGCACGGGCGGTTACGACTCGCTCGGCCACGCCATCCCGTACCCGGACCTCGACGCCCTCTTCCACGCGCCCGCCGACACGCCCCGCTGAGGTGACCCGTCCCGTTAAGGTGGCCCGGTGATCAGCGACGTGGATCTGCGGCACCTGCGCCGCTGTGTGGAACTGGCGGCCCAGGCCCTGGAGTCCGGCGACGAGCCCTTCGGGTCCGTCCTCGTGGCGGGTGACGGGACCGTCCGGGGCGAGGACCACAACCGCGTCGCCTCCGGCGACCACACCCGGCACCCCGAGTTCGCCCTGGCCCGCTGGGCCACGGAGCACATGACGCCCGCGGAGCGCGCCGCGGCCACCGTCTACACCTCCGGCGAGCACTGCCCGATGTGCGCCGCCGCGCACGGGTGGGTGGGGCTCGGCCGCATCGTGTACGTGGCCTCCGGCGCCCAGTTGGCGAGCTGGCTCACCGGGTGGGGTGTGCCCGCCGCCCCGGTGGCCGCCCTGCCGGTCACCACCGTCGTCCCGGACGCGGTGGTGGAGGGGCCGGTCCCGGAACTGGTCGACGAGGTGCGCGCCCTGCACCACCGCCTGCACCACCGGGCCGGCCCCGACGCACCGTCCTAGCCCAGGGCCGCGAGGCCCCGCTGAAGGTCGTCGAGGTTCATGACCGGCTGCAACGTCACATGCGCGCCCAGCTCCTGGAAGAAGGGGTCTGCGGCGGCGGGAATCTCCGAGCTGTCCTGCATGTCGAAGAAGAGGATCATGGTGCGCCCGCCCTCCGGGGTGAAGTAGGCGGCCTCGGGCCGGAGTCGCTCCATGGCCGCCCGCACCAGGTCGGGCATGCCGCCCTCCTGCGTCACCCTGTTCGACGCCTGGGTGTCCAAGCGGGCCTTCATCATCATCCGCATCGCGCACGCTCCTCGCCCACCGGCCTCCGCGCGGTCGCGTCCGCACTCGTCGAGATCCGGCATCGTCCTCTCAGCGTCGGGCCGCCGGTCACCGCCCGCAACATCTCCTCCGCCCCCTGTGCGACGTGAGGGCGCGGCCCCGAACGCGCGGTGGGCCGCCGCACCGCGCGGAGCGGTACGACGGCCCACCGCCCGGACGGGGCGGAGCGACTGCTCTCCATGGAGGCGACTGCCCCACAGGCAGGCGCTGCGTCAGGCGGACGCCCCCTCCGCGGCCGCGGCGGTCCCGGCGGCCGTCGTTCCGGCCTCCGGCTCCGCCGCCGACCCCTTCGGCAGTGTCAGCACCGCCACCACCGCGAGCACGGCGACCAGCGCGAAGGAGTAGAAGCCCCACGGGTGTCCGATCCCCGCGGTGACCAGCGCGCCGGTGATCGACGGGCCGACGATGGACCCCAGCCGGCCGATCCCGGACGCCGATCCGAGCGCCGTGCCACGGATGGCCGCCGGGAAGAAGTTCGTCACGTACGCGTAGACCAGCACCTGCGCGGAGAACACGAACACGCCGGTGAAGAAGACGACCACGTTGAGCAGCAGGTCGTTCTCCATCTTCACGGACAGGCAGGCCAGCATGACCGCCGCGGCGCCGAACCAGCCCAGCGTGGTGCCCTTGATGCCCTTCTGGTCGGCGACCCAGCCGCCGACGAGCAGACCGGCGACGCCGCCCAGGTTGAGGATCAGCAGCTGGGTGACGGCCGTCGGCACCGGGTAACCGGCGTCGTTCATCAGCTTGGGCAGCCAGGTGTTGAGGCCGTAGACGAGCAGCAGACCCATGAACGAGGCGACCCAGACGCCGATGCAGGCCCGCAGGTAGAGCGGCTTCAGCAACTCGGTGAACGGCACCCGCTCCGCCGTGCCCGACTCCTTGGCCTTCACGAAGGCCTCGGACTCCGGCAGGAAGAACCACTGGATCGCCGCGACGACGAGGCCGACCGCGCCGAGGGCGTAGAAGAGGATCTGCCAGTCGTCGGCGAACTGCAGGGCCAGCAGCGAGGTCACGACGGCACCGGTGTGGTAGCCGGTCATGGTGAGGGTGCTGGCCCGGGCCCGCCGGCTGGCGGGCATGCTCTCGGCCATCATCGTCAGCGACACCGGCATGCAGGCGCCGAGGCCGAGGCCGGCGATCAGGCGCAGCGCGGCGAACATCGTCACCGAGCCGGCCAGCGGCACCAGGACGGTGAACACCGAGAAGACCACCACCGAGGCGATGAGCAGCCGGCGCCGGCCGATCCGGTCGGCGAGCGGGCCGACCGATATCGCGCCGATGGCCACGCCGACGAGCGAGAGCGTGGCGACGGTGGTCGCGTCGACCGCCGTCATGCCCAGGTGCTGCGTCTTCAGCAGGGTCGGGATGATGGCGCCGAGGACGACGAGGTCGTAGCCCTCGAGCATGACGGTGATCCAGCACAGGAGCACGGTCCAGGTGGTGCGCCTGCCGGTGGCGGCCTGCGCCGGGCCGGACGACGTTGTCGCGGAGGTCATGGCGGTTCCCAGGGATGAGGGGACGGGGGATGTGGGGTGGGGGGTGGGGGGTGGGGGGTGGGGGCGTGGGGTTCAGGGGGGCGTAGGGGCTCGGGCGCGGGGTGGTCAGTGAGGGGTGGTGAGCGCCGTGTCGACCTGGACGAGACGCGGGCCGTCGGGCCTCTCCGCGAGGACGGCGCGCAGTTCCTCCGCGCCGGTGACGTGCCGGGCCGGCACCCCGTAGCCCTCGGCGATGCGGGTGAAGTCCAGCCCGGGAATGTCCAGACCGGGCGCGTCCGGCACCCCGAGCAGTCCGCCGAACCAGCGCAGCGCGCCGTACGTACCGTTGCGCAGCAGCACGACGGTGAGCGGGACGCGCAGCTGGGCCGCGGTCCACAGGGCGGTGATGCCGTAGTTGGCGGACCCGTCGCCGATCACCGCGGCCACCGGCCGGTCCGGCTGCGCGAGGGCGACGCCGACCGCGCCGGGCAGGCCGAAGCCGAGCCCGCCGGCCGCGGGGAAGTAGTAGGAGCCCGGGCGGCGCAGGTCCATCTGCCGCCACCAGGCCGCGCTGGTCGACGTGGACTCCACCACGTAGGACGTGTCCCGCGGCTGCTCGTCGCGCAGCGCCGCGAACACCTCCTCCGGGTGGAACCGGCCCCCCTCGCCCGCGGCGGGGGCGGGCGCGGGCCGGTACTCCTCGCCGGGCACGGGAGCGCCCTCGCCCAGGGTGTTCAGCAGCAGGCGGATCACGGCCCCGGGGTCGGCGACCACCGCCTCGCCCATCGGCGCGCGCGCGGCGGCCGAGGCGTCCTCCGTCACCTGGACCAGCCGGGTCCCCTCGGGCAGGTACCGGCCCGGCAGGTACTCGTGGTAGCGGAACACCGGCGCGCCGAGCACCAGCACCAGGTCGTGTCCCTCGAAGGCGTCCGAGATCGGCTTGATGCCCGCGGGCAGCACGCCGCGGAAGAGCGGGTGGCGGTTGGGGAACGGCAGCCGGAACTGCGACGGCGCCGCCCACACCGGGCCGCCGAGCCGCTCCGCGAGGCGGACGGCGTCGTCGAAGAGCCCCGCCGTGTCGATGTCGCCGCCGAGCACCAGCGCCGGACGCTCGGCCGCCGTGACCCGCTCCACCAGGTCGCGGCCCAGCTCCGCACCGGGCGCGGAACCCCGCCGCACGGACCGGTCGAGGACGGCGAGGCCGTTCTCGCCCGCGTCGGCGGCCCAGTCGTCGTAGGGCACGGAGAGATACGTCGGCCTGCGCTGGAGCTCCGCCTCGAAGACCGCCTGGGCGAGGGCGCGGGGCACGTCCTGCGCGCAGGCAGGCTCGGCGGCCCAGCCCACCAGGGGCTTCATCAGCGAGGGCGCGTCCACGTTGGCCAGGTTCGCCTCGGGGCCCACGGCGGGCCGCACCTGCTGTCCCGCCACGATCACCAACGGGGTCCGCGAGGACACCGCGTTGGTGAGCGCGCCCATCCCGTTGCCGGAGCCGGACGCCGCGTGCAGGTTCACCAGCACCGGCCGCCCGGTCGCCTGGGCGTAGCCGTCCGCCATGCCGACCACGGCGCCCTCGTGCAGGCCGAGCACGTAGCGGAAGCCGTCCGGGAGGTCGGCGAGGAAGGGCAGCTCGTTGGACCCGGGGTTGCCGAAGACGGTGGTCAGGCCCTGGCGGGCCAGGAACTGGTGCGAGACATGACGTACGGAGGGCACGGACGTTTCACGTTCCTTTCGTGTGATGGCCGACACGCTAAGCAGCGGCTCTCACCCGAGACCAATAAATGTTTCCGGCCCGCGATATAGATCTCCTCGATACGGACGCGTAGGCTCCGGCCGCATGCGGGAGTTCGACCTCAACCTGGCCCGGCTGTTCGTGCTGCTCTACGAGACCGGCAGCGTCACGGCGACGGCCGACGCGTTGCACGTCACGCAGCCCACCGTCAGCTACAGCCTGGCCAAGCTGCGCCGGCACTTCGACGACGACCTGTTCCGCCGCAGCGGGCGCGGCCTGACCCCGACGGCGGGCGCGCGCCGCCTGTACGAGCCGCTGCAACGGGCGCTGTCCCAGATCGACGAGGCGACGCGGCAGGCCGACGAGTTCGACCCGGCGACGATGTCCGCCAACTTCACCCTCGCCCTGTCCGACCTGGGCGAGACCACCCTGCTCCCCCGCCTGGTGGCGGCCGCCCGGGCCTCGGCCCCCGGCGTCTCCTTCACCGTCCGGCCGCTGGACGTCGACGACGCCGAACGCCGCCTGAGCCGCGGTGAACTGGACGCCTTCGTGGCCACCCCCGTCATGGCCTCCCACCGCACCGTCCGCGTGCCGCTCTTCCGCGAGCGTTACGTCGGCGTGGTGGCCTCGTCCCACCCCCGGCTGACGGGCGACGCGGTCACCCTGGAGCAACTGGCGGCCGAGCACCACGCCACCGTCTTCGGCCCCAGCGGCCACGCCACGCCCCGCTCACTGCTGGCCGCGCACGGTCTCCTCGATCGGGTCGCCGTGGAGGTCACCCGCTTCACGATCCTCCCCTACCTGCTGGAGCAGACCGACCTGATCGCCGTGGTCCCGGAGTACGTCGCCGAGGTCTTCGCCGCCTCCCACGACATCCGCCTCGTCCGCCTCCCCTTCGCGGCCGAGCCCATCGAGGTCGCCCTCTACGCCCGCCACGACGCCTCCCGCACCCCCGCGCAACGGTGGCTGATCCGCTTCATGACCACCGTCCTCGGCGAACAGATCAGCCCGTCCCAACTCCCGCCGCTGGAGGGGCGGTCGGTGGTGCCGGGGGCGGGGGCGGGGGCCCGGGGCGCAGACTGACGCCCGCCGAACGCATGCCCCCGTGACCAGTAGGTGAGCCCAAAATTCGCCCCCCAGCACCAAATCCCGGACTCACCTTCGCCCTACACCTTCTCCGCCCTCACCGCGAGGGGGCCGTCGGGGGCCGTCGGGGGGGCAGAGGTAGAACAGCTCGGGGTCGCCCTCGTCGAGGCCGTGGAGCAGGCCGGCGGGGGTCCAGCCGGCCCGCTGGAGCAGCCGCTGCATGGGCTGGTTGGACACATTGGTCGAGGTGAAGAGCTTCGGCGTCCTACACGACACGGCCGCGGCGTCCAGCAACCGCCGGCCGACGCCCCTGCCACGGGCCGACGGGGCCACCATCAGCATCGTCACGAAGCCCTGGTCGAAGAACGTGTACTCCAGCACGCAGTAACCGACCAGCCCGCCCGCGCCCTCCGCCACCAGCACCGCCCCCTGCCCGCACCACTTCCGGATGGCCTCCCGCCGCCCGACATCACCCCCGCCCGCCACCACGTCGACCCCGACCAGCGCGTCCGCGTCCGCCTTCAGCGCCCGGCGCACAACGACCCCGCGGCCGCCCGTCACGTCATCCATGAGCCCATGCTGTCGCAGACCGGGCGGCGGGCGACCGGCGCCGAGCGAAGGGCTGAACACCCAGCAAGCCACCCGCGACATGCAGGCGCTCGTCAAGGGGGGGGCCTCCTCGCCGCCGTCGGCCAGACCAAGGGCCGCCACTACGTAGCCGGTAATCGCATCCCCAGGACGTGCTCGACGCCGCCCGACGCCCTCACCGGATCCGCAACCCCTACGACGCCTGACGCACAGGGCACCCCGCGCCACGCGGCCTTCGGCACCGCCGGAGAGCACCCCGCCCCGACAACGGCAGCGGTCCGGAGCACTAGACGACATCGAACTCGTTGCCCTCCGGGTCGCGCATCTGCACCGCGTACTGGCCCGCGTCCGGCTCGTCCGACACCCGGAGCACGGCGGCCCCGGCCGCGACCAGCTTCTCCACCGTGGCGTCGACCCGCCGCCTGCGGACCTCCAGCGGCACGTCGCGGCCGCCGCCGACCTTCAGGTCGAAGTGGATGCGGTTCTTGGCGACCTTCGCCTCCGGAACCTGCTGGAACCACACCCGCGGCCCGCGTCCGGTGGGGTCGACGATCGACTCCGGGCAGTCCCCCGCACCATCAGGCAGCTCCTCCTCGGGCACCCCCATCGCCGCCCAGTACGCACGCCACGTGCTGTGACCGGCCGGCGGCGGTTCGGGGACGTAGCCCAGCGCCTCGCTCCAGAACGCCACCATCCTCTGCGGATCGGCACAGTCGATCGTCAGCTGCAGCGTGGTCTCCATGGCCGGAGTCTCGCAGGCACCTCGGACATCCACCGGGCGGCTCGGGCCCCGTCCGGCCGTACCCGGACATCAGCCGGCCGAGGCCACCCTCGGCGCCCCCAACGGGCACCCGGTGCCGACGCGCGCCTCCAGCTCGGCCCGCAACTCCGCGAGCTCGGCCATCCGCGCATCGACGACCGCGATCTTCTCCTCGAACAGCGCGGACAACGCCTCGGCGGTGTCGGGGGCGTCGCGCAACTCCTCGCCGGTCCGGGCGATCTCGGCCAGCGAGAAGCCGAGCGTCTGCGCCGTCCGCACGTACTGCAGCCAGGGCACCGTCTCCGGCGGGAAGTCCCGGTACCCGTTGGCCAGGCGCTGCCCGGAGACGAGCCCGATCTTCTCGTAGAACCGGATGGCGTCCCTACTGAGACCCGATCGCGCGGCCAGCTCCCCGATACGCACAACCCCCCCCCGCCCTTGCCGACTTGACCTTGGACCGTACTCCACTGTCTAGCGTCGTGACGTCCCTCCAGGAGCCCGGCAGGAGCCTCGCCATGACACGACGTCCCACCCCGCCCCACCCCGCGTACCCGCGCGTCGTCCGCGCGAGTGCCTGGTACGACCTCGCGGTCACCGCCGGCTTCGCCACGCCGTGGACCTACTCCCTGCTCCACGCGGCGCTGTCGAAGCTGGGCGACACGTTCGACCTGGGCACCCTGCCCGCTCTCGACCCCGTACAGGTCCTCTTCGCCAACCTGATGGGTTCGGTCGTGGTCGTCTGGGCCCTCCTCCGGATCGTCGACCCGGCACCCCTCTTCGGCCTCTTCGACGCCCTCGCACGCACCCTCTTCGCCACCTGGCAGGCGTACGCACTGGCCGACGGCGCCCCACCTTGGCTGTGGCTGTTCCTCGTCGTCGAGGTGGCATTCGGCATCGCCCAACTCGCGCCTTGGCTACTGCCACGAACCACCCGAGTGCCCGGAGACCAAAAGGCGCTGTGAGAGTGACGAGGCCACCGGCGGAACCGGCCCGGTCACCAGTCTCGCCACCGGTCGGTGATCTCGTAGCGCCCCAGCCCGTGCCGGCAAGCGAGGGCCGGCACATCGATGCCGCGCTCCGAGAGCGTCTCGTCGATGTAGCCGCAGAGGTCCTCCCGCTCGCCGGTCTCGTACGCCGCCCCGCCGAAGCGTTCGTTGACCGCGTTCAGCGCGAGCACGACCTTCTCGACGCACGCGAACACCTGAGCATCCGTCGGCTGGTCGAGCGCGACCACGTCGGTCTCGAAATCCGTCAGCACCTCTTCCGTCGCCTCGATCAACGGCTCCGGGAAGAGCTCCGTCATGCACGCGCACTCGGGGTCCAAGGTGCCGGCCGCCAGCTCCCGGATCTCCTGCGCCACTCCGTCACGCCAACTCTGCGATGGTCTCTCTGTCACGTCGGAACCGTAGACCTCGGGGCTGCCAACAGAGCCGGGACTGACAACAGAGCCTTACAGCGCCGCAACGCAATTCCAGACTGCAGGCGTGGAACCGACCCCCACAACCACGAGGTACCCCCCTCCACGCCCGAACTGCCGCTCAGTGCGGCACAACTCAGACCACGTAGGGGGCTCCATGTAGACGTGGACTCCGCGGAAGCCCCTCCATCCCGGAGCCTGCCCCCGCCGGAGGCATGTCCTTCACGGCGGCCCCGGTGGTGCGGCGCTCCCCTTGCAGTCTGGAAGCGCACCCGGTGGAGCGGAGCGCACCGGGCTTGATGGGCTGGCGAAAGTCTGTCCCGCGTCTTGCCGTGGTGTCAGAACGGTGGTTCTTCGCAGTGGCCGTCGGACTTCTTGTGCGTCCACACGCCGTCGAACCGTGCCCGGGCCCGTGCGAACCGTTCACGGGCCAAGACGTCGGCCACGGTTTCAAGATGGCGGGAGGGCTGCCGCCACGCCTTCATCGCGTCAAAGGCCCGGATCCGATGCCGAGGCTCGGTGCTGCTGGCCAGCAGGCGGCGTGCGTGGATCGCTAGTTCTGCTCGGTGCTGTCTCAGGGCGGGGTGCTCGGAGAGGGGTACCGCGGCGACCAGGGCGGCGTCGCGTACGTATGCATTCTCATGGCTGAGAAGTGGTCGGACAGCAGAGAAGAGAGCAGGGCGCACATCTCGGAACTGGCACATCTCGGCGTACTCATCGATGGCAACGCTTGCGTCGTCGGCGTCATAGGCGGTGTCGCCGAGCCATGCGAGCAGCCTCACGAGAGCTGAAGTGCCCGGAGAAGAATGGGCGTCGTCGGCCTCGATCGCAGGGTGCTGGAGGATGGCCGCGACAAAAAGCGCGACGGGCACGGTTGCCCCGTAGATCGTGTTCTGGTGGGTCACTCCCCCAAGCGCCGTGCCGATGGCCGCTGAGCGTACGGCCTGGTCGGGGCTGAGAATTTGTACCAGCCCGCCCGGCAAGGCTTCGCCCATCCCCCACGGCGTCCTGAGAGAAGCCCAGTTGGTTCCGGCCAAGACGTCTTGGTACTGGGGCAAGGCGTGGATGCCTGAATCCTCGGCTCGGCCATGGCGATCGGTCACAGGCGGAGATTACCTACGTCCCAACCTCACCTTGTCAGGCGAGGGCGTCTGCTCTGTCGGCGAGGGACCGCAGCCCCTGGGTCGCGGAGCGGCCGGGATGCGCGCGATGCGGCACTTCTACGCCTCGGTGCTCCCAGACGCGGGCGAGGACGTCAAGGCGCTCAGCCACTGCCTGGGGCACACCGGTCCGGGGTTCACGCTGAGGGTCTACACGCACCTGATGCCGAGCAGCGACGACGGCCGGGCGCGCAGAGGGCAGTGGACGCCCTTCACGGGACGGCCCGGCAGCGAGCGGGCTCCACCGCGATTTTCCCGGCCCATAGACGGCCCAAGCCCGCTGAAAAGGCTCCGCGCATGGGCGAGGGCCGGCAGTCGTCCGACCACCGGCCCTCGCCCATGCGTCACGCAAACGGGTCCTGACCTGCCCCTACAGCACCGGCAGGTGCTTGCGCAGCTCGAAGGCCGTGACCTCGGAGCGGTACTCGATCCACTCCTGCCGCTTGTTGCGGAGGAAGAAGTCGAAGACGTGCTCCCCCAGCGTCTCGGCGACCAGGTCGCTGCGCTCCATGAGGGTGAGGGCCTCGCCGAGGTTCTGGGGGAGGGGTTCGATGCCGAGGGCGCGGCGTTCGGCGTCGGAGAGGGCCCAGACGTCGTCCTCGGCGCCCGGGGGGAGCTCGTAGCCCTGCTCGATGCCGCGCAGGCCCGCGGCGAGGAGGACGGCGTAGGTGAGGTACGGGTTGGCGCCGGAGTCGATGGAGCGGACCTCGACGCGGGCGGAGCCGGTCTTGCCGGGCTTGTACATGGGGACGCGGACCAGCGCGGAGCGGTTGTTGTGGCCCCAGCAGATGTAGGAGGGGGCCTCGCCGCCCGCGCCGGCGGTGCGCTCGGAGCCGCCCCAGATGCGCTTGTAGGAGTTGACCCACTGGTTGGTGACCGCGGAGATCTCGGCGGCGTGGCGCAGCAGGCCGGCGATGAAGGAGCGGCCGACCTTGGAGAGCTGGTACTCGGCGCCGGACTCGTAGAAGGCGTTGCGGTCGCCCTCGAAGAGGGAGAGGTGGGTGTGCATGCCGGAGCCGGGGAACTCCGAGAACGGCTTGGGCATGAAGGTGGCCTGGAGGCCCTGTTCGAGGGCGACCTGCTTCATGACGAGGCGGAAGGTCATGATGTTGTCGGCCGTGGAGAGGGCGTCGGCGTAGCGGAGGTCGATCTCCTGCTGGCCGGGGCCGCCCTCGTGGTGGGAGAACTCGACGGAGATGCCCATCGACTCCAGCATGGTGATCGCCTGGCGGCGGAAGTCCATGCCCACGTTCTGCGGGGTGTGGTCGAAGTAGCCGGAGTAGTCCGCCGGGGTGGGCGGGGTGCCGTCGGTGGGCTTGTTCTTCAGGAGGAAGAACTCGATCTCGGGGTGGGTGTAGAAGGTGAACCCCTGGTCGGACGCCTTGGCGAGGGCCCGCTTGAGCACGTAGCGCGGGTCGGCGAAGGACGGGGAGCCGTCCGGCATGAGGATGTCGCAGAACATCCGGGCCGTGCCAGGGGCCTCGGCGCGCCAGGGGATCACCTGGAAGGTCGACGGGTCCGGCTTGGCGATCATGTCGGACTCGTACACCCGGGCGAAGCCCTCGATGGCGGAGCCGTCGAAGCCGATGCCCTCGTCGAAGGCCTGCTCCAGCTCGGCCGGGGCCACGGCGACGGACTTGAGGAAGCCCAGCACGTCCGTGAACCACAGGCGTACGAAGCGGATGTCGCGCTCCTCGAGCGTGCGGAGCACGAACTCCTGCTGCTTGTCCATTGTGAGCTTCCCCATCTTCTTGATCCGGCCCGCCTGGCCCATACCACCACACGTGGGTTTCGCCTGCGTTGCGGGCGGACCGCGTGCGGGCGGGCGCCGCGTGTCCGGCACCAGCCTGACATCTTGCCCCGGGGCTCGCCATACCCGATCTCCGGGCCCTCCGGAAGGGCTCTGCGGGGGCCGATGAAGGGCTGCTCGGTGGTGGCCGCGAGCACGGTACGCACGGCACATTACAGATTGCTCACACACCCGCACCGTTAATTTGCATCCCAGATGCAAGTTTCACTAACGTCTCGCATGCCAGATCAAGGCATCCAGGAGGCCTCCCATGCTGTCCGAGCAGTCCGCCGCCACCGTGCGCGCCACCCTTCCCGCCGTCGGGGCGGCCATCAACGAGATCACCACGCGGTTCTACGACGGCTTGTTCACGGCCCACCCGGTGCTGCTGCGCGACCTGTTCAACCGCGGCAACCAGGCGGCCAAGAGCCAGCAGCAGGCGCTGGCGGGCTCCATCGCGGCGTTCGCCACCTACCTGGTGGACCGCCCCGACGAGCGGCCCGACGCGATGCTGGCCCGCATAGCCCACAAGCACGCCTCCCTGGGCGTGCAGCCGGACCAGTACGACATCGTGCACGAGCACCTGTTCGCGGCGATCGTGGAGGTGCTCGGCGAGGCCGTCACGCCCGAGGTGGCGGCGGCCTGGGACGAGGTCTACTGGCTGATGGCCAACGCGCTGATCGCGATCGAGAAGCGGCTCTACGAGGAGCAGGGCGCGCACGAGTGGCGTGAGTGGGAGGTCGTGGAGCGGGTCGAGGAGACGGCGGACGTCGCCACGTTCCGGATCCGCCCGGCCGACGAGCGCCCGGCGCCCGCCTTCAAGGCCGGCCAGTACGTGTCAGTTCAGGTGGAGCTGGCGGACGGGGCGCACCAGATCCGTCAGTACAGCCTGTCCTCGGCCCCGGGCACCGGGGTACGGCAGTTCACCGTCAAGCGGGTCGCGGAGGACGGGAGCGCGCCGGAGGGCGAGGTCTCCAACCACCTGTACGCCCACGTGCGCGCGGGCGACGTGCTGCGGGTCTCGGCGCCCTTCGGCGACCTGGTGATCGAGGACGCGGACGCCCCGCTGCTGCTGGCCTCGGCGGGCATCGGCGTCACGCCGGTCGCGGCGATGCTGGGGTACCTGGCGGAGTCCGGGCACAAGGGCGCGGTGACGGTCGTGCACGCCGACCGCTCCCCCGCGACGCACGCGCTGCGCGCCGGCCAGGAGGCCGCGGTGGCGGAGCTCGCCGACGCGTCGCTGCACCTCTGGTACGAGGCGGACGCGCCGGAGGGCGCGCACGCCGGGCTGGTGGACCTCGACGAGGTGACGGTGGCTCCGGGGACGCACGCGTACCTGTGCGGGCCGCTGCCGTTCATGCGGGCGGTGCGGGCGCAGCTGCTGGCCAAGGGCCTGCCGGCCGCGGACATCCACTACGAGGTGTTCGGGCCCGACCTCTGGCTCGGCCAGGGCTGACGGACGACATGGCGGCGTGACGAGGGAGGGCCCCCGCTCCGGTGGAGCGGGGGCCCTCCCTCGTCGTGTCCTGTCACATCCGGGCCGGGGGTGGGGCCAGGGTCAGCAGCAGGGGGCCCGCCGGGGTGGTGACCATGTCGGAGACGATCAGGGGGTCCAGGGAGGCGAAGAACGCCTCCTGGGCCTCACGCAGGGCGCCGCGCAGGCGGCAGGCGGGGAGGACGGGGCAGGGCGTCGCGCCGCCCTCGCAGTCGACGACCTCGCCGTCGCCCTCGAAGGCGCGCACCACCGCGCCGACGGACGCGGTGCGGCCCGCGGCGGTGAGGGAGAGGCCGCCGCCCCGCCCGCGCCGGGCGTCGACAAGGCCCATGCGCTGGAGTTCCGCGACCACCTTGGTGGTGTGCGTGTACGGAACGGCGACGGCCTCGGCGACCTCACGCGTCGTCGGGGTGGCGTCCTCCGGGACCGTGGCCAGGCGCATCAGGACGCGCAGGGCCAGGTCGGTGGAGCGGAGAAGACGCATACAGCAACGGTAACCCGCTGGTCGGATCGTTCATTCCGCTCGCTCGTCCCGCCCGGGCCCACGGGTGCCTCGCCCCCGGGCTCCCGCCTCGTCGCGCTCCCGCCGCGGGTGGCCCCTACTCCGCCTCCGCCCGTGCGCGGGTGCTCTCCGGCGCCGGCAGGTGGGTGGCGACCACCCGCCCGGTGCGGCGTTCGCGGCGGTCGGCGAGCAGCGAGAGCGCCGCGACGCCGATGCCGAGGACGGCCAGCACCGAGCCGACCGGGGCGGGCGAGGTCACGCCGAGGCCGGCGCTGAGGGCGAGGCCGCCGATCCAGGCGCCGCCGGCGTTCGCCAGGTTGAAGGCGGCCTGGTTGGCCGAGGAGGCCAGCGAGGGGGCGCTGGCGGCGCGGGTCATCACCATCAGCTGGAGCGGCGCGCCCAGGGTGAAGGCGGTGACGCCCAGGAGCAGGACCGCGACCGCGCCGCCCGCCCTGGTGTCCATCAGCAGGGGGAAGAACAGCAGCGTGACGGTGACGGCGCCGAGGCCGGCGAAGACCGTGCCGCTGGGCGAGCGGTCGGCGAGGCGGCCGCCGAGCAGGTTGCCGGCGGTGGCGCCCACGCCGAACAGCGAGAGGACCAGTGTCACGGAGGCCTCGGCGTAGCCGGCGGCGTCGGTCAGCATGGGCGTGATGTAGCTGAAGGCGGAGAAGAGCGCCCCGCTGCCCACGATGGTGGTGCCGAGGACCAGCCAGACGGAGACGGACCGCAGCGCGGCCAGTTCGCCGCGCAGGCCGACCGGCGGCGCGGCGTGCTCGGCGCGCTTCTCCTGCGGCACGAGGAAGAACAGGGCGGCGACCGCCGCGAGACCGATCACGCAGACCGCGCCGAAGGTGGCCCGCCAGCCGAGCTGCTGGCCGAGCAGGGTGCCGACCGGGACGCCGACGATGTTGGCGACGGTGAGGCCGGTGAGCATGGTGGCCACCGACCGGGCACGCTTCTCGGGGGCGACGAGGGTGGTGGCGACGACCGAGCCGACGCCGAAGAAGGCGCCGTGCGGCAGGCCGCTGAGGAAGCGCGCGCCGAGCAGCCAGGTGTGGTCGGGGGCGAGCGCGGAGAGGCCGTTGCCGACGATGAACAGGCCCATCAGCCAGAGCAGGACCTGGCGGCGTTCCATGCGGGCGGTCACGGCGGCGAGCAGGGGCGCGCCGACGACCACGCCCAGGGCGTAGGCGGATATCAGGTGTCCGGCGGAGGGGATCGAGACCCCGAGGTCGGCGGCGACCTGGGGCAGCAGGCCCATCATCACGAACTCGGTGGTACCGATTCCGAAGGCGCCTACAGCGAGGGCGAGCAGGGCCAGTGGCATGGAGCGTGTGCCTTTCAGCAGGGGTGGTCACGGCCGGTGTGACGGGCTCTGCGGGGAGTATGTTCCACTCCGAAACAAAGCGCGGGGCATCAGTATTTCAGAGGTCGCGGGCTCGCGCTCCCACTGAAACGGTGAACAGTTCGTATCAGGTGCCGTGGATGTCGGGGGTGGCCAGGTGGCGCGCGTGCCGGAGTACGGGCGGGAGTGCCGCTGCCGGTGACGGCGCGCGCCGGAGGGCGGTAGGTGTGCGTACGTGTCGTATGTCAGCCTACGGACACGTGTCAGCGTACGGTCACGCGCGCCGCCACCGGCAGGTGGTCGCTGCCGGTCGCCGGGAGCGTCCACGAACTCACCGGCTCGACGCCGCGCACCATGATCTGGTCGATCCGGGCCATCGGGAACGACGCCGGCCAGCTGAAGCCGAAGCCGCTGCCCGCCGCGCCCTGGGTGGAGCGCATCTGCGAGGTGACCGCCCGCAGCGCCCGGTCGTTCATGGTGCCGTTGAGGTCGCCGAGCAGCACGATCCGTTCCTGCCGCTCCTTGGCCACGGCCTCGCCGAGCGCGTCGGCGCTGCGGTCGCGCTCGCGGGCGGTGAAGCCGGCGTCCAGCCGGACCCGCACCGAGGGCAGGTGGGCGACGTAGGCCTTCACGTCGCCGAAGGGGGCCTCGACGGTGGCGCGCATGGCCCGGGTCCAGCCGAGCCGAATGTCCACCGGCTCGACCTCGCGCAGCGGGTACTTGCTCCACAGGCCGACGGTGCCCTGCACCGAGTGGTAGCGGTAGGTGGAGGCCAGGGTCCGCTCGTAGACCGGGGCCGCCGACTCGGTCAGCTCCTCCAGGGCCACCAGGTCGGCCCCGAGCGCCGCCACCTCACGGGCGGTCCCCGCGGGGTCGACGTTCTGCGCGTTGACGTTGTGGGTGACGACGGTGAGGTCGCCGTCGGCCGTCGGGTCGGTCTTGTCCGACAGCAGCCCGCCGAACTGCCCGGCCCACACGAAAGCCGGCAGCAGGCCGACGATCACCGCGGTGGCCGAGCGGCGTACCAGGGCCGCCAGCAGGATCACCGGGACGAGCAGTCCGAACCACGGCAGGAACGTCTCGGCGAGACTGCCGAGGTTGCCGATCGCGTTGGGCACGTGGGCGTGCAGTCGCATCGCGGCGGCGAGGGCCAGGGCGCAGGCCGCGAGGACCAGGCCGCGCCGCCAGATGCCGGGCCCGGCCAGCGTGTCCCCGACGAAGCGGCACACCCAGCGGTGGGCCAGGCGCCGCATCCGGCCTGGGCGCCGGGGATCCCGGTCGGCCCCGTCCGTCTCCGTCGCCACCGCCTGCTGCGTCATCCGCCGCCTCACCACCTGCCGTGCACACCGTCCGTACCTGTGGGTCCCACACGCTGTACGCGTCGTACGCGTGTCTACGACCCTAGGCCATGTCCGGTTTCCGTCCCGCCGGGCGCTCGGGAGCATCTCCCGTCACGCGGCGCCTTACAAGGGGTGGGACGACCAACCGGGAGGAACGGGTTCCACCGGTGAGGCTCTAAAACCACCGTCCGTGACACAAACCGCACATCCCGCTCCCCCCTCTTCTCCTGTCGCGTGTCAGGTGCAACCATGGAAATGGTCCGGGGACGCCGTGAGGGCGCCTCGAGATGACGATGAAGGAGCCGTTCCATGACGCAGCTTCAGGCTGCCCAGAAGAGCCCTGACGGCGGTGGCAGGTCGCGCGGTGAAATGTCGCTGTACGGCGGCAAGAGCAACCGCCGGGTGACCGTCCGCGACATCGCACTGGCCAAGGAGCGCGGCGAGCGCTGGCCGATGCTGACCGCCTACGACGCGATGACCGCGTCCGTGTTCGACGAGGCCGGGATCCCGGTGCTGCTGGTCGGCGACTCGGCCGGCAACTGCCACCTCGGCTACGACACCACGGTGCCCGTCACGCTGGACCAGATGGTCATGCTGACCGCCGCCGTGGTCCGCGGCACCAGCCACGCGATGGTCGTGGCCGACCTGCCGTTCGGTTCGTACCAGGAGGGCCCCGTGCAGGCGCTCCGTTCGTCGATGCGGCTGATCAAGGAGTCCGGCGCCACGGCCGTCAAGCTGGAGGGCGGGGAGCGCTCGCACGAGCAGATCAAGCTCCTGGTCGACTCCGGCATCCCGGTGATGGCCCACATCGGCCTGACCCCGCAGTCGGTCAACGCCATGGGCTACCGGGTGCAGGGCCGCGGCGAGGAGGCCGCCCAGCAGCTGCTGCGCGACGCCAAGGCCGTGCAGGACGCCGGCGCGTTCGCGGTGGTGCTGGAGCTGGTGCCGCGCGAGCTGGCCGCCGAGGTCACCACCATGCTGCACATCCCGACGGTCGGCATCGGCGCCGGACCGGAGTGCGACGCGCAGGTGCTGGTGTGGACGGACATGATGGGCCTCACCCCCGGGCGGGTCCCGAAGTTCGTCAAGCAGTACGCGGACGTGCGCCGCGTGATGGGCGACGCCGCGAAGGCGTACGCCGAGGAGGTCGTGGGCGGAACGTTCCCGCTGGAGGAGCACTCCGTCCACTGATCCCGGCAGGCCGCGGCCCCGTCGCACCGGACGGGGACGCGTGCCCGACAGGCCACTGAGAGGACAGCCCGCCGATCCCCCCGTCGGCGGGCTGTCGGCCTTTGCGGACCGGGGCCGCCGCCTGTTGCCGGCGAACTGCCGGCGACGGTGTCGGCGACCTGTCGGCGAACCGCCGGTGCGCGCCGCTCCCCCGTCGGGCTGCTGTCGGGAAAATGTCGGCGCGGTGTCGGCGCCGCCTGACAGCGTGGAGCCATGACACGCGACGACGACAAGACGCCCGCCCCCGCGATCTCGGTACGGGGGCTCACGAAGAGGTACGGCGAGACCCGGGCGCTGGACGGCGTGGACCTGGACGTCCGCGAGGGCACCGTCCTCGGGGTGCTCGGCCCCAACGGCGCCGGCAAGACGACCCTGGTCCGCATCCTGTCCACGCTGATCGTCCCCAACGAGGGCCGGGCGACGGTCGCCGGGATCGACGTCCTGCGGCAGCCGCGCCGGGTGCGCCGGGTGATCGGCCTGACGGGGCAGTACGCCTCGGTGGACGAGAAGCTCTCCGGGCGGGAGAACCTGTACCTGATCGGCCGCCTGCTGGACCTGCCGTCCAAGGCCGCCCGGGCCCGCGCGGACGAGCTGCTGGAACGCTTCTCCCTCACCGACGCCTCCCGCCGGCCCGCCTCCACCTACTCCGGCGGCATGCGCCGCCGCCTGGACCTGGCGGCCTCGATGATCGGCAGGCCGCAGGTCCTCTTCCTGGACGAGCCGACCACCGGCCTGGACCCTCGCACCCGCAACGAGGTGTGGGACGAGGTGAAGCGGATGGTCGGCGAGGGCGTGACCGTGCTGCTCACCACCCAGTACATGGAGGAGGCCGAGCAGCTGGCCGGCGAGCTGGCGGTGATGGACCGCGGCCGGGTGGTCGCGGGCGGCGGCATCGACGAGCTGAAGGCCAAGGTGGGCGGCCGCTCGCTGCGGATACGGCCCGCCGACCGCGCCGACCTCCAGCCGCTGGCCGCCACGCTGGACGGGCTGGGCGTCACCGGCCTCGCCACCGTCGCGGTGGACGCCGAGAGCGGCTCGGTGCGGGTGCCGGTGCTCAGCGACGAGCAGCTGACCACGGTCCTGGCGGCGGCCTCCTCGGCCGGGATCGCCCTGGCCTCGGTCGTCACCGAACTGCCCAGCCTGGACGAGGTCTTCCTCTCCCTCACCGGACACAAGGCGTCCGACACGTCCGACACGTCCGCCGGGGCAGAGGCCCAGGCGGGCGCCGGCTCCGACCCGAAGCTCGAGGAGGCCGCCGTATGAGCGCCACCACCACCGCCGCGCCCGTCCCCGCCGCCTCCCCGGCGCGTGACCTGGCGGACGACCACATCGGCCTGCGCGGCCACCTGCGGCACACCGGCGCGCTGATGCGGCGGAACCTGCTGTGGATCCGTCAGGACCCGGAGTCGATGTTCGACGCCGTGCTGATGCCGATCGTCTTCACCCTGCTGTTCGTCTACGTCTTCGGCGGCTCGATCGGCATGGCGCTGGGCGGCGGCCGGGAGGAGTACGTCCAGTACCTGGTGCCGGGCATGCTCGCCATGATGGCGCTGTCGATGTCGATGTCGGTGGGCACCGGCTTCAACCAGGACATCGAGAAGGGCGTCATGGACCGCTTCCGCTCGCTGCCCATCGGGCGGGGATCGGTGCTGTTCGCCAAGATCGCGGTCGAGCAGCTGCGGGTGCTGATCTCCACGGTGATCCTGCTGCTGGTCTCGCTGCTGGTCGGCTTCGAGATCGACCGCCCGCTGGGGCTGCTGGCCGCGGTGGGTCTGTCGATGCTCTTCGGCATCTCCCTGATGTGGGTCTTCCTCGCGCTCGGCGTCACCGCGAAGAGCGCGCAGTCGGTCCAGGCGCTGGGCTTCCTGGTGATGATGCCGCTGCAGTTCGGCTCGTCGCTGTTCGCCCCGACGTCCTCGATGCCCGGCTGGCTGGAGGCCTTCGCCGACTGGAACCCGCTGTCCTGCCTGGCGGACGCCTCCCGCGGCCTGATGGTCGGCGGCCCGGTGGCCCGCGACCTGTGGGTCACGCTGGGCTGGACGGCGCTGCTGACGGCGGTCATGGCGCCGTACGCCATCCGCAAGTTCACCACGCGGGACTGAGCCGGGTTCCGGCGCGGGTCCTCGTGTCCGGCGCGTGGTCAGACCAGGGCCGCGGCCTCCTCGACGGGGAGGGCGCGGCCCTCGGCGTAGGCGGTCTCGAACGCGGCCTCGCCGAGCGCGGCGCGCAGCGCGGACTCCGCGTAGTCGCGCAGCCGGCGCTCGGCGACCCCGCTGAGGTGCTTCTCGCCGAGCGCCGCGACCGCCGCGCCGAGACAGCGGGCCCCGTCGCCGGGCCGGCCCTCCCCGCCGCCGGCCAGGGCGACCGCCGCCACCGTCAGCAGGAACGACCGCAGGTGCGGGGCGACGGTCAGGGCGAGCGCGTCCCCGGCGCCGCTCAGACCGCGGCGCAGGCCGGCCAGGGCGTCGGTGGACGCGCCCTCCATGGCGTCCAGCAGGGCCTCGGTGCCGGCGATGAAGGCGTCGAAGACCATGAAGGCGGCGGCCGGGAACTGCTGCCGGATCTCCGCCAGGTGGCGACGCGCCTCGGGGACCCGGTCGGTGACGCCGAGCCAGCTCGCCAGGACGATACGGGCCGCCGGGCCCGCCTCGTCGTCGCCGACGCCGTTGGCGGCGATCACCTCGCGCAGCATCAGCTCGCCGCGCTCGGGGTGCTCGGTCTCCAGGAGCACCGCGCCCAGGCGGGCGCGCAGCACCTCGCGCTGCGCGTGCGCGCCGAGCAGCCCGACCTGCTCGACGGCCTGCAGGTAGTCCTCGGTGGCCTGCTCGAACCGCCCGAGGCGTTCGTTGGCGGCGGCCCGCGCGCACAGCGCCTCCGCCATGCTCCACACGTCGCCCAGGCGGCGGGAGATCGCCACCGCCCGGTCCGCGTCGGCGACCGCGTCCCCGTCCCAGTCGGTCCGGTTGGCGACCAGGTTGGCCCGCATCTGCAGGGCGAGCGCCAGCTCCCAGGCGTGGTCGGGGCGGTCGGTGAGGGTCTCCACGGCGGCGTCGACGATCTCCCGCAGCCGGCCGCCGTCGCCGCTCAGCAGCACCGCGAAGAACCACAAATTGCCCGGCGCGCGGCAGACCTGCGGGAGACCGGGGGTGTAGGCGGCGGCCATGGCCCGCAGCTTCTCCTGCGCCCGGGGCTCCTGCCACGCCTCCAGCTCGCCCTGCATGTCCATGCACGCCAGGTGGACCAGGTGCACGCCCCTGCGGGCCTCCCACAGGAGGTCACCGGTCAGCGGCGGCGGCATGTCGGTGCACCGCTCCCACAGCGGGACGGGGGCGGGCGCGCCGTCCGCGAACGGGCTGGGGCCCAGGTCCATGACCGCGCTGCTCCACTGCCGGGCCTCGGCGCGCAGTCCCCGCATCTGCCAGAACCAGAACAGGGAGAGCACCAGGCACAGGGCCTCCTGTTCGTCGCGGTCGGCGACGGCGGTGCGCAGGGCGGTCCGGAAGTTCTCGTACTCGCTCTCCAGCCGCCGGATCGCGGCGCGCTGGCCCGGGCCGCGCAGCAGCGTGTCGGTGCGGCGCGCGAGTTCGCGGTAGTGCACGAGGTGGGAGTGGACGGTCGCGGCGTGCTCGCCGGTCTCCGCGAGGCGTTCGCGGGCGTACTCGGCGACCGTCTCCAGGAGGCGGTAGCGCATCGGGCCGTCGGCCGAGGGGGCCGCCACGACCAGGGACTTGTCGACCAGAGAGGCCAGCGCCTCCAGGGCGTGCGGACCGCAGACGGCCTCCGCGGCGTCGAGGTCGCAGCCGCCGGCGAAGACCGACATGCGGCGCAGCACCGAGCGCTCGGCGTCGTCCAGCAGGTCCCAGGACCAGTCCACCACGGCGCGCAGGGTCTGCTGGCGGGGCAGCGCCGTGCGGCTGCCCGAGGTGAGGAGGCGGAAGCGGTCGTCGAGCCGGTCCGCCAGCTGGCGGGGGGACAGCATCCGCAGGCGGGCGGCGGCGAGTTCGATGGCCAGCGGGAGACCGTCGAGGCGGCGGCAGATCTCGGCGCAGGCGGCGGCGGTCTCCGCGTCGGCGTCCACCCGGAAGCCGGGGCGGGCGGCCGCTCCGCGGTCGGCGAGCAGCCGCATCGCGTGCGGCTCCGGCAGCGGCTCCACCGGGCGGATCAACTCCCCCGGTACGCCGAGGGGTTCGCGGCTGGTCGCGAGCACGGTGAGGTGCGGGCAGCGGGCGAGCAGTTCCTCCGCCAGGCGGGCGGCGGCGTCGATCACGTGCTCGCAGTTGTCCAGCACGAGCAGCATCCGGCGGCGGGCGCAGTGTTCGGCGAGCCGTCGCACCGGGTCGTCCTTGCGGTCGGTCGCGGCGCGTATCTCCTCCGCGCCGCCGCCGTACAGCACGGTCTCGCGGGCGCCGACGGCGGTGAGCACGGCCTCCGGGACGGCGGCGGGATCGTCGACCGGGGCGAGCTCGGCCAGCCACACGCCGTCGGGGGCGAGTTCGGCGGCGGTGGTGCGGGCCGCCTCCTGGGACAGCCGGGTCTTGCCCGCGCCGCCGGGGCCGAGCAGCGTGACGAGCCGGGCGCCGGCGAGGTCGCGGTGCAGGAAGGCGACGTCGGCGTCGCGGCCGACGAAGGAGGTGAGGGGGGTGCGCAGGTTCCCGGCGACGGCCACCCGCGCGGGGGAGGACTCCCCCGCGCCGGGGCCGGCCTCCGCGGACGCGGGACTGTCCGTGGCCCCGGTTCCGCCGTGGCCGGGGGCCGTCCGGTCGCGGCCGGGGGCCGTTCCGTTCGGGCCGGGTGCGGCTGCGTCCGGGCCGGTGAACGGCGGCACGACGGCCCGCTCCCCCGCGGGCGGCGTCCCGGCGGGGCCGACAGGGCCGACAGGGCCGACAGGGCCGGTGAACGGGGGGACGACGGGGCGGTGCGGACCGGCGGCGGGCGGCGCTCCGGCCTCACCGCCGGTGCCCGCGTCACCGCCGGCGCCGCTGCCGGTGCCCGCGTCGGGTGTGGCGGCGGGGGACGGTGCGGCGAACGGCGGCACGACGGGCCGCTCCGGGTCCGCGGGCGGCGCAGTGGCGGCACCGTCCGGCCCGGCGGGCGGCACGACGGCCGAGGAGTCCGGGGCGGTGTGAGGCGGCACCGCCGAACGCCCCGGGGGCGGCGTCACGGGGGCATCCGTCGGTCCGCCGGACGGCGGCGCGGCGGAGGGCGAGGACGACAGCGCACCGGCACCGGGGAACAGGCGGGAGGCAGCCGCACCGGCACCGTCGGACGGCCCGGAGGCAGCCCCACCCACGCCGTGCGACGGGCCGGAGCCGGACGTACCGGCACCGTGGGCCGGGCCGGAGGCAGGCACGCCGGCGCCGTGGGCCGGGCCGGGGGCGGGCGGCCCGGGCGGCTCGGGGTGGGTGTCGCCGCGGAGGAGGGCCGCGTGGGTGGCGCGGAGGGCGGGGCCGGGGTCGGTGCCGAGGGTGTCGGCGAGGTGGCGGCGCAGGGCCTCGTAGGCGGCGAGGGCCTCGGCGGGACGGCCCGCGGCGGCGAGGGCGCGCAGCCGCAGGGCCTGGAGCGGCTCGTCCAGGGGGTACGCCTCGCACAGGGCGGTGAGGTCGGGCAGGACGGCGGCGGCCTCGCCGAGGGACAGCGCGGCGGTGAGGCGGGCCCGGCGGGCGTCCAGGCGGCGGGCCTCCCAGCGGGCGGCCTCCGCACCGGGGTGCGGCAGGTCGGCGAGGGCGGGGCCGCGCCAGAGGGCGAGGGCCTCGTCGAGGGTCTCCGCCGCCTTGGCCGGGGCGCCGTCGGCCAGCGCCCGCAGCCCGTCGGCGGTGAGCCGCTCGAAGCGGTACAGGTCGACGTCGTCGGGCCGGGCGTCCAGCAGGTAGCCGCCGTCCGCGGAGGCCACCGCCCCGGGGCCGAGGAGACGCCGCAGCCGCCCCACCAGGGCCTGCAGCGCGCCCGTGGCGTCGGCCGGGGGATCGTCCGCCCAGACCTCGTCGACCAGGACGGACACCGGGACCGCGCGGCCGGGCCGCAGCGCCAGCAGGGTCAGCAGGGTGCGCAGCTTCGCGCCGCCGACCGGCACGGGCGTGCCGTCGGGGCGGATGGCCTGGATGGTGCCGAGGACTCGGAAGCGCACGGCCCCATTCTCCATCGGACGAGGACGTCTCCCGCACCGGAGCCGTCCCCGGGGCCCGCGGCGACGCCTCGCGGGCGGTGCGGCGCGCCGCTGGTCAGGGGCTCAGCGGGTGGCCGAGTGCCCGCGCTCCGCCTTCGTCCGCTTGTAGTAGTACCAGCACATGTTCGAGGAGAGTCCGGCCAGCAGCACCCACACGATGCCCAGGCCCCAGGTGCCCTCGACGAAGGAGACGACGGCGGCGACCACGGACAGGACGCACACGACGAAGGCGTAGAGGGCGAGGCGGGGGCGGGGCATGGGGGTCGCTCCTGGTGCTACGTGGACGGGCGGCAGCTGCTCACTGCCGTGCCTCCAGTGTCCCCCATGCCCCTGTCCGCGCTCGCGCCCCCCGTCGGTCACACGTCGGTGAGTCGCAGTCCCGCGTGCGCCTTGTAGCGGCGGTTGACCGAGATCAGGTTGGCGACCAGCGCCTCCACCTGGTGGGCGTTGCGCAGGCGGCCGGCGAAGACGCCGCGCATGCCGGGGATGCGGCCGGCGAGCGCCTGGACGATCTCGACGTCGGCGCGCTCCTCGCCGAGCACCATCACGTCCGTCTCGATCTCCTCGATCTCCGGGTCCTTGAGCAGGACGGCGGAGAGGTGGTGGAAGGCGGCGGTCACGCGGGAGTCCGGCAGCAGCGCGGCGGCCTGCTGGGCGGCGCTGCCCTCCTCGACCTCGAGCGCGTAGGCGCCCTTCTTGTCGAAGCCCAGCGGGTTCACGCAGTCGACGACCAGCTTCCCGGCGAGGTCCTCGCGCAGCGACTCGAGCGTCTTGGCGTGGCCCTCCCACGGCACGGCGACGATCACGATGTCGCTGCGGCGGGCGCACTCGGCGTTGTCGGCGCCCTCGACGCCGTGGCCGATCTCCTCGGCGGCGGCCCGGGCGCGGTCGGCGGCGCGGGAGCCGATGATCACCTTCTGGCCGGCCCGGGCGAGGCGGTAGGCGAGGCCCTGGCCCTGGTCGCCGGTGCCGCCGAGGACGCCGACGGTCATCCCGGAGACGTCGGGGAGGTCCCACGGGTCCTTGGCGGGGGCCTTCTGCCCGGCGTGGGGCGCATCGTTGCGCGCACTGTCTGTAGTGGTCATGCGCCTGACTTTACGTGCGGAAAGCGCCCGCTCGGCGGTGGGATGGATCACGTCACAGGGCACGTCGGGCACGGTGTCGGGCACCGCGCCGAACACCCCGTCGACCACGGCGTCGGGCAGCGCGCCGGGGCCCGGTCCGGGCCGCCGCACCGGGCGGGGCACGCGGCCACGTCAGCGCCCGCCGTCCCGTCCGTCAGTTCGGGGGAATCGGCGGCGATCCCGGGACCGCCGGCGGCGGGGTGCGGCACCATGCGCCGCATGGATGCCGTACGGGTGGCACTGCTGCGCGAGGTCCTGGCCGGGACGGAGTGGCTGGACGCGACGCGCCGGTTCGCGGGGGCGCTGCGCGGGTCGGTGGTCTCGCACGGCGGCGGGCTGCTGCTGGTCGGCACGCCCGCCTACGAGCCGTGGCACCTGGCGGCGCACCTGGTGGACGAGGCGGCCTGGTCGGGGACGCCGGAGCTCTCCCCCACCCTGGTGCGGCACGCCGCACGCGCCTCGGACCCGGCCCACCTGGCCGTCGGTCTCCGCCGCCTGGAGGCGGCGCGGCGCGGGGAGACGCTGCTGGTGGTGGCCCCGGACGCGACGGGCCCCGAGCTGCTGGAGCGGGTGCGCGACGCACGGCGCGCCGGGGCGACGGTGCTGGCGCTCGCCGGTCCCCGTGCCGAGGACCCCGGAGGGCCGGAGGGGCACGAGGACCTGGCGGCGATGGCGCACGAGCTGCTGGGCCCGGTCGACGGGGCGGAGGCCGTCGTCGACCTGGACACCGTGCAGCACCTGGTCAGCGCGGCGGCCGGGGAGAACTCGGCGACCGCGCAGCGCGGGCGGCGCAGGTTCCGGGACCGGCTGTCCCGCCTCGCCGACCAGCTGACGGCGCCGCCGCCCCCGCGCTGGTAGGGCCGCCGGGCCGCCCGGCGGGCTCCCTACTCCTGGTCACCGCGCTTCGCGGGGTCGTGCCACTTGGGGTCGTTCTCCCACTCAAGGTTGCGCTCGCGGGCCGTCTCCATGGCGTGCTCGGCCTCACCGCGGGTGGTGTACGGGCCGAACCGGTCCTTGGCGGGGCACTCGGGCCCCTCCTCGACCTTCTTGTGCTGCAGGCAGTAGTACCACTCGCCCGGCTTGCCGGCCGCGCGCTTCTTGAACAGGGCCATGCCTGTCTCCTTCCCTCGTCCACACGGGCTGATGCCGTATGCCCCGCTGGTTAGACTCGCAGGCATGTCTGCCCAGTCGCTGCTCGTACCAGGGGAGCTTTCTCCCACCCGATCCGTACCCGGAAACATCAGGCGGCCCGAGTACGTCGGCAAGCCCGCGCCGACGCCGTACACCGGCCCCGAGGTGCAGACTCCGGAGACCGTCGAGGCGATGCGGGTGGCCGGCCAGATCGCCGCGCAGGCGATGGAGGAGGCCGCCAAGCACATCGCGCCGGGCGTCACCACCGACGAACTCGACCGCGTCGCCCACGAGTTCATGTGCGACCACGGCGCCTACCCGTCGACGCTGGGCTACCGCGGCTTCCCCAAGTCGCTGTGCACCTCCGTCAACGAGGTGATCTGCCACGGCATCCCCGACTCGACGGAGCTGCGCGACGGCGACATCGTCAACCTGGACGTCACCGCGTACATCGGCGGGGTGCACGGCGACAACAACGCCACCTACCTGGTGGGTGACGTCGACGAGGAGTCGCGGCTGCTGGTGGAGCGGACCCGGGAGGCGCTGAACCGGGCGATCAAGGCGGTCCGGCCGGGCCGGCAGATCAACGTGATCGGCCGGGTCATCGAGTCGTACGCCAAGCGGTTCGGCTACGGCGTGGTCCGCGACTTCACCGGGCACGGCATCAACTCGTCCTTCCACTCCGGCCTGGTGATCCCGCACTACGACAGCCCGTACGCCACGACGGTGATGCAGCCGGGCATGACGTTCACCATCGAGCCGATGCTGACGCTGGGCACGTACGAGTACGAGATCTGGGACGACAACTGGACGGTGGTCACCAAGGACCGGCTGCGCACCGCCCAGTTCGAGCACACGCTCGTCGTCACCGACACCGGCGCCGAGATCCTCACCCTGCCGTAGGTCCTGTCCGCGCCGTAGGGCCTGTCCGCCGGTCAGGCCCCGGGGCGCCCGCCGCGGACCCGCGCGCTACGGCGCGCGGACCACGGCGAGCTCGGTCAGGCCCGAGTAGGTCAGCACCGGCTCCAGCAGCGACGAGACGACGATCTCGAGTCTCTCCGCGTGGACGAACAGCACGCTGAGTCCGGCGCTGTCCAGGTAGTCCACGGCGGTGAGGTCGACCACCACCCGTTCGGGGGCGGCGTCGGCCGTCTCCAGTGCCTCCAGCTCGCGGGCCAACAGCCCCGCGTTGCCGAGGTCGATCTCACCGGCCACCGTCAGCAGTGGCCGCCCGCCGGGGGCGGTGCCGGGGGTCACGGTCAGCGGCGTCATTTGGCGATCCTCGTCCACATCCGAACCGTGGTCCCCGCCTCGCCGGGCGTGACGGTGACCTCCTGCATCATGGCGCGCATCAGCGCGATTCCTCGTCCTCGGTGGAGGCTCGCCTCCGCGCTGGGCGGCCTCCAGCGGCCGCTGTCCTCGACGGTGAGGGTGAGCTCGTCGGCGCCCGTCGCGGCCAGCAGCCGGACGGCTCCGCCGGGGCTGTCCCGGTGCCCGTGCTCGATCGCGTTGGCGCAGGCCTCGCCCGCGGCGACCAGGACCTGCTGGGCCATCCCCTCCGGCAGGTCGCACCGTGCCAGCCAGCCCCGCAGCGTGCCGCGGGTGACGGCCAGCTCCGACGACTGCGCCGGGAAGGTCAGCTCCAGCGGTCCGGGGTGGCGGTACAGCAGGAGGGCGACGTCGTCGTCGTAGCCGTCCTCGGGGGCGAGCAGGTCCATGACCCGTGCGGCGAGCTCGTCCGCGGGCAGGTTCCGGCCCTCCTGGAGCGCCTCCCCGGCCAGGCGGATGCCCTCGCTCAGCGGGCGGCGGCGCCGCTCGACCAGGCCGTCGGTGTACAGCAGCAGCGTGGAGCGCGGCGGGACCGTGCACTCCGCCTCGGGGCGCTCGGCGCCGGGCCGGACCGCCAGCGGCAGCGAGCGGCCCTGGTCGAGCAGGGTCACCTCGCCGTCGGGTCCCGCGAGGATCCCCGGGGGATGTCCGGCGCCGGCGTAGACCAGGCGTCCGGTCCTCGGGTCGAGGACGCCGCAGAACAGGGTGGTGCACAGCGCGCCGGGGATGCCCGCGGCGAAGTGGTCCAGCGCGGCCAGCGTCCGGGCGGGCCCGGCCTCCTGGAGCAGCAGGGCCCGGCAGGCGCTGCGCAGCTGGCCCATCACGCTGGCGGCGTCCAGGCCGCGGCCCACGCAGTCCCCCACGACGATGCCGATGCGGCCGTCCGGCAGGGCGACGGTGTCGTACCAGTCGCCGCCGACCTCCAGGGGCGGGACGGCCGGCTCGTAGCGGACGGCGAAGCCCTGGGGCAGCCGTGCCGGGCCGAGGATGGCGCGTTGCAGGGCGAGCGCGGTGCGGCGGTGCTGGTCCACCTGGTGGGCGCGGGTCAGGCCCTGCGCGAGGCGGCCGCCCAGCAGCGACAGCAGGAGCTGGTCCTCCGGGATGAAGGGCCGCCGCCCTCCGAGGTCGACCCGGAGCACCATCGGGCCCTCGGGGTGCTCCAGCACGACGTGGGCGCGGTTGCCGTCGGCGACCGGGCTGAGCGCGGGACGGTGGCGCAGTGCGGCGAGTTCCGCCCGGTCCTCCTCGGGCAGGTACTCCCACCGGTCGGGGGACGGTTGGCCCACGGCGGCGACGCAGGGCTCGGGCCCGTCGCCGAAGACGACGGCGAGGACCTGTGCGGCCCGCCACACCTGCTGGAGTTCCTCCAGCGCGCCGGTCAGCGCCTCGTCCTGGCCGACGGCCTGGGAGAGCCGGAGGCCGAGGGCGGCCAGGGCGCTGTCCCGCTGCACGGCGTAGTGCTCGGCGGTGACGTCGCGGAAGGTGCCGACGACGACGCGACGGCCGGTGTCCGGGTCGCGGGCCTCGTTGCAGCTGACCGAGACCCAGATCCGCCGGCCGTCGGCGCGGTCCACGGCCACGGTGCAGCGGCCGGGCCGGCCGGAGAGCGCCTCGCGGAACGCCTGGCCCCACCGGTCGTGCGCCTCGCGGCCGGTCTCCTCCCAGGGGCGGTGCGGGCCGGGGAGGCTGTCGGGGCCGTAGCCGAGGATCTCGGTGTAGGCGGAGTTGACCTCGATGATGGTGCCGGTCTCGTCGCAGACGAAGAACGCCTCCTGCAGGGCGTCGACCAGTGCCGCGCGCCAGCGGGCGTGCCGGCCGCGCATCCGCGCCAGCTCGACGTTGGCCCGGACCCTGGCCAGCAGCTCGGCGGCGGCGAACGGCTTCACCAGGTAGTCGTCGGCGCCGGCCTCCAGGCCCTCGATGGACGCCTCCTGCCCGGCCCGCGCGGACAGCAGCAGCACCGGCACGGAGGCGGTGCGGCTGTCGGCGCGCAGCGCGCCGACCATGGCGAGGCCGTCCATCCGCGGCATCATCACGTCGCCGACGATCAGGTCGGGCTGCACCGCGCGGGCGGCCTCCAGCGCCTCGACGCCGTCGCCGACGGCGCGGACCCGGTAGCCGGCGCCGGTCAGCAGGCGGGTGAGGTAGCCGCGCATGTCGGCGTTGTCGTCGGCGACCAGGACACGGGCCCCGGCCGGCTCCCGCACCACCGCGGCCCCGGGCCCGTCCGCCCCGGCGTCCTCGGGGGCGCGGCCGGTCCCGGCGGGAGATCCGGCCTCGGGGGCCGCCTCGGCCGGGCTCCCGGCGGTGGTCCTGTCTCCGGTGCCCTCGCCGGCGGGGGCGGGGGCGTCACTCCCGTCCCGGGCGCCGGGGCGGGTGGGCGTCGCCTCGGTGTCCGTGAGGGCGCCCAGCGCCTCCTGGACGTAGGGGCGGGCGTCCGCCGTGAAGGGGGTGGCGGACGCGGCGGCGGGGACGAGGGACTCGGCGGGCAGGTGGCCGGTGCCGAGGCGGAGCCGGACGGTGAAGACGGTGCCGCGGCCCTCGGCGCTCTCCGCGGTGATCGTCCCGCCGTGCAGCTGGACGAGTTCCTTGACCAGGGCCAGTCCGATGCCGCTGCCCTCGTGGGAGCGGGCGCGGGTGTGCCGGATGCGGTGGAAGCGGTCGAAGAGCCGGGGCACCTCGTCCGCAGGCACGCCGACGCCCGTGTCGGCGAAGGTCACCACCGCCTCGTCGCCGTCCCGGCGCACCGCCACCCGGATGCCGCCCTCGAAGGTGAACTTCAGGGCGTTGCCGAGCAGGTTGAGGACGACCTTCTCCCACATGGACCGGTCCAGGTGCACCGGCTCGTCCAGCGGCGGGCAGTCGACGTCCAGGGTGAGACCGGCCCGCTCGACGGCGGAGCGGAACACCCCGGCCAGGTCGGCGGTGGTCGCGGAGAGGTCGACCGGCGCGAAGGCGGCCCGCATCCGGCCCGCCTCGATCTGCGAGAAGTCCAGCAGCGTGTTGACCAGGCGGCCCATCCGCAGGCCGTTGCGGTGGGCGACGTCCAGCTCGTCGCGCACCGCGCGGTCGGCGTCGGACAGCCGGCCGCGCAGTTCCTCCAGCGGGCCCATGATCAGCGTGAGCGGGGTGCGGAACTCGTGGCTGACGTTGGAGAAGAAGGCGGTCTTCGCCTCGTCCAGCTCGGCCAGTTCCTCGGCCCGCCGCTGCTGCGCCCGGTAGCTGCGGGCGCTGCCGATGCCCGCGGCGACGTGACCGGCGACCAGCTCGACGAAGGACCGGTAGGCGTCGTCGAGCGGCCGGTACCGGTTGAGCGCGGCCACCAGGAATCCGTAGGGCTCGCCACCCTGCCGGGGCAGCGGCACCAGCAGCGCCCCGGTCGGCGGCGCCTCCCATGCCCCGTGGGGCAACTGCGCCACGCCGTCGGTGAGGGTGGTGAGGTCGACCGTCTCGGCGCCGTCGCCCGGTCCGGCGGCGGGCCACGGGGCGGCGTCGCCGGGCGTCAGGGCGAGGGGGGCGACGGGGTGGCCCGGCTCGATGCCGCTGGCGCCGGCCAGGCGTACGCGGCGGCCTTGGGCGCCGTCGGCGCCGACGGCGCCCTCGGGAGCGCCGCCGGCGTCGGGCCCGTCGTCGAAGAGGTAGGTGAGGGTGAACGGCAGGTCCTGCGGGTTGCGGCCGAGCTGGCGGGCGGCGAAGTCCAGCATCTGCTGCTCGGTGCGCACCACGCTGGGGTCGGACCCCAGATCGCGCAGGGTGGCCATGCGCCGCTCGCCGATGACCCGCTCCGTCTCCTCGGTGACCACGCAGAGCATGCCGACGATCTCTCCGGCGTCGTCCCGCAGCGGGCTGTAGGAGAAGGTGTGATACGTCTCCTCGCGGTAACCGGAGCGTTCCAGGAACAGCTGCAGCCCCTGGTCCCAGGTGGCCCGGCCGGTGGACAGGACGGTGCCGATGCGTGGGCCGATGGTGTCCCAGATCTCCGCCCACACCTCGCGGGCGGGCCGCCCGAGCGCCCACGGGTACTTCTGCCCCAGCGTGTCGTGCCGGTAGGCGTCGTTGCAGAAGAACGTCAGTTCCGGGCCCCACGCCATCCACATCGAGAACCGGGAGGAGAGCAGGATGCTCACCGCCGTGCGCAGGCTCTGCGGCCAGCCGGACGGGGGCCCCAACGGGGTCTCCGCCCAGTCGACCGCGGCCAGGTCGCGCCCGACCTCGGGATCGGCGGCGAACACGTCCGCCCCGGCCGACGCGGATCCACCGGGGGAGAAGGAGCGTGCCATGGATGGGCCTTTCGTCTCGACCGAGCACCCGTACCCGAGTGACGCGCGCGCCGCCGGATGTTCACGGGAACCCCACACTCATTCCACAGGCTTCGTAGGATAAGCCGAACCCACTGGTCTTTCCGGCCGGTCGTCACCGCCCGGCGTCACCCGCGGCAGGCGCCGCCGGAAGGATCACCGGGCCGTTCGTCCCCTCCTGCCGTCCGTCCTCCGTCCCATCCGCACCCCCCACCAGGAGACCCGGTGACCAAGACCGACCCCGTCCTCACCGTCGACCGGCACACGCACCCCTCGGGCGCGGCCGTGCTGCGGGCGACCGGCGAACTCGACCACCACACGGCCGGCGCCCTTCTGGGCGCCCTCGACGAGCTGGACCTCGCCCGCTCCGCCGGTCTCGTGATCGATCTCACCGGGCTCTCCTACTGCGACTCCACAGGCATCACCGTGCTCGTCACCGCACACCACCGCGCCGAGCGGGCCGGCCGACCGCTGGCCCTGTGCGGACTGGGCCCTGACCTGCGACAGATGTTCCACACCGTGGGGCTGGACCAGATCTTCACATTCCACGACGATGTGGACCAGGCTGTGAACGCGCTGCGAATTTGAGCCGTCCGGCCCCGTTTGGGTCCCGAGGAACGGGGCATCGGGGCTGTCTGCACTTCGTTATCCTGCCGGGGGCAGGCGCCTCCGGCAGCCTGACAGGACAGACGGGCTCCGGAGAAGGACGGACGAGATGGCCATGACCTCCACGGCCGCCGTTCCCGCGCCGCCGACCCCCGGGCCGGTCCCCGGAACGGGTCGTCACAGCGGCGTGGTGTTCTCCGACGACCGCGAGTGGGCGGGGCATCTGGTGCCCTTCGTCCGCGCGGGGTTCGAGCGCGGCGAGCAGGTGCAGTACTTCGCGGCCACCACGGACCCCGACCGGGTCAGGGGCGCGCTGGCGTCCGCCGGCGTCGACGCGGCGCGGGCGGAGGCCGAGGGCCGCCTGGTGGTCACCACGGCGGAACACACCTACCTGTCGGGGTCGCGATTCGACCCGGACGCCATGATGGGCCTCTGGCACCAGGCCATGGACACCGCGCTCGCGGAGGGACACCGCGGGCTGCGGGCGATCGGCGAGATGGCCTGGGGCGCACAGGACGTGGCGGGGGCGGACCGCCTGCTGGAGTACGAGCTCCGCCTCCACCACGAGGTGTTCGAACCGCTGCCGCTCACGGCGTGGTGCTTCTACGACCGCCGCCGCGTGCCGGCGCGCCTGCTGGCCCTGCTGGCCGGGGCGCACCTGGACCACGGCGGACAGCCGGTCGAGCGCCCCGTCCTGCGGCTGGAACCGCTGCCCGGCCGCACCGGTCTGAAGCTGTCCGGCTCGGCCGGGTACGACACCCGCCACGCCGTGCGCACCGCCGCGGCCGTGGTGGCCGGTTCCCCGGGCGGAGACGTCGAGCTGGACCTCTCCGGTCTCCGGCATCTGGACGTCGCCGCGCTGGTCGTGCTCGTCGAGGCGGCCCGGCGCCGCCGCGACGGACGGCTGCGCCTGCTGCACGCCCCCGCTCCCCTTCGACGGCTCCTCGGACTGTTCCCCGAGCTCGGAACCCCTGTGGAGATCGCCGAGCGATGACGACACACAGCCGAACCACCACGTACTTCCGGCAGCCGCCCGGTCGAGGACCCGGCTCCGGGCTCTTCCACCCCGCGCTCTTCTACCGCTCCGACGCGGAGTACCTCGACGCGGTGGGCCGGTTCGTCCGCGCCGCCGTCCAGGGCCGCGGCGCGCAGGCGCTGGTCGTGGTCCCCGGGCCGCGGCTCGAGCGGCTGCGCGCGCACCTGGCGGACCTGGACGAGCGCATCACCTGGCTCGACATGACGGAGTCCGGGCGCAACCCGGGCCGCCTGCTGTCCCTGTTCCGCGAGTTCGCGGACCGGCACGAGAGCTCGGAGTCCCGGCCGTCCATCGTGGGCGAGCCGCTGTACGCCGGGCGCGGGCCGTTCGAGACGGTGGAGGCGCTGCGCCACCAGGCCCTGGTCAACCTGGCTTTCGCCGGCCGCCGGGTCAGCGTGCTGTGCCCGTACGACGTGACGCTGCCCGAGCGGGTGCTGGAGGCGGCCCGCCGCATCCACCCGGTGGTGACCGAGGACGGCGTGCGGCGGATCAGCCCCGACTTCGCCGACCCGCTGGACGTCTGCCGGTCCTTCGACACCCCTCTCCCGGACCCGGTCGACCCGCTGGTGGTCGAATTCGGCGAGCACGAGCTGGCGCTGGCGCGCGGCACCGCGGAGGACTGGGCGTCGCGCTGCGGGCTCTCGCCGGCCCGGCGCACCGACTGGCTGCTGGCCATCGGCGAGGCCACCGGCAACTCGGTGCGGCACGGCGGCGGGCGGGGCACCCTGCGGATGTGGCGGGACCAGAACTCGCTGGTCGCCGAGATACGCGACAGTGGCCAGCTGACCGACCCGCTGGTGGGCCGCCGCCGCCCCGACCCGCGTTCGCCGCACGGCGGACGCGGGGTGTGGATCATGCACCAGCTCTGCGACCTGGTCGAGCTGCGCGCCGGGGCGGACGAGCTGGTGCTCCGCCTCCACATGGCGGTGGAGTGACCCGCGGGGGGATCTGAGCGGGGCGATCCGCCCGGCGGCGGCCTGGCCCGCGGGCCGACCGGCACGGCGACACGGGCCGCGGGCCGACCGCACGGCGGCCCGGGCACGCGTCGGCCCGCGCGGCGACCGCGGCCCGAGCGCGAGGCGCCGTGACGCGGGCAGGGGCCGCCGCGACGGGAGCGAGGTCGCCGCGACCTGAGCGCGTCTCGCCGCCGGACGTCCGGCGCGGGCCGGTCACTCCTCGAAGAGCGGCTCCTGCACGCCCTCCTGCTGCTTCCTGACCCGGCGGTTGCGGCTGCCCACCACGCACGCCGTCGCCGCGCCCACCGCGGCGAACACCGCCGGCACCATCCACCCCTTGTTGAGCGCGTGCCCGAGCAGGTGGTCGAGCGAGAGCCGCCCGGGGCCGGTCACGGCCAGGCCCGCGGCGGTGAGTCCGAGCGAGGCCGCGTACTCGTAGCCGCCGCTCTGCGCGAAGAAGCCCTGCGGGGCGTGGACCGCCGCCGCTCCCGCCATCGCCCCGGCGGCCGCCGCGCCCGCCGCGGGCGTGGCCAGGCCGAGGGCCAGCAGCAGGCCGCCGCCCGTCTCGGCGGCGCCCGCCATGGCGGCGCTGGTGCGGCCCGGGGCGTAGCCGATGGACTCCATCCACTGCCCGGTGCCCTCGAGGCCGTGGCCGCCGAACCAGCCGAACAGCTTCTGCGTGCCGTGCGCGGCGAGCACGCCGCCGGTGCCTGCCCGGAGCAGCAGCAGACCAAGATCACGCCGGTCGAAACACGTCACGTCGACTCCCTGAAACCCGTTACCGGTGCGGACCGGACCCGGGTCCCCGGCTTTGCGCCGTTCCATCCGCCCACGCGAGTGATCACCGGGGGTCGTGGGGAGGTTACCCAGCCGTCATCTGCATGTCGTGTCCTCAACAACGGGGGGTCGTCCTGTCCCGCTCGAATGCCTTCCGCACCCCGTCACCGTCCTCGTCCCGGAAGGCCACCATGCTCTCGCCCACCGGTCCGCACTCCGCCGAACTCCGCGATGCCGCGCTCCGGCTCGGCCGCCGAAGATTCCTGACCACCACTGCCGCGGCGGCCGCGCTGGCCTTCGCGGTGGGCCTGCCCGGCGCCGGCACCGCCGCCGCGGACGAGCTCGAGCCCGCGCAGCTGTCCGAGGACCCGTTCACGCTGGGCGTGGCCTCGGGCGACCCGCTGCCGGACTCGGTGGCGCTGTGGACCCGGCTGGCGCCCAGGCCCCTGGACCCCGACGGCGGGCTGCCGGAGCGGCGGATCTCCGTGCACTGGGAGGTGGCGCACGACGAGCGCTTCACCCGCGTCGCGCGGCGCGGTCACGCCTGGGCGCACCCGGAGTTCGACCACGCCGTCCACGTCGACGTGCGCAACCTGCGGCCCGGCTCGGAGTACCACTACCGCTTCCGGGTGGGCGACTGGGTGAGCCCGGCGGGCCGCACCCGCACCGCGCCCGGCTTCGGGGCCCGGGTGGACCGGCTGCGGTTCGGCCTGGTCTCCTGCCAGCGCTACGACCAGGGTCACTGGACCGCCTACCGCCACCTGGCCGGGGAGGACCTCGACGCGGTCTTCCACCTCGGCGACTACCTCTACGAGTACGCCGTCGACGCCAAGGGCGGCGCCCGCAACTACACGGACCGGGTGATCCCGGCCCACTTCGCCCACGAGACGGTGACGCTGGAGGACTACCGCCTGCGGTACGCCCTCTACAAGTCCGACCCGGACCTGATCGCCGCCCATCTCGCGCACCCGTTCGTGGTGACCTGGGACGACCACGAGACCGAGAACAACTACGCGGGCGACCACCCGGAGGGCTCGCTCCCGCCGGAGGAGTGGCTGCTGCGCCGGGCCGCCGCCTACCGCGCGTACTGGGAGAACATGCCGCTGCGCGCCGCCCAGCGGCCCGAGGGCCCGGACCTGAAGCTGTACCGGCGTCTGCACTGGGGCGGCCTCGCCCAGTTCGACGTCCTGGACACCCGGCAGTACCGCACCGACCAGGCGAACGGGGACGGCTGGAAGACGCCCACCGCGGAGTCGGAGGCGGAGTCGATGACGCTGACCGGGGCGGAGCAGGAGCGGTGGCTCGTCGACGGCTGGCGCCGCTCCTCGGCCGTCTGGAACGTGGTGCCGCAGCAGGTCACCTTCAGCCGCCGCAACCACGCCACCGCGGGGAACACCACGCTGTCGATGGACTCCTGGGACGGCTACCCGGCCTCCCGGCGGCGGGTGCTGGAGGGGTGGAAGGCGTCCGGCCAGGAGAACCTGATGATCCTCACCGGCGACGTCCACGTCCACTACGGGCTGGACGTCAAGGAGGACTTCGACGACCCCACCTCGCGGACGCTGGGCACCGAGATCGTCACCAGCTCCATCTCCTCGGGCGGCGACGGCTCGGCACGGCCGTCCAACTGGGCGGGGTACCACGCGCGCAACCCGCACCTGAAGTTCTACAACGGGCTGCGGGGCTACGCCACGGTGGAGCTGGGCCGGCGGGAGGCCCGGACGGAGTTCAAGACCGTCGAGAGGATCACCACACCGGGCGCGCCGCTGACCGTGGCCGCCGCGTTCACCACGGAGGCCGGCGACCCGGGGCTCACCCCGGCCTGACGGCGCTCCGCCTTGGGGGCGCAGGCGGTCGGGCCTACGGCCTGCTGCTCTTTTGCCTCGCGCTGGAGGAAAGAGGGCGGCCCGCGAGGATGCGGGCCGCCCGGTTGCACGCCCTGTGTCGGGCGCGGGTTACTTCTACGTGCTGCGCATGCGGCTGAGGCAGTGGATCAGCTCGCGCTGGGCCTATCGCAGGGTGTCGTCACGCACGACCGTGACGCTCTCCATCAGGTAGTCCGCGTCGCGGTCGACGGTGTACGACTGTTACTTCCGTCCCCCGTTGGTCAGCTCCGCGATCTTGTTGCGCAGCGTCTCTCGAACGTTCGCTCAGGGCCACAGGCGGGTTTTTGCACGACTCGATGGGCGTTACTCCACCGCGCCCTTGAAGATCGCCGTGCGGTACAGCATCTCGCCCGCCTCGCCGGGGGTCAGCTCGATCTGGACGTCCTTAGAAGTCATCTCAATTGGTGGTCGAGCTGCCGTGAAAGTCCGGTCAGCGTAGGCGTGGTGGCTTGACCGCGATGTGAGACTTGCAGCATGGAC
>NZ_JBEOVU010000039.1:0-76995 GCF_040295685.1 Streptomyces sp. NPDC002734
CCGCCGCGGGGCGGGGGCGTCGGCGCCCGGCCGCGCGCCGCCCCCGGGCCGCCGGGGGCCGCCCCGCCACCGTGGCGGGGCGGCCCGCGGTGCCTCGCGGCGTCAGACGCGCGGACGCTCCAGGGTCAGCAGCAGGCCCTCCACCGCGCCGGGACCTATGCGGCCCTTCACGTCGGCCGACGTGATCGTCTTCAGGCGCCAGCCCTCCTCGGCGTGCTTGTTGAGGGTCTTCTCGAGCTTGTCGCCGTCCAGCGCGTCGCCGATCAGCGACTCGCGGAAGGTGACGACCTTGTACTCGTACACGGTGGGCGTGCTCATGCGGTGGTGCCTCCGGGCAGCGTGGTCGGCGTGGGCCGACATGATCGATCCGACAGGGGCACAGCCAACCACCTCCCGCCCCGCGGCGCGACGCCCTGGGCCATTCCCCCGTGGCGACGGCGAAGGGGCCGGCCCGCGCGACGGCGGGACCGGCCCCTTCGGCCGAGCTGGGAGGCGGTTCAGCGGCCGGCGTTCTCCCGCCCGGCCCCGTTCCCCGCCTTGGCCGCCTTCGCGGCCTTCTCGGCGTGCAGCTGCTTGACGCGCTCCTGTTCCTTGCGGACGTCCGCCTGGAGGGCCTGCTCCTTCTCCAGCCACTCGGGGCGCTCGTCGCGCAGCGCGTTGATCTGCTCCGTGGTCAGCGCCTCGGTGATGCCGGCACGGGCCAGGCCGGAGGCGGAGACGCCCAGCCGCGCCGCGACGACCTGGCGGGGGTGCGGGCCGTTGCGCCGCAGCTCCCGCAGCCACTCGGGCGGGTCGGTCTGGAGCTGGTTCAGCTCGGCGCGCGAGACGACGCCCTCCCGGAACTCGGCGGGCGTGGCCTCGAGGTACACACCCAGCTTCTTCGCCGCGGTCGCGGGCTTCATCGTCTGGGTGTTCTGGTGCGACTTCATACCGCCAAGCGTAACGACCGCGCGGAGCGCCTCCGACCACGCCGGGTAGCCTGGGCCGGGTGACAGACTCCGCCGCATCCCCCGTCTTCCGGCTCGCCTACGTACCGGGAGCCACGCCCGCCAAGTGGGTGCGGATCTGGAACGAGCGTTTCCCGGGCACCCCGCTCGAACTCACTCCGGTGGAGGCCCACGAGGCCCAGGAGCTGCTGCGCACCGGCGGCGCGGACGCCGGACTGGTCCGTCTCCCCGTCGACCGCGACGTCTTCAGCGCCATCCCGCTCTACACCGAGACGACGGTGGCCGTGGTCCCCAAGGACCACCTGATCACCGCCGCGGAGGAGATCTCCGTCGAGGACCTCGCCGAGGAGGTCGTGCTGCACCCGCTGGACGACGTGCTCGGCTGGGACCGGCTGCTGGGCGACGAGGCCTTCGAGCGGCCGGCCACCACCGGGGACGCCGTCGAGCTGGTCGCGGCGAACATCGGCGTGCTGGTCGTGCCGCAGTCCCTCGCCCGCTTCCACCACCGGCGGGACCTCACCTACCGGACCGTCGTCGACGCGCCGCAGTCCGAGGTGGCGCTGGCCTGGCCGCAGGACGCCACCACGGACGCGGTGGACGACTTCATCGGCGTGGTGCGGGGGCGCACCGCCAACAGCACCCGGGGGCGGCGCGCAGCCGAGCCCGAGCGGAAGCAGGAGCCGGCCCGCGCGGCCCGAGGCGCCGCACAGGGCGGCCGGCAGAAGCCCCAGGGCGGCGGGCGGGGCGGACGCTCCACCACGGCCGGCGGCAAGGGCGGCGCCCCGCGCCGCGGCGGCGGCAGGCCCAAGCGGCGGGGCTGACCCACTGGGCACCCGCGGCAGGGGCGCGGCTCCGGGCGAGGCGAGCGCGCGGCTCAGGGTGAGGCGACCGCGCGTCCCACGGACTCCACCAGCGGCAGCAGGCGGTACGGCACGCGCTCGCGCAGCGCCACCTCCGTGCGGGTGCGGACCACCCCCGGGAGGCTGATCAGCTTCTGGATCACATCCTCCAGGTGGCCGTTGTCCCGCGCCACCACCCGGGTGAGCAGGTCCCCGCCACCCGTGATGGAGAAGGCCTCGACGATCTCCGGCACCGCCGCCAGCTCGTCGCCCACCTCGTCCAGGTGCCCCTGGGTCACCTCGATGTGGACGAACGCCAGCACCGGGTGTCCCAGCGCCGCGGGCGACAGCGCGGGCCCGGTTCCCGTGATCACCCCCCGGCGCTCCAGCTGGTCCAGCCGGGCCTGGAGGGTGCCCCGGGCCACCCCGAGGATGCGCGCGTACTCACGCGCGCTGGTGCGCGGCTGCTCCAGCAGCAGTCGCAGGATGCGGGTGTCGAGCTCGTCCACGGACATGGCCGCCGACTGTAGCAACGGGCCGGTCGCCCGCCTTTGCGCCGGGGCGTCCGAAAGGTGGTCCGATGGCTCCCTCCCGGCCGAGGCCTGCCCCCGAATGGTGAGCCAATGGCCCAGTGTTCTCGGGACCGTTTGAGCCATCGGCGTCCGGCGTGGTGAAATAGTCGGGTCAATGGCGCTGCGGATCCCCGCGGCGTCTTTTTTGTGCCGCTTTTCATGGCGCCGGTTCGGCCGGGCACCGCCGGGACGGCGACGAGGAGGGTGAGACCTTGGTCCTGACACAGAGGAAGCCGTGGACGCGGGCGTTCGTGCCGCCGGCCGACCCCGGGCTGGTCCGGCTGCGCTTCGCCTCGCGAGGCGTGCTCGGCATCGCTGCGGCCGTGGCGGCGTGCGGGCTGATCGGCCAGGACATCGCCGGTCTGGCGACCGGCGGCCTCGCCGCCCTGCTGGTGCTCTTCACCGTCACCGACCCGACGGTGCGCGGCCAGGCCGTCACGGCCGCCCTCCAGCCGCTGGTGGGCCTGCCCGTCCTGGCGGCCGCCGCGCTGCTGCACGGGCGCCCGGTGGCCGGCGGCCTGGTCTTCGTGGCGATCGGCGGCCTCGGCGTGTACGCGCGCCGCTGGGGGCCGCGCGGTCACACCCTGGGCGCCTTCGCCTTCATGTGCTTCTTCGTGGCCCAGTTCGGCCGCGTCACACCCGCCACGCTGCCGTCCCTCTGTGTTGCCGTCCTGCTGTCCGTCGCGGTGGCGGCCGCGGTCCGCTTCGGGCTGTGGTGCTACGAGCGCCGCCTTCCGCAGCCCGTCCCGCCGGCGCCGCCGGCCGGGGGCGCCGGGCTGCGCCGCATCACGACCCGGCAGGCCCTCCAGGTGACCGCCGGCTGCCTCTTCTCGCTCCCGCTGGGCCATCTGCTGTCGCACGAGCGGTGGTACTGGGCCGTCGGCGCGACCTGGTGGATCTTCGTGAACGTGACCTCCCGCGGCGAGACCGCGGTCCGCGGCTTCCGCCGGGTCCTGGGCACCTGCCTCGGCGCGGTCTTCGGCCTCGTCCTCACCCTGCCGCTGCACGGCGCGCCCGTCCCCTCGGCGGTCGTCGCGGCCGTCGCCGCCTTCGGGATCTTCTACACGGCGCAGACCTCGTACACCTGGATGATGCTGTCGGTCACGGTCCTCGCCCAGGCCCTCTACGGACTGGCCGGACTGCTCGACGGCCACCTGCTGGCGCTGCGGGTGGCCGAGACCCTGGCCGGCGCGGCCGGCGCCTGGCTGGCCGTGCTGCTGGTGCTGCCGGTCACGACCCACGCCTTCAACGACGCCTGGATCCGCCGCGCCGTGCGGTGCGTGCACGCCTGCACCACCGAGGCCGCGGCCCGGCTGGCCGGCGACCCCGACGCCGACCCGGCGCCCCGGGTGGCCGAGCTCGAGGCGTTGCTGGCGCAGGTGCGCAAAACCGTCGCCCCGCTGGTGCACCCCCTGTACCTGGGCCGGGAGCGCCGGGAGCGGGCCCGGCGGGTACTGGTGCTGCTCGACGAGTGCGCGTGCGAGGTCCGCGCGCTGGTGTCCGTGGCCGCCGACCCGGAGGCCTCGCACGACGCCCGGCTGGCCGCCGCCTGCTGGCGGGTGGAGGCGGCCGTCGAGGCGCTCACCGGGCCGGCGGCCGAACGGTCCGTGGAGACCGGTCGGCGGGAAACGGTCACCGAGGGGGCACTGGCCCACCTGCACGGCGTGGAGCGGGCCCTGGTCGCCCTGGCCGAGCCGCTGCGGGCCTCCGCGCCCGCCGGGACGTCCGCGCCGGCCCGGGTCTGACCGGGCCCGACAGCCCTCCCGCGCAGCTCCGGCGGGGGCCCCCGCCATGCCCGCCGAGCGCAACCGCCGCCTCCCTCACGGAGTCCGCCGCGCCACCGTCGAACGGGCGCCCGCGACACCCCGCCGAAGTGTGCCGAATTTGGTCTAGGCCAATCGCCGCCGACTGCTACCGTCGCAGGGACCGGCACACCGGCACACCGGCGGACGCTGACCCGCACGGCACGCCGCCACACCGGCACGGCGGACGGGCAGCGGCGGCGAGAGGGGACCAGCGGTGGCGGACGGCGGCGGGGCGCGGGGTCCCAGGGCGTACATCGGGTCCTTCACCCCGGCCGGAGGCCCCGGACTGGTCACCGCCGATCGTGACCCGGGCACGGGGGCCCTCGCCCTCGCCGGAGCCCTGGACGATCTGCCCGACCCGTCCTACCTGGCCCTGTCCGAGGACGGCGGGGTGCTCTACGCGGTGAGCGAGACCGCCCGGGGCGCCGTCGCCGCCTACCGCCTCACCGCGGGCCTCCCCGTCCGCATCGGCCCGCCGGCGCCGGTCGGTGGGAGCGGTCCCACGCACCTGAGCCTCTTCGCCGGCCAGGTGCTCACCGCCAACTACAGCTCCGGCAGCGTCTCCGCGCTGCGGACCCGTCCCGACGGCGGCCTGCTCAGGGCCTCCGCCGCCGTGCTGACGCACACCGGATCCGGCCCCTCCAGCCTGCGCCAGCAGGGACCGCACGCCCATCAGGTGCAGCCCGACCCCACCGGCCGCTGGGCGGTCAGCGTCGACCTCGGCACCGACTCCGTCAGGGTCTGCGCGGTCGGGGAGGAGGGCCTGCGGGTGCACCGGGAGATCAAGATGCGCCCCGGTTCGGGTCCCCGGCACCTGGCCTTCCACCCGGACGGCGAACGCGCCTACGTGGTCAACGAACTGACGCCCACCGTCACCGTCTGCCGCTGGAAGGCCGCGCGAGGGCTCCTGGAGCCGCTGTGCGAGCTCGGCGTGCTGGAGGGGGCTCCGCAGGGCGACGCGTACCCCTCGGGAGTGGTGGTGTCCGCCGACGGCCGTTTCGTGTGGACCGCCACCCGTGGGGCGGACCTGATCTCGGTGTTCGCCGTCGACGGGGAGACCCTGCGCCTGCGGGCCACCGTGCCCTGCGGCGGGCACTGGCCCCGCGCCCTCACCGCCTGCGGGCGCTTCCTCTACGCGGCCAACGAGCGCTCCGGCGACGTCACCTGGTTCGAGACCGACCCCGCCACCGGCGTGCCGGAGCGGCGCGGTGCGGTCGCGGTCCCGGCCGCCTCCTGCGTGGTCGTCGGCTGACGGCGCACGGCTGAGGCGGCGGCACGGCTGACGGCGGACCGTGACGCACGAAGGGCGCGGGCCCCGCTCCCGGATCCCTGGGGATCGAGGAGCGGGGCCCGCGGCCTTCGTCGTTTCCGACTGCCACCGGTCTCCGCAGGACCGACGGCTCAGCGGACGGGCAGCCCCTGGGGCTGCTGGGGCGCGATGCCCAGGGCGGTCGTGTACTTGGCGAGAGCCAGCTTGCCGACGGCCGGGTAGGCGCCCAGCGGCTCGGCGGCCGGGCAGCCCGCCTCCTGCGCGGCTGCCTCCAGCAGCTCCGGCTGGACCTCGGGACCGATCAGGTACGGGGCGAGCGCGAGCTGCTGCGAACCCGCGTTGCGCAGCTGCTCGGTCACGGAGGCGAGGGAGCCCTCCTGGTCCAGCGCCGCCGCCATGACCGGCACGGCGAGGCGCGCGGCCAGCAGCATGCCGGTGATGCCGGCCGCCTGCACGGCCTCCTCGCCGCCCACGGTCGCCAGGACGATGCCGTCGGCGGCCGTGTGCACGGTGAACAGGCGGGCACGGTCGGCACGGGCGTGACCCGCCTCCGACAGCCGCACGTGCAGCGCCTCGGCCAGCAGCGGGTGCGGGCCCAGCGCGTCGGTCAGGTCGGCGGCGACCCGGCTGTCCATGACCGCCTGGCGCACCTGGCGCAGCAGGGCGCTGTCCGGGCCGGCCAGGAGCGGCACCACGACGGCCACCGGGCCGTCGGGCTCCTGCGCGTCCGAGCCGGCGGCGCGCGCCAGCTCGTAGCGCGCGGTCCGCTCCTCGGCGGCGCGCGTCAGCACGGACTGCAGGGTGGGGAATTCCTCGTCGTCCCCGTCCAGATAACCGATGCGCCCGTCCAGACCGGGGAGCTCGGAGCGCGCGATGCTCACGACCTCCTCGGCGAGGCTGCGGGTTGCGGCGCCGGGAGTGCCAGGCACCGCGAGCACCAGTGCGGGCGCGCCCTCAGGGGCAGCCAGGGGCTCGGGCCGGCGGTGCCGGCCGGGCTGGCGGGGACGCGGCATTCGTACAGGCAGGCCTGCGGGCCCAGTGGGGGAGCTCATGCTGCCGCATGCTAGTGGCTTCAGGGGCTCCTCTGTTCGGGGAGGGGGCGGGTGAGCGGTATCCGTCCGCATTTGTCCGCCGGGTCGTGTGACAAGCGGAATGGTTTTGTTCACTCCGGCCGCGCACCGTACGGGCTCGGTGGCATCCGGTGACGGGCCTCGCGAGCAGGGGCGGGGGCGAGGGTGCGGGACCTGGGCGCTGCCTGACGCCGCATCATACGGAAGCCGCCGTCGCCGCCCGCAGGGGGAGCGGCCGCCCGCGCCGACGGGGCACAACCGCCGCCGGATCTTCACCCGCGGCCCCGTGGGGCCGCCGCCAGATGAGGGGATTTGTCGACTTGTGGTCCCGTTCCCGGCAGTTGTGCCCGGAATCTGCCGTCGCCCGCCGTCGGCGGATTCCGCCCGGGGCGCGGCGGGGCCCCCGTTGCTCACGCCCGGGTGACGTGCAGCAGACGCCGGTCGTGGGGGAGCGCCAGGTCGTCGAGGGCGAGTCCCGCCGCCAGGCGGAAGGCGCCCAGCAGGGGGTCGCCCTCGGGGGCCACCCGGCGGGCGTGCGGGAGGGCCTTGGCCACCTCCTCCTCCAGCGGAGCGAGCAGCGGCTCCCCGAGGCCCAGCAGACCACCTGTCACCGACACCGCGGCCTCGCCCCCGTCGGGGCAGACCGCGGCCGCCGCGGCGGCCATGTGCCGGGCGGCCTCCCGCAGGATCGCCTCCGCCACCGCGTCCTCGCGCGCGCAGGCGGCCACCTCGGGTGCGAACGAGGCCAGCACCGCGGGCCGGTCGGTCCGCGGGTACAGGGCCTGCGGCCAGCCGTCCGCCGCACCGAGCAGGGCCTGTCCCCGCTCCAGAAGGGCGACCGACCCGCCGGGACGACCGTCATGGGCGCGGAGCGCGGCCTCCAGACCGGCCCGGCCGATCCACGCGCCGCCTCCGCAGTCGCCCAGCAGATGACCCCAGCCGTCCGCCCGCCGCCACGCCGCGAGATCGGTGCCGGTGGCGGTCAGTCCCGTCCCGGCCGCCACCACGGCGCCCGGGCGCGCGCCCAGCGCCCCCACGTACGCCGTCACCGCGTCCGAGGACAGCGCGACGCCCGCCCAGGCTCCGCCGCTGCCGAAGCGCGCTGCCAGGGCGTCCGGCACCTCCGCCCGCCAGGCGTCGCCGAGCGAGGCGAAACCCGCCGCGCCCACCGCCACCGCCTCCGGAGTCCCGAACCCGGCCTCGGCCAGCGCCGATTGGGCGAGCGGGGCCAGCAATTCCAGCAGGTGGACCGGATCCAGACCTCGCGGTCCCGTCCGCACCGGCTCCCGGCCCGCGCGCCGGACCACCGGACCGCTGCGCGGGGTGCCCACGGCGACCCGCAGCCCGGAGCCGCCGGAGTCCACCGCCAGCAGCACCCGCTCCCGCGACGCGGCCGGGTCGACCATGGGACGGAGCACGTTCCCCTCCTCGTACAGGACCGGCCGCACGAGCCGTCGGCCCGGCCCGGTGCTCTCGACGAGGACGAAGACTAGCGTCGTGGGCCGTCCCCATGGGCGTGCTCGCGCAGGTGCGGGCGATGTCGGTGGGGGCCAGTAGGGTGACGCGTTGTGGCACCAAGACCTCTACATGAACTCGTCGAAGCGGGCTGGGCGAAGGCCCTGGAGCCTGTGGCCGACCGCATCGCCGCGATGGGCGACTTCCTGCGGGCCGAGATCGCGGCCGGCCGGACGTATCTCCCTGCCGGGGCCAACGTCCTGCGGGCCTTCCAGCAGCCCTTCGACGACGTCCGCGTCCTGATAGTCGGCCAGGATCCCTACCCCACACCGGGCATGGCGATCGGGCTGAGCTTCGCGGTCTCGCCGGAGGTGCGCAACCTCCCCGGCAGTCTCGAGAACATCTTCCGGGAGATGCATTCCGACCTCGGACTGCCCCGTCCGTCCAACGGCGATCTGACGCCCTGGACCCGGCAGGGCGTCCTGCTGCTCAACAGGGCTCTCACCACCGCCCCCCGCAAACCGGGCGCGCACCGCGGCCAGGGCTGGGAAGAGGTCACGGAACAGGCGATCCGGGCGCTGGCCGCGCGGGGCAAGCCGCTGGTGTCGGTCCTGTGGGGACGCGACGCGCGCAACCTGCGGCCCCTGCTGGGTGACCTCCCCGCGATCGAGTCCGCCCATCCGTCACCGATGTCCGCCGACCGGGGCTTCTTCGGCTCACGTCCGTTCAGCCGGGTCAACGACCTGCTGCTCCGGCAGGGCGCCGAACAGGTTGACTGGCGCCTGCCGTAGGCACGGCCTGCCGCGTCGCGCCGCGGCTCCACTCCTGACAGCCCGTCTGGTCGCCGCCGACCAGGCGGGCACCGTTCTTTCTCCGGGTCCTTCCCCGGGCCGTGAGCGCTCGGGCACGGCCCGGCGACCTCGCGGGACCGCCCGCGCCGTGAGTCTCCGGCGTCGCCGCGCACTGGTCCGTCCGGACGCCCGCGGTTCGCCGGAAAGAGCGGAACCCGTTCCCGCCCGCCCGCGTACGCCCGGTCCGCACGCGATCCCGCGCTGCACTGTTCCCGCGGGTGCCCTCGCAGAGCTCCCTGCGGGCGTCCCGCGTCCCCGCGTCCGCACCGGTCGCCGTTCCGCCGTCCGTCCTCACGAGAGGGGGCGCCTGCCGATGCCACAGGGCGCACACCGCCGGTCCGCGTCCCGCGTGCCCGGACCGTTCGAGCTGCTGACGCGCGTCGTGGCGGCGGCGGGGCTGGCCGTGGACGCGTACCTCCACATCGACCTCGCGTCCACCTACGACGGCGGCTCGGCGACCGTCGGCCAAGGCACCCTGTTCCGGATCGAGGCCGTGCTGGCGGCGCTGGCCGCGCTGCTGGTGCTGTTCTCCCGCAGCCGTCTCCTGCGCGCGTACGCCTTCCTGGTCGCGGCCGGCGGACTCGCGGCCGTGCTGGTCTACCGCTACGTCGACGTCGGGGCGTTCGGGCCGTTCCCGAACATGTACGAGCCCCTCTGGTACACGAAGAAGGTGGTCAGCGCCACCGCCCAAGCCGTGGCCACGGTGGCGACGGCCGTGCTCCTCGCCCTTCCCCGACGGCGCTGACGCCCGCAGAGATCACCGCCCCCTCACCTCCCCAGGAGATCCCCGTGGAAAAGCTCTCCGGACCCGTCCGCGCCCTCGCGGTGGTCGCCATGGCGGCCGCCGCCCTCGGCGGCTGCTCGAACGGCGACTCGGGAACCCCCGCGCCCGACAAGGCGAAGCACGCCTCGCCCACGCCCGCCACGGGTGGCGCGGCCCGCCTGACGCTGAGCGCCGCGGACGGCCTCGGCAAGATCCTCGCCGACGGACAGGGCCGCACCCTGTACCTCTTCGCGGCGGACACGTCGGCGAAGTCGACCTGTGACGGCGCCTGCGCGGGCGTCTGGCCTCCGCTGACCACGCAGGGCGCGCCGAAGGCCGGGCCGGGTGTCGACGCCTCGAAGCTCAGCACCACGACCCGTGACGACGGCAAGAAGCAGGTTGTCTACAACGGCCACCCGCTCTACTCCTACAAGGGGGACGGCGCGGCCGGCGACACCAACGGCCAGGGCCTCGACCAGTTCGGCGCGAAGTGGTTCGTCCTCGACGCCTCCGGAAAGAAGATCGAGAAGAGTTCCACCAGCTGAACCCTCCCCCCCGCACCCCCGGACGCACGGTCGGGCGCCGCCGGCCCGGGGTGCCCGACGAGGGGCCGTGCTCGGGTCAGCCGACGACCGCGGCCCGGACACAGAGCACGTCCGGCAGGTGCGCGGCCAGCTGCCTCCAGCTCTCGCCCTCGTCCGCGGAGGCGTAGACCTCGCCGTTGCGCGTACCGAAGTAGACGCCCGCCGGGTCCGCGTCGTCCGTGCACAGGGCGTCGCGGAGCACCACGCCGTAGTGGTCCTCGTCGGGCAGCCCCGCCGACAGCGGCTCCCAGCTGCCGCCGCCGTCGGAGGTGCGGAACACCCGCAGGCGGCGTCCGGCGGGAACCCGGTCGGAGTCGGCGTTGACCGGGAAGAGGTAGGCCGTGTCGCCGCGGCGCGGATGGGCGGCCACGGCGAAACCGAAGGTCGTCGGCAGGTCGTCGCCGATGTCCGTCCAGGACCCGCCGCCGTCGTCGCTGCGGTAGACGCCCCAGTGGTTCTGCAGGTACAGCCGCTCGGGGTCCGCGGCGTCCCGGGAGATCTTGTGGACGCACTGGCCGAACTCCGGGTCCGGGTCCGGCAGGAAGACCGCCGAGACCCCGGAGTTGGACGGCGACCAGCTCGCCCCGCCGTCCGCGCTGCGGAAGACGCCCGCGGCGGACACCGCCACGGTGAGGGCGGCCGCGTCGCGGGCGTCGGTGAGGATGGTGTGCAGCCCCTCGCCGCCTCCGCCGGGCGCCCAGCGCGAGCGGGTGGGGTGCTCCCACAGCGGGCGCACCAGGGTGAAGCTCTCGCCCCGGTCCTCCGAACGGAACAGCGCGGCGGGCTCGGTGCCGGCGTACACCACGCCGGGTTCGGCGGCGGACGGGTGCAACTGCCAGACGCGCTCCAGGGAGGCGCCGGTGTCCTCCGGGAACCGCACGGCGGGGCTGGCCGGTTCGGTCCAGGTACGGCCCAGGTCGTCCGAGTGGAAGACCGACGGGCCCCAGTGGGAGCTCACGCCCCCGACCAGGATCCGGGGCGCGGGACCGCGGGTGTCCAGGGCCACCGAGTAGACGGCCTGCGCGTTGAAGTGCGGATCGGGATCGAACTCCCAGTCGCCGCCGGATCCGCGGCGGGCGAGGAACAGCCCCTTGTTCGTGCCTACGGCGAGCAGTACGTCGGCCATGCCGGCCACCTCTCAGGACGTCGTCGTCCGGACGGGGAGCGATGCGGTCACGGCCAGTCTGCACGCAGCCACCGACAACGCCCCGTAGCGACGGCGCCACCGAGGGCAGGCGTCCTGCGGCGGCCCGCCGGACGCACCCTGCGGGCCGGCCTCGTAGGGTGGCCGCGTGGACGGATCCGGCATGTGGGCCGAGCAGGCGGCGCTGCGCGCCGAGGCGCGGGGCGTGTACGAGGACCTCGCCCTGGGCGGGCTGCTGGAGAGGGTCGGGACGCCCGCCGTCGTCGGGAGCGCCGCGCTGGGCGTGATGGTGCGCCGTGACCTGGACGTCGACGTGACCTGCGAGCGTCTGGACGAGGCCACGGCGACGGCCGTGGCCGAGGCGGGCGCACGGCTCGCGACGCACCCGCGCGTGCGCACGGTGACCTTCCGCGACGACCGCGGGGAGTGGAACCGGGAGCCGGACCGCTATCCCGACGGCCTGTACCTCGGCGTGGAATGCCGCACGCCCACCGGTGCTGTCTGGAACCTCGACGTCTGGTTCCTCGACGACCCCGGACGCCAGCCCTCGACCGCCCATCTGGCCACCCTGCTCCCGCGGCTGACCGACGGAAGCCGCAGGACCGTCCTGGAGATCAAGCGGGCCTGGGCCGGCCGCCCCGAGTACGGCACGTCCGTCTCCGGCATCGACGTCTACCGGGCGGTGCTCGACGACGGCGTCGGCGATCCGGCCCAGTTCGAGGACTGGGTCCGGCGGCGGACGAACTCCCGCGACTGACAGCGCCGTTCTAGCGGCGCATGTCCTCCATGCGCGCGATCTCGGTGGTCTGGGTGGCGATCACGTCGTCGGCCATCTCCTCGGCCCGGATGTTGTTGCCGCCGGCCTTCACGTCCCCGGCCATGGCGATCGCCCCCTCGTGGTGGGCGATCATCAGATCGAGGAAGACGCGGTCGAAGGCGGCGCCCTCGGCGCCCCGAAGTTCCTTCATCTGTCGGGGAGTCGCCATCCCCCGCATCTCCGCGTGCGCGTGTCCCGCGGTGTCCTTCTCGGCGCCGTGCTCGTCCAGCCAGCCCTCCATCATGTCGATCTCCGCGCCCTGCACGTCGGCGATGCGCGAGGCCAGACCCTTCAGCTCCTTCGACTTCGCCCGGTCCGGGGCGAGGCGAGCCATCGTGAGGGCCTGTTCGTGATGCTCGATCATCATCTGCACGTAGGCGATGTCCGCCGCGTTGGGGGAGTCGTCCTCCCGGCGGTGTTCGGCCGCGTCCTCGGGGGACAGCGTCTTGTTCGCCTCCCCGGGCTTGCCCGGGGCGAGCACCGAAGACCCCTTGGCGGTACCGGAGTTGGCGTCGGAACCGGAGTCGCAGCCGCCGAGGGCGAGGACGGCCAGGGCCAGCGAGGCGGTGACGAGCGAAGCTCGTGAAGCGCGGCGAACGAGCACGGCGACCTCCCGGGGGAAGAGCGATTGACGGTTCATCGTGTCTGCCGACGACTGTCCTAGCACGGTTTCCGCGGCGCGTGATCGAAAAATCTTATGCCAATCACATTGCGCTCTATTGATCTGTGCATGATGCAGACGATACTCAGGGGGGTCCGTGCCCGCTCAGTTGCGCGCACGGGTCGATGAGGGAGGACGAAGTGCTCAGACGAAACCCCCGAACGCACAGCGGACGGCTGGGGATCGCGGCCACCGCCGCCGGTCTGTTGGCCGCTCTGCTCACGGCCGCCCCCGCCGGGGCCGTTCCCGGTCCGGGAGACATCCCGGAGAAGAAGATCTCCAGCAGTGTCCAGGCCGAGGTCGAGGCCGCCATCGAGAACGGCGAGATACCCGGCGTGGACGAGATCGTCCACAGCGACAACATCGAGCACGTCAGCAACACCCCGAAGGACCTGTTGCCCGGCACCAACTCGGACCTAGCCTTCCAGGGCGACTACGCGTTCTCCGGCAACTACGACGGCTTCAAGATCTTCAACATCAAGAACCCGAAGCGGCCGAAGGTCGTCGCGCAGGTGCTCTGCCCCGGATCGCAGAACGACATCTCGGTCTCGGGCGACCTGCTCTTCCTTTCCACCGACTCGTCGCGCAGCGACGACTCCTGCAACAGCACCACGCAGCCGGTGACGGAGAAGTCCTCCTGGGAGGGCATGAAGATCTTCGACATCAGCGACATCACCGACCCGCAGTACGTGGCGTCCGTCGAGACCGCCTGCGGCTCGCACACCCACACGCTGGTGCCGGACGGCGACGACGTCTACGTGTACGTCTCCTCGTACTCGCCGAACGCCGCGTACCCCGACTGCCAGCCCCCGCACGACGGCATCTCGGTCATCAAGGTCCCGACCGACGCGCCCGAGACCGCGGCCATCGTCAACTTCCCGGTGCTCTTCCCCGGTGAGGGCGAGCTCGGCGGCGGCAACCCCGGCTCCCCGGTGAACCCGGGTGTCTCCCGCACCACAGGCTGCCACGACATCACCGCCCTTCCGTCCCGGAAGATCGCGGCGGGCGCCTGCATGGGCGACGGCATCCTGCTGGACATCTCCCAGCCGGAGAACCCGAAGGTCATCGAGCAGGTCCAGGACAACGTGAACTTCGCGTTCTGGCACTCCGCGACCTTCAACATGGACGCCGACAAGGTCGTCTTCACCGACGAGCTCGGCGGCGGCGGCATGGCCACCTGCAACGCGGAGATCGGCCCCAACCGCGGTGCCAACGGCATCTACGACCTGGTCGGAAAGGGCCGCGACCTGAAGCTGCGCTTCGCCGGCTACTACAAGATCCCGCGCCACCAGGCCGACACCGAGAACTGCGTCGCGCACAACGGCTCGATCGTCCCGGTCAGGGGCAAGGACATCATGGTCCAGTCCTGGTACCAGGGCGGCGTCTCGGTCTGGGACTTCACCGACTCCGCGCACCCGAAGGAGATCGCCTTCTTCGAGCGCGGCCCGCTGCCCAACGGCGCGGGCGGTGGCACCTGGTCGACGTACTGGTACAACGGCTACCTGTACTCGAACGACATGGCCAAGGGCTTCGACGTCCTCAAGCTCAACGACAGGCGCACCAACCAGGCCAACGGCGTGCACCTGAAGGGTCTCAACGCCCAGACCCAGCCGGAGTACTACAAGCGGTGACCTGGGACCGGACGGCCGATCAGGCCGTCCGGACCCGTTCCGGCACCCGGTCCCGCCGTGCGGTTCTTCCGCGCGGCGGGACCGTCGTTTCCGGGAGTCCCCGGGCGACACGCTCCACACCCACGAGCCCGGGGCGGCGGCCCCGCCCCACGGCGGCCGCGGCCCGGCCGGGGGAAACCCTCGGCGAGGGCTCCGTTGACCGCGCGGCGGCCCGGCGACATCCTGGTAGGCCCGTCCGGGGCGACGCGGGGGAGCGCCTCGGACGGGACCGGCCCGGCCGCGCTTTTTCGCGTCCCGCCGTACAGGCCCTACGCGGAGGCGGAGACGGCATCGAGGACGCCGCGCAGCGCGTCGGGCCGCCGGCCGACGGGGAGATGGTCGACGAAGCGCACCGCGCAGCCCAGTGCCGCGGCGCCGCCGTCGGCCCGGCGGTCGTCGCCCACCATCAGCGTCCGCTCGGCCTCCGCGTCCAGGGCGTCGAGGGCGATGCGGAAGAGTTCCGGCTCCGGCTTCTGCACCCCGTGCTCGAACGACAGGGTGTAGGCGTCGACATAGAGGTCGAGCCCATGTGCGCGGAACACAGGGCGCAGATCCCAGCCGATGTTGCTGACCACGCCCACACGCAGTCCCCGGGCGCGCAGTTCCCGCAGGACCTCCAGGGCGTCCGGGTAGGGCTGCCAGGCGTCCGGCGTCATGTGCCGGTCGTACAACGCGTCGTGCAGTGCGGGGTCCGGCAGCGCCACCCGGCGGGACAGGGCGGTGTAGACGCCGCGGTGCAGCTCCGGCGTACGGTCGCGGATCCGCCAGGCGTCCGCCAGCTCGGCGGGCAGCTCCCGGGGCGCCCCGCCGCCGGGCAGCGCCCCCGCCTCCTCGAGCGCGCGGGCGGCACGGACGATCTCGTCCTCCGCCATGGGCGTTCCGGCCTCGCGCAGCACGGCGCGCAGCCAGGTCTCCGCGGGCTCGATGCGCAGCAGCGTCCCCGAGAAGTCGAACAGCACGGTGGTCCAGGCGGTCATGGGCGTGAGCGTAGTCCCGTACGGGGCCGGGCGGTGGGGCGCGGACCGGAATCCCGCAGCAGGGGCAGCCGTTCACGCACCACGAGCGCCGCGGCGACCACCAGCGCGCCCAGCAGCCAGCCGCCCACCACGTCCGACAGCCAGTGCACGCCCAGCCAGACCCGGGTGAACCCCACACCGACGACCGAGACCGCCGCCACGGTCACCGCGGCACGCCGGACGCCACGGCCGACTCCCTGGTGGTACAGCACCCACAGCAGCAGCCCGCAGCAGACCGTCGCCGTCATCGCGTGACCGGAGGGGAAGGCGGAGTAGTGGGCGTGGTCCACCGGGTCGGGCCACACCGGACGCGGCCGGGCGACGACCGCCTTGAGCACCTGCTGCGCGAGGGCGGCCACCACGACGACGCCCAGCAGCCACAGCGCTGACCACCACTGCCCCCGCCGCCAGGCCAGCCACACGGCGACCGCGAGGGTCAGCGCGCGCAGCGTGAGCGGGTCCCAGAACCAGTCGGTGAGCACCCGGAACACCGCCGTGGGCCCGTCCTCCGCCACCGCCCAGCGGTGCGTGGTGCGGGCCACCTCGGCGTCCAGGGTCACCAGCGGGTGCCAGGAGACGTCCACCAGGGCGAGCAGCACCAGGGAGCACACCGCCAGCACGACGGCGGCCCGCAGAGCCGCGTCGTGGAGCCGCGACGGCGGTGCGGCAGGAGGTGCGGTGGGGGGCGGGGCATGCGGGGAGAAGCGCATGGGGCCGATACTGACCCGGCCCGCCTCCCTGAAACCACCCTTTCGCGCCGTCCCGTCCCCGGTGGCCCGCGAAGGGCGACGGGCGGTTGGGCCGTCCGGCGGTCAGCCGAGGTGCAGTACGCCCAGCCCCGGGGCGAAGGCGATCAGCACCGGGACCACCGGGACCAGTGCGCCCGCCGCGGTCAGGCCGAGGCGGCGCACCGGGGTCAGGCGGCGCGGCGGGGTGATCAGACGGTGGACACGGCGGGGGACGTCGTCCTGTCCGGCGGAGGGCGTGGGGCCGAAGACGCCGCGGTCCTCGTTGAGACCCACCAGGGCCAGCGCCACGGCGAGACGCCCGTGCCGGCGGGAGGCGGAGTCGTCGGCGGCCAGCTCCACCAGCCGGTGGATCTCGTCCCGGAAGGCGGAGAACACCGGCACCCGGGGGAAGCCCCCGGCCAGTGCCGAGGAGCAGTGCAGCAGCCAGTCGTGACGCGCCCGCGCGTGCCCCTGCTCGTGGGCGAGCACCGCGTCCAGCTCCCGCTCGCCCAGGCGCCGCAGGGCGGCCGTCGTCACCACCAGGCGAGGCGTCGGGCCGGGCAGCCACCAGGCGTCCGGCCGGTCGCCCTCCAGCACCACCAGCCCGTCGGCCGCCGCGGCCTCGCCGGGCAGCGTGGGAGCCCGCTCCAGCAGCGCCGCCCGCTCCCGGCGGAGGCGGGAGCGGGCCCGCACCACCTCGCGGGCCAGCATGGCCGCCGTCCACACGCCCCCGGCGGCCAGCGCCACCGCGGTCGCCGCGGCCCACGGGCCGCCGACCCCGCCGGGGACGTACACGTCGACGACGTCGCTGGGAGCCGGTGCGAAGACCCGGCCGCGGACCGCCTGCCAGGCCACCGCGGCGCTGAGCGTCATCGACAGTGCGAAGCACAGCAGCACGGCCGCCACCACGCACTGCCAGACCCAGAGGGCGACCACCGGCTCCCGGTCCACATCGGCCCGCGCCAGGAGACGGGGAGCGACGACGGCGGTCAGCGCGCCGAGCAGCAACAGTGCCGCGGGGACCATCATGGAGGCAGCGTAGGATCCCGGCCCGCGCCGTGGAACCGACCCGCGCCCCGAGTGACGCATGCCACGGCGGCCCGCGCCCCGCGGACCGCCTCCGAGGCGCCGGGGACTGTCACATCGTCAGGAGCATCGCCAGCATGGCGATCCCCATCCCCAGCCGGCACGCCCGGGCCAGCTCGGGCCGGTCCCCCCAGCGCACCGCGCCGCCCGCCGGTGCCGAGGACCGGGCCGGCGCCGGGGAACCCGACGGCGCTACGCCCCCCGACGGGACGGCGGGCTCCGTCCGTGTCACGGACCCGGGCGGGCCCGCGGGCAGCAGCCGGGCGCCGGAGACGAGGACGTATCCGGCGAAGTAGACCAGCAGAACACCCGTCAGCGCGGGCAGGCCGGTGGCGCCGTGACCCGCGTGGCCGGCCGGCGCCGCGGTCATCGCCAGCGCCATGTAGACCATCGCCAGCGAGCCCACCGCGTGGTGCAGGTGGTGCGCGCTGCTCCGGGCGGCCCACAGCGAGTGGAGCGCCGCCGCGGCGAAGACGACCGCGTACACCGGCCACACCCAGCGCGGCGGATCCACGACGGCGGCCGGGACCGCCATCGCCGCCATGCCGAAGCCCATCACCGCCTCCCCGGCGGCAGCCCTGCGCTGCTCCTCCACGCCGCTGCCCGTCCGCAGGACGCAGTACGCGCCCGCCGCCGCGCACAGGGCCACCAGCAGCCATCCGGTCGTGACCGGTCCGTGCACTCCCGCCCCCTTGGTCGAGGTGCCGCCTCCCCGGCGGTCGGTCAGGGGATGCCCGCCCCGGACGGCGCGCATACGGGCGCAGGGGGGCGTACGGGGAGCATCGGCCCGGAGCGTGACGGATGCCGCCGATCTTTTACTGGTGAAACACCTGCTAACGTCGGAAGGGAGTGCCGTTCCGTTCCGCCGTCGTACGAGGAGGCCCCTTTGGGACGCCCGCCGCTGCTCCGGGTCCTGCGACCCGGCCGCCCGGCCGAGATCTGGTACAAGCCCGCGGTCAGCGTGGTGGTGGCCACCGCGCCGCCCAACCTGCTGCTCGTGGCCCTGGGCCGGCTCGACCTGGCGATGTACACGATGGCCGGCTCCCTGTGCGCCCTCTACGCCCACAACCGCCCCTACGCCGCCCGGGCCCGGGCGCTGGCATGGGTGGTCGCCGGCATGGTGGCCGGCCTCGCGGTGGCGCTGACCGCGGCCTCCCTCACCTCCTCGGGCGTGCTGCTGGTCGCGGTGGGCGCCGTGCTGGCCGCGCTGCACAAGGTGCTCTGCGACGCGACCCGCATCGGGCCGCCCGGCAACGTGATCCTCACCTTCGTCTCCTCGGCGGCGCTGTTCGCCCCGCAGACCCTGGGCGAGGTCCCCGGCCACGTCGGACTCGCCCTCGCGGCCGGCGCGTTCTCCTGGCTGGTGGGCATGGCGCCGGGGGTCCTCCGTCCCCACGGGCCGGAACGCCGGGCCGTCGTCCAGGCGCTGGGCGCGGTCGCCCGGTACGCGCAGGCCGCCGCGCCCGGGAAGGCGGCCGGGCCGGGTGGGGCCGCGGGGACCCCCGAGGCCGCCGATTCCGTCGCGTCCGGGCCGTCCGCCGGTCCGCACGGCGATGCGGCCCGCGCGGACGCCACCGAAGCGGTGCAGAACGCCTGGCAGACCCTGCTGACGACCGGCGGGAGCTCCGCCTCCCGCCGCCCCCTCGGCGCCCTGCTCGTCCGCGCGGAGACCGTCCTCGCGGCGCCCGCCCCCGGCGACGCGGCCGTGCTGCGGGAGTGGGCGCGGCGGCTGCGCGGCCTCGGCCGCGTGCCGGACACCTTCGGGCCCGTCCTGGACGCGGAGGACGAGGGAGAACTGCTGGGCGTCGAGGTCGAGCGGGCCTTCGCCCCGCCGCCGCTGAGGCGACGCCTGGCGCCGCTGCGCGCCGTGGCCCTCCGCACGCTGCTGGGCTGCGCCCTGGCCGGCTGGGCCTCGCTGGCGCTGGGCATCGGGCGCCCCTACTGGGCCCTGGTCACCGCCGCGGCGCTGTTCCAGACCACCCTGTCGCTGACCTGGAACCGCGGCGTCCAGCGCGTCGTCGGCAACCTGGCGGGCGTGGTGCTCTTCGTCCTCCTCGCGCCCGTCGCCCACCTCAGCCGGTGGACGCTCGTCCTGACCGGCCTCGCGCTCGCCTTCGGGGCCGAGGCGCTCATCTCCCGCAACTACTGGCTCGGCAGCCTCTGCGTCACCCCGATGGCCCTGCTCATCACCGAGTACGCCCACTGGCAGGACACCCCCGCCCTGGTGGTCGACCGGGCGGTGGACACGCTCGTCGGGGCGCTGGTCGGCCTGCTGGCCGCCGCGGTGGTCACCGACCGCCGGGCCGTCGACCGGGTGGCCGCCGCGCTGCGGCAGGCCCGGGCGGCGCGACACAGGGCCGAGGCGCTGCTCGCCGGTCCCACGACCGGTCCCGGCGCCCTGGCCGTGGCCCGGCGGGAACTGGCCGCGGCCCTGATCGGTCTGCGGGGCGCGACCCAGGCGGCGTCCGGCGAATGGTGGGCGCGGACGCTGCCCACGCAGGACGTGACGTCGGAGGAGCGGGCGGGACACCGTACGCTCGCGGCGACGGTACGCCACCCGGGCCCCGGCACCGCCGCGACGGCGGGGCCGCGGCACCGCCCGGGCACGACCACGGAGGACGCCACGTCATGACGGACAACGGGGACCGCGCCGGCGCGGGAGCTGCGGGCGCGGCGGACACGGTCGCCGCGGTGGTCCGGCAGTGGCGCGAGGTCCTCCCCGAACTGGACACCGACCCGATGCAGCTGATCGGGCGGATCAACCGCAGCGCGGCGCTGCTGCGGCAGGCCGAGGAGGCGCCGCTGCGGCGGGCGGGGCTCACCCGGGCGGAGTTCGAGCTGCTGGGGGCCCTGCGCCGCACCGGGCGGGAACTCACGCCGGGCGACCTGGCCCGGGAGACGTTCTCCTCGGGGGCGGCGGTGACCAAGCGGCTCAAGCAGCTCGCCGAGCGGGACCTGGTGGACCGGCGCGCCGACGCCAGGGACCGGCGGGTGGTGCTGGTGCGCCTCACCGAGGCGGGCCGGGAGACGGTCGACGCGGTCCTGCCGCAGCAGCTGTCGTTCGAGGCGGACGTCCTGTCCGGGCTGGCCGACGACGAACGCGACCGGCTCGCGGCGCTGCTCGGCAAGCTGCTCGGCCAGCTGGAGGGACGGATCCCGCCCATGCTGTGAGCCGGTCCGTCGGGGCGTCTCAGATGCCCGGCCGGTACCGCAGCGGATGATCCGCGGGGATCTCCACGAGGACGATCGGCAGGCCGTCCGGGTCGGCGATCCACATCTCGATCAGCCCCCAGGGCTCGCGCACCGGCTCCCGTACGATCTCCACGCCGCGCTCCGCCAGCTCCTCGCGCGCCGCCGCCACGTCGGCGACCTGCAGCCACAGGCGGACCGGACCGCCCGGGGCGACGGGCTCGGCGGGATCCCGCCGCCCCGACAGCTCCAGGAACCCGCCGCCGAGGAAGTACACCGTCCCCCGTTCCTCGCCGGCGCCGAACTCCCGGTGGACCGCGAGGCCGAGCCGCTCGCCGTAGAACGCCCGGGAGGCCGCCGGATCGAGGGGGCGGACCAACGTCCTGCCGCTCAGTACATGCACCATGGGCGGCAGCCTAGACACGGAGAGAAGATGCACCCCACCGACCACGCCGCCCTTCCGCTGGTCTTCCGCGAGGCCACCACGCAGGACGTCGACGCCCTGATCGACCTGGTCGAGTCCGCCTACCGGGGAGACTCCAGCCGGGCCGGCTGGACCACCGAGGCGGACATCCTCGACGGGCAGCGCACCGACGCGGCGGCCGTGCGGGAGATCGTCGACCACCCCTCCCAGCGTCTGCTGGTCGCCGAACGCGACGGCCTCCTGGTGGCCTGCTGCCAGTTGGAGCACCGGGGGGACCACGCCTATTTCGGCATGTTCGCCGTACGGCCCGGCCTCCAGGGCGGGGGAGTGGGCCGGGCCGTGCTGACCGAGGCCGAGCGTCGCGTCCGCGAGAGCTGGGGCGCCACCGAGATGCACATGACGGTGATCACCGTGCGCGAGGAACTGATCGCCTGGTACGAGCGCAGGGGGTACCGGCGCACGGGGAGGACCAGCCCGTTCCCGTACGGCGACGAGCGGTTCGGCCTTCCGCGACGCGACGACCTGGAGTTCGAGCTCCTGGTCAAGGAGCTCGCCGCTCCCGGCGTCAGCCCCGCTTGATCTCCGGACGGTCGGTGACCACCCCGTCGAGCCCGAAGGCGTGCGCGAGACGCAGCTGCTCCGGGGTGTTGACCGTCCACGCCAGGACGCGCAGGTCGGCCTGCCGGGCCCGCTGCATCGTCTCCAGGGTGAGACGACGGATGTTGAGCGACATCGTGCGGGCCCCGGCACGGACCGCGCGGTCGACGACCTCCGCGTCGTAGCGGCTCGCCACCAGGGCCGTCCGTACGCCCGGCACCAGGCGGGCGATCTCCTCGACCGCCTCCGCGTGGAACGAGATCACCTCCACCCGCTCCACCAGGTCGCGCCGCAGCAGAACCTCGGCCAGCCGCTGCGCGGCCGCCACGTCCTTGATCTCGGCCTGCAGCGGCGCCGTGACCGCGTCCAGCACCTCCTCGAACACCGGGACGCGCTCGCCCGAACCGGCGTCCAGAGCCCGCAGCTCCTCCAGGGTCTGCTCGGCGATCGCGCCCGTGCCGTCGGTGGTGCGGTCCACCGTCGCGTCGTGCATCACCACCAGCGCGCCGTCCTTGCTCAGGTGCAGGTCCAGCTCGATCACGTCGAGACCGGCCTTCTCGGCCGCGACGAACGAGCGCAGCGTGTTCTCCGGCTCGACGCCCATGACTCCGCGGTGGCCGATGACAAGGAAAGACAAGATCTTCTCGCTCCCGTGCGGGTGTGGCTCTTCTGGTTCCGAGTGCTCCGTCGTGCTCCGCCCCGAAGCCTAGGGGCCCCTGCGGCGCGACGTGATCCGACCCGGCCAGGAGTCGCCCGGACAGCCGCTTGACAGGAAAATCGCCGCCCAAACGGGGTTGAAGCAAGAAGTCTTCCCAAGATCTCCCCTTGCCGAAAAAGAAGATGGTGCATACGGTGAGTCCATTCGAGGTACTCCCGTGGAGGGCGAGACATGACGGAGGTTCTTGTGCAGGTGGGCACTCAGGGGCAGCAGCAGGGTCCCGGGACGCGGGTGGTCGACCACCCGGCGTGGCCCGCGCTCAAGGGCGCGGTGGAGCGCATCCGTCCCTGGCAGAGCAAGGACGGCTCCATCGACCTCGCCGCCGACGGCGCCCCGTCCCGTGACGAGGCCGAGCGGGCCGTGGCCGAGGTGGCCGACGCGGTCACCGCGCTGGCGCCGCTCCTGCCGCACGACGCGGCCTATCACGAGGCGCTGGTCAAGGACCTGCGCCGGTGGGCCGAGGGCGGCTTCGGCGTCCCGGACTTCCTCGACTCGCTGATGGCCTTCCAGCCCGCCCAGCGCCGCGAGGACGGCCTGCAGCACCTGGTCGTCTTCCCGATGTACACGCAGAACGGCAACCCGGACCGCAACGTCGAGGCCGTCGTGCTGCGCATGGTGTGGCCCGACTGGCTGGCCGAGCTGGAGCGGACCCGCTACGACAACCCGCTCTTCTGCGCCATCACCTTCGAGGACTTCACCTCCGGCTACGACACCAACTCGGCCGTCCTCTTCCCGGAGACCGTCGCCGTCCGTGAGGCCCCCGAGCGCTTCACCTGGGGCGGCATCTTCTGCGACCGCGAGGCCGCGCGCTTCCGCCGGGTCACCGAGGCCGCCGTGGACATCCTCGGCCTGCGTCTGCCCGACGACGTCGCCGCGATGCTCGACGACCAGCAGCGCTGCCAGGACGCCTTCGTGCTCTGGGACCTGGTCCACGACCGCACGCACAGCCACGGCGACCTGCCGTTCGACCCCTTCATGATCAAGCAGCGCCAGCCGTTCTGGATGTACGGCCTGGAGGAGCTGCGCTGCGACCTCACCGCCTTCAAGGAGGCCGTGAAGCTCGAGGCCGAGGGCGTTCCGCAGGCCCGCGACGTGCAGATGGCGGTCCTCTTCGACCGGATGTTCCGCTTCCCGGTCACCGGCGAGCGCCACCGCAACTACGACGGCCTCGGCGGGCAGCTGCTCTTCGCCTACCTGCACAAGCACGACGTCGTCCGCTGGACCGACAACAAGCTGCACATCGACTGGCAGCGCGCCCCCGAGGTCACCAACCAGCTCTGCGCGGAGATCGAGACCCTCTACCGCGACGGCATCGACCGGCCCAAGCTGGTCCACTGGTTCGCCGGCTACGAGCTGGTGTCCACCTACCTCGCGCCGCACCCCGGCTCCCGCTGGGCCAAGGGCCCCGACGCCCTCGACCTGACGCAGCCGCCGCGCAAGCTGGTCGACGACGTGCTGCCGGACGAGTTTCCGCTGAGCATGTTCTACGAGGCCCTCGCCAAGAAGCTCAAGCAGGTGATCGCCTCCACCAAGGGCATCACCGCCGAGACGGGCGGCGAACTGCCCGCCGCCGCGTAGGGCGGATCCGGGCCCGGCCCGCAAGCGGCCGGACGAGTCAGCGACACGCCTGGGAGGCGAGAGCGATGGGGAACGGAAACGGAGCGCTCGAGGGGGCGGTCGTCGCGGTGGCCGGCGCGGGCGGCGCGGCCGGCAGGGCCACGCTGCTGCGCCTGGCCGAGGCCGGCGCGGTGGTCGTCGCCTCGGACAACGACCCGGTGCGCCTTGCGGAGGCCGTCGACGCGGCCCGCTACGCGCACGGCGGGGCCACGGTCACCGGCGAGCCGATCGACCTGCTGGACCTCGGCGCGGCGCGCGCCTGGGCGGCCGAGACCGAGAAGGAGTACGGCCGCATCGACGGCCTCGTGCACCTGGTCGGCGGCTGGCGCGGCAGCGCCTCCTTCCCGCAGACCGACATGGCCGACTGGGAGCTGCTGGAGAAACTGCTGGTCCGCACGGTCCAGCACACCTCCCTGGCCTTCCACGACGCCCTGGTGCGCAGCGACCGCGGCCGGTTCGTGCTGATCAGCGCGGCCGGTGCGGCGAAGCCCACCGCGGGCAACGCCGCCTACGGCGCCGCCAAGGCCGCCGCCGAGGCCTGGACGCTGGCCCTCGCCGACGCCTTCCGCAAGGAGGGGGGCGAGGAGGGCCCGGCCGCCGCGGCTGCCATCCTGGTGGTGAAGGCACTGGTGCACGACGCCATGCGCGCCGAGCGCCCCCAAGCGAAGTTCGCGGGCTTCACCGACGTCAAGGACCTGGCCGAGGCCGTCGCCGGCGTCTGGGACAAGCCCGCCAGTGAAGTGAACGGAAATCGTCTGTGGCTGACCGAGAAGCCGTGAACCCTCCGAAGACCGACGCGCGCCGGCGTCACGACCCGTCGGTCCGCGGCTTCGCCAGCGACAACTACGCGGGGGTCCATCCCGAGGTGCTCGCCGCCCTGGCCCTGGCCAACGGCGGGCACCAGGTCGCCTACGGGGAGGACGTGTACACGGAGCACCTCCAGCAGGTCGTGCGCGGCCACTTCGGCGCCACCGCCGAGGCATACCCGGTCTTCAACGGCACCGGCGCCAACGTGGTGGCGCTGCAGTCCGTCACCGACCGCTGGGGCGCGGTGATCTGCGCGGAGAGCGCGCACATCAACACCGACGAGGGCGGCGCGCCGGAGCAGGTCGCCGGCATCAAGCTGCTCACCGTGCCGACCCCCGACGGCAAGCTCACCCCCGAACTGATCGACCGCCAGGCGTTCGGCTTCGAGGACGAGCACCGCGCGATGCCGCAGGTCGTCTCCATCACCCAGTCCACCGAGCTGGGCACCGTCTACACGCCCGAGGAGATACGGGCCGTCTGCGAGCACGCCCACGCACACGGGATGGCCGTCCACCTCGACGGCTCCCGGCTCGGCAACGCGGCCGCCTCCCTGGACGTGCCCATGCGGGCCTTCACCAACGCGGCCGGCGTCGACCTGCTCTCGCTGGGCGGCACCAAGAACGGCGCCATGTTCGGCGAGGCCGTCGTGGTGATCGACAAGGAGCGGGTGCGGCGGATGAAGCACCTGCGCAAGACCTCCATGCAGCTGGCCTCCAAGATGCGCTTCGTCTCCGTGCAGTTCGAGGCACTGCTGACGAAGGACCTGTGGCTGCGCAACGCCCGCCACGCCAACGAGATGGCCCGGCGGCTGGCCGAGGGCGTCCGGGCGGTGGACGGCGTGGAGATCCTGTACCCGGTGCAGTCCAACGCGGTCTTCGCCCGGCTGCCGCACGCGGTGACGGAGCGGCTGCAGAAGCGCTTCCGGTTCTACTTCTGGGACGAGGCGGCCGGCGACGTGCGCTGGATGTGCGCCTACGACACCCGCGAGGACGACGTGGACGCCTTCGTCGCCGCCCTCAAGGAGGAGATGGCCTCCCGCTGAACCCACTCCGGTGATGCATAGATATGCGACTGTCCGCAAAACGATTGACCGCGGGCGGTCGCATTCCTATGATCTTGGCCATGGAGACGATCCAGCAGACGCCTGACCTGTCCGCGTATCTCGCCGCCTCCGAGGCGATCGACCACGAGCACCCGGCCGTCCGGGAGGTCGCCGCGCGGCTCGCCGCGACGGCCGAGGACTCGTATGACTATGCGCGAGCCGCCTTCGAGTACGTGCGCGACACGATCCCCCACTCGCACGACGCGGACGACCCGCGGGTCACCTGGCGCGCCTCCGACGTGATCCGGCTGCGCACCGGCATCTGCTACGCGAAGGCCCACGCGCTGGCCGCGCTGCTGCGGGCCGAGGACATCCCCACGGCGTTCTGCTACCAGCGGCTGGGCGACGACCGCGGCGGGTTCGGTGTGCACGGCCTGGTCGCCGTCCGTTTCAACGGCGCCTGGCACCGCCAGGACCCCCGGGGCAACAAGCCGGGGGTCGACGCGCGGTTCTCCCTGACGCGGGAGCGGCTGGCCTTCCCGGTGGACGTCTCGTCGGGGGAGCGGGACTACCCCGAACTGCACGCCGCGCCGCATCCGGCGGTGCTCGCGGCGCTGCGCGGTGCGCGCGACCGGACCGAGCTGTGGCGGACGCTGCCCGCGGAGCTGTGACCCGCGGGCCGCGCGGGCCGGCCGGGGCCCCGGCCGGGCCCCGCGCGACTCAGTGCCCTTCGCGGCGGGCGACGTCCTCCGGCGTGGGGGCGGTGCCGCCCAGGTGTGCGGGGAGCCACCACGAGTCCTCCGGACCGGAGGGCTGGTCCGGGTAGTCGCGCCGGGCGTCGTCCAGGAGGTCCTGGATCCGCTCCCGCAGGCGCGAGGTGAGCTCCTCGGGCGTGCCCTCGGCGGTGTCGATCGGCTTGCCGATCCGGATGGTCACCGGAGTGTGGCTGCGGCTGAAATCGCGCTTGCGGCCCTTGGTCCACAGGCGCTGGGTGCCCCAGAGCGCCATGGGGATCAGCGGGACGCCGGACTCCTGCGCCAGACGGGCCGCGCCCTTCTTGAAGTTCTTCAGACAGAACGACTGGGAGATGGTCGCCTCGGGGAAGATGCCGACCACCTCGCCCGACCGCAGCGAGTCCAGGGCGTGCGCGTAGGCGGCCTCGCCCTTGCGGCGGTCCACCGGGATGTGGCGCATGCCGCGCATCAGCGGACCGGAGACCTTGTGGCGGAAGACCGAGTCCTTGGCCATGAAGCGGACCAGGCGCTTGCTGGGAAGGGCGGCGTACCCGTCGAAGATGAAGTCGAGGTAGCTGATGTGGTTGCTGGCCAGCACCGCACCGCCCGCCCGGGGAATGTTCTCCGCTCCGCGCATGTCGATCTTCAGGTCCCAGGCCTTGAACAACGACAAGGCGAGACCGATGACGGGACGGTAGACAAGCTCTGCCATGGGCGGGATGAGCCCCTTCTCTCCGAGTGGCTGCCGGGGAAGGGGTTACCGCTCCCGGCCGATCCAACCTACGCGGCCGTAACTTACGGGCGCGTAGAGATGTTGCCCCAAGAACGGGCAAAGGACCAGATGAAGTGCCTGGTGGGGACGAGATCCTCGTCACGTCGCCCGAAAGGGCCCCTGACCGGGGAATCCGCACCCCCCGACCACCGCTGACGATCACGTACAGGTCATCATGGGGAACGCCGCGACGGCGGCGGAGCGGAGGAGTGCGGGTGAGCGGCCACGAAGGCGGGCCACGTGTCGACGTGGCGGTGCTCGGCGACCGGGCGGGCCGGCGGGCCACCCTGCTGCAGTTCTCCACCGTCTTCTGCGCGCCCTGCCGCGCGACACGGCGCGTCCTCGCCGAGGTGGCCGCGATGGTCCCGGGGGTGACCCATGTGGAGATCGACGCCGAGGCCCACCTCGCGCTGGTGCGCGCGCTCGAGATCGAGGCAACCCCGACCACCCTGGTGCTCGACGCGGACCGCCGCGTGGTGCGCCGCGCCGCCGGGGTGCCCCGCAAGGCCGATGTGATCGCCGCCCTCGGGGAGGCGATATGAGGAAGGACACCCGTATGGCGGCCGAACCCGTGACGGCCCTCTCCGAGGAGACCGCGGCGGCCGTCCCGCCGCAGCCGGACGCGTGGACCCCGGGGCCGGGGCGAGCGACCCCGGGCAGCCGGGCCGAAGCGGTCCCGGGCAGCCGAGCTGAAGCGGGGCGATCGGCCCCGGCCGAGGAGGGAGCGCCCCCGGTCGGCCCCCAGGCGGGTCGGGCCACGGCGGGTCGGCTCCGGTCGGACCCCGAGCGGAACGGGTCCGCGACGGCCGACGGCGGCGACACGCCCTCCGACCTGCTGCGCTCGGTCTTCCGGCGACACGCCGCCGGTGTGGCGGTGATCACCGCCGGTCACCAGGGGCGCCCGTTCGGCTTCACCGCCACCTCGCTCACCTCCGTCTCCGCGGAACCCGCCCTGGTGTCGTTCGGCATCAGCGAACGGTCCTCCTGCTGGCCCGCCGTCGCCCGGGCGGAGTACGTCGGCGTCCATCTCCTCGGCGAGCACCAGAGCGAGCTCGCGGCCACCTTCGCCCGCAGCGGGGCGGACCGCTTCGCCCCGCCCACCGCCTGGCGCGAGGGCCCCGAAGGCGTCCCGGTGCTGGAGGGCGTGGTCGCCTGGCTCGTCTGCCGGCCGGTGGCGCGCATACCCGCCGGGGACCACCGGATCGTGGTCGCCGAGGTCACCGCCGGAGACCCGGCCGGGGAGGGCCGCCCGCTCCTCTACCACCAGGGACGCTTCGGCGCTCTGCGGCCCTGACATACCGGCCGTTACGCAGCGTTACCCAGGTCACACCGCAAAGCGCTTGCTTAGCCGGGCGTCACCGGGTGTACTACTGGCGGGTAATTTATTCGTCGGGGGGCAGACGCTCCCCGGACGGAAGAGGCGGCTTCGGGCGCATATGCTGCCTGACAGGAAGCAGCCCGACATGACGATGCAGTAGGAGAGCCGGCGTGAGCCTGAGGATCGTTGTCACCGTGAAGTACGTGCCTGACGCCACCGGCGACCGGCACTTCGCCGACGACCTGACCGTCGACCGCGACGACGTCGACGGTCTGCTGTCGGAGCTCGACGAGTACGCCGTCGAGCAGGCGCTGCAGATCGCCGAGGACGCCGACGACGCCGAGGTCACCGTCCTCACGGTCGGCCCCGAGGACGCCAAGGACGCCCTGCGCAAGGCGCTGTCCATGGGCGCCGACAAGGCCATCCACGTCGAGGACGACGACCTGCACGGCACCGACGCCATCGGCACCTCCCTGGTGCTCGCCAAGGCGATCGAGAAGGCCGGCTACGACGTCGTCATCTCCGGCATGGCCTCCACCGACGGCACCATGGGCATCGTGCCCGCGCTGGTCGCCGAGCGCCTGGGCGTCCCGCAGGTCACCCTGCTCTCCGAGATCGCCGTCGAGGACGGCAAGGTCACCGGTCGCCGTGACGGCGACGCCGCCTCCGAGCAGCTCGAGGCCTCCCTCCCGGCCGTCGTCTCCGTGACCGACCAGTCGGGCGAGGCGCGCTACCCGTCCTTCAAGGGCATCATGGCCGCCAAGAAGAAGCCGGTCGAGTCCTGGGACCTCTCCGACCTCGACATCGAGGCCGAGGAGGTCGGCCTGGAGGGCGCGTTCACCAAGGTCGAGTCCGCCACCGAGCGCCCGGCCCGCACCGCCGGCACGATCGTCAAGGACGAGGGCGAGGGCGGCAAGCAGCTCGCCGAGTTCCTCGCGGGCCAGAAGTTCATCTAGGCCCACCGCAGCTGACCGCCCCTCAGACTTCGCATTCGCAGGAGATCGAATCCCATGGCTGAAGTTCTCGTCTACGTCGACCACGTCGACGGCGCCGTCCGCAAGCCCACCCTCGAGGTGCTGACCCTCGCCCGCCGCATCGGCGAGCCGGTCGCCGTCGCCCTGGGCGCCGGCGCGGCCGCCACCGCCGCCACGCTCGCCGAGCACGGCGCGGTGAAGGTCCTCACCAACGAGTCCGCCGAGCTCGCCGACTACCTGGTCGTCCCGAAGGTCGACGCCCTCCAGGCCGCCTACGAGGCTGTATCCCCGGCCGCCGTGCTGCTGCCGACCTCCGCCGACACCAAGGAGATCGCGGCCCGCCTCGCGCTGCGCATCGGTTCCGGCATCATCACCGACGCCATCGACGTCGAGGCCGGCACCGACGGTCCGGTCGCCACCCAGTCGGTGTTCGCCGCCTCCTTCACCACCAAGTCCGTCGTGTCCAAGGGCACCCCGGTCATCACCGTCAAGCCGAACTCGGCCCCCGTCGAGGCCGCCCCGGCCGCCGGCGCGGTCGAGGAGCTCGCGGTGACCTTCTCCGCCCTGGCCACCGGCACCAAGATCGTCTCCCGCACGCCGCGTCAGTCGACCGGCCGTCCGGAGCTGACCGAGGCCGCCATCGTGGTCTCCGGCGGCCGCGGCGTGAACGGCGCGGAGAACTTCGCGATCATCGAGGCGCTCGCCGACTCCCTCGGCGCCGCGGTGGGCGCGTCCCGTGCCGCCGTCGACGCCGGCTGGTACCCGCACACCAACCAGGTCGGCCAGACCGGCAAGTCGGTCTCCCCGCAGCTGTACATCGCCAACGGCATCTCCGGCGCCATCCAGCACCGCGCCGGCATGCAGACCTCGAAGACCATCGTCGCCGTCAACAAGGACGCCGAGGCCCCGATCTTCGAGCTCGCCGACTACGGCGTCGTGGGCGACCTCTTCCAGGTCGTCCCGCAGCTCACCGAGGAGATCAAGACCCGCAAGGGCTGATCCCCGCACGCCGTGCCCGAGGGCCCGCCGCCGGTTCGCCGGCCGCGGGCCCTCGGCGTACCCGAAGGCGGCCACCGACGACGGCGGCCACCGACGACGGCGGTCGCCGCGGCCGCTCGTACGGCGCCGTCCCAGGTGAGGCGCTGTTGACCGCGCCGCGGACCGGCCGTTAGCCTCCCGCCGAGTTCAACGATCTGTTGAAACGCCGAGAGGGGCGCCCCGTATGAGCCAGGCCGTGCCGACCTCCCTGTCCGGCGCGGTCCACGACCGGCTGGACGCGCTGCTCGCCCCCGCCGACGCCGACCTCGCGCGCCGCTACCCCGGCGACCCGGGCGCCCGTCGGCCCGTCCACACCGTGTACGTGCCCGCCGACCGCTTCACCGCCGGCACACCCCGCGACTGGGGCGACCGCGCCCTCGCCGCCCTCGACGAACACGCCCCGGACGCCGCCTCGTTCGCCGCCGTGCTGGAGCTGCCCGCGGAACTCGCCGGACCGGTGTACACCCGCGTCCGCACCAAGCTGGAGCGCGAACCCGTCGAGGACCTCCGGATCGACTTCGAGGACGGCTACGGGCACCGCCCCGACGCCGAGGAGGACGCGCACGCCGTCCGCGCCGCCGGGCTGCTGGCCGAAGCGTGCCGCACCGGCCAGGCCCCGCCCTTCGCCGGCATCCGCATGAAGTGCCTGGAGGCCCCGGTCCGCCGCCGCGCGGTGCGCACCCTCGACGTCTTCCTGACCACCCTGCGGGAACACGGCCCGCTCCCCGACGGCCTGCTGCTGACCCTGCCCAAGGTGACCTCCGCCGAGCAGGTGACCGCCATGGTCCGTCTCCTCGAGGAGTGCGAGAAGGCCCTCGGGCTCGAGCCGGGGCGGCTCGGCTTCGAGATCCAGGTCGAGACCGCCCAGGCGATCCTCGGCCCTGACGGTGCCGCCACCGTCGCCCCGATGATCCACGCCGCCGAGGGCCGGGCCACCGGCCTGCACTACGGCACCTTCGACTACAGCGCCGCCCTCGGCGTCTCCCCGGCCCACCAGGCCAGCGACCACCCGGCGGCCGACCACGCCAAGGCCGTGATGCAGGTGGCCGCCGCAGGCACCGGAGTACGGGTCAGCGACGGCTCCACCAACGTGCTGCCGGTGGGCGACACCGAGCAGGTCCACGCCGCGTGGCGCCTGCACCACCGGCTCACCCGGCGGGCGCTCGCCCGCGCCTTCCCGCAGGGCTGGGACATGCACCCCGGTCACCTGCCCACCCGCTACGCCGCAGTCTTCGCCTTCCACCTCGAGGGCTTCGACCGGGCCGCGGACCGGCTCGCCCGGTACGCCACCGGCGCCGAGGGGGACGTCCTGGACGAACCCGCCACCGCCCGCGCCCTGGCCGGGTTCCTGCTCGCAGGTCTCGACTGCGGCGCCTTCGACGAGACCGAGGTGACCGGGCGGACCCGGCTGACCCGCGCCCGTATCGAGGCCTTCGCCCGGCCGGGAGCGGTCCGGTAGGACCCGGCCGGCGGGCGGCGGCGTGGGCCGCACGGGTCGCGAGGGCGGTGGGGGCCGCGTGGATGGCGAGGGCGGTGTGGCGTCAGTCGGCCGGGGGCAGTTCCCCCGACCCCCGCACCACCAGCCGGGTGGGCAGCTCCACCACGGAGGGCTCCAGCTCGGCCTGGTCCATCCGGGCGAACAACCGCTGCGCCGCCACGCGGCCGAGCCCCGCCGGGTCCTGCGCCACCACGGTGACCGCGGGACGCAGCAGATCGGCCAGCTCGAAGTCGTCGAAGCCCACCAGCGCCACCGGGCGGTGCGGCTGCCGCTCCGCGAGCACCCGGACCACCGTCACCGTCACCCGGTTGTTGCCGGTCAGCAGGGCCGTCACGGGATCCGGGCCGTCCAGCATCTCCTCGGCCGCCCGCCGTACCCGCTGCGGCGCGGTGCTCCCGAGGGACACCCGGTCGGGCCGCACCGGCAGCCCGGCCTCCTCCATCGCCGTGCGGTAGCCGCGCAGCCGCTCGTCGGAGGTGTGGATGCCCGGCACGTCCCCGATGTAGCCGATCCGCCGGTGCCCGTGCGCGATCAGGTGCGCCACCCCGGCCCGCGTGCCGCCGTGGTTGTCGGTCAGCACGGTGTCCGCCTCGATGCCGCGGGCCGGACGGTCCACGAAGACGGTGGCGATCCCGGCACGCATCTCCGGCTCCAGGTACCGGTGGTCGGCGCCCGCGGGCACCACCAGCAGACCGTCCACCCGACGGGCGCACAGTGCCAGCGCCAACTCCCGCTCCCGGCTCCCGTCGTGGGCGCTGGACCCGTTGATGAGCAGCGTGTCGTGGGCGCGCGCCACCTCCTCCACCGCACGCGACAGCGGTCCGTAGAAGGGGTCGGCGAGATCCTCGAGTATCAGTCCCACGGTGGCGGTGCGCCCCTTGCGGAGCACCCGGGCGCTGTCGTTGCGGCGGAACCCGAGGGCGTCGATCGCCTCCTGCACCCGCCGCCGGGTCTCGGCGGTCACTCCGGGCTCCGCGTTGACCACCCGGGACACGGTCTTCAGGCCCACGCCCGCGCGGCTCGCCACGTCCTTCATCGTGGGGCGGCTGCCGTAACGGACGGGCGGACGGCCGGCGGTCAGGGTCACGATGCGCAAGTCCTGTCCTGGGAGGGCGGATTCCGGAGGGCGGATGGGGCCGGGTGTGGCGACGAGCATAGAGTGCGGACATCGTTGTCAGGCAAGGACATCGCAGGAAAGCAGGGGACATGACGCCCATGGACACCGCGCCCTCCCGTGCCGGCCTGGTGGCGGCGCTCGACGTCGGCGGCACGAAGATTGCGGGCGCGCTCGTGGACGCCGAGGGGCGCATACTGCTGCGCGCGCGACGCCCCACGCCCGCCGCGGCGGACGGAGCGACCGTGATGGCCGCGGCGGCCGAGGTGCTCGGCGACCTCCGTGACTCGCCGCGGTGGGCCGCCGTGGAGGCCGTCGGGATCGGCAGCGCCGGCCCGGTCGACCGCGCCGCGGGCGCCGTCTCGCCGGTCAACATCCCCGGCTGGCGCGGCTACCCGCTGCGCGAGCGGGTGCGGGAGCTGACCGGAGGGCTGCCGGTGGAGCTGATCGGCGACGGAGCCGCCGTCGCCGCGGCCGAGCACTGGGTGGGCGCCGCCAGGAACAGCTCGCACGCCCTGTGCATGGTGGTGTCCACCGGCGTCGGCGGCGGCCTGGTCCTCGGCGGCAGGGTCCGGCCCGGGCGCACCGGCAACGCCGGGCACATCGGGCACATCAGCGTCGACCTCGACGGCGACCCCTGCCCCTGCGGCGGCCGCGGCTGCGTCGAGGGCCTGGCCCGGGGCCCGGCCATCGCCCGCCGGGCACGGGAGAACGGCTGGCGTCCGGAGCCCGGCGGCGAGGGCTCGGCCGCCGAGGTGGCGGCAGCCGCGCGGGACGGTCACCCGGCGGCGGTGGCCGCCTTCGCCCGGGCCGGGCGGGCCCTGGCGGCGGCGATCGCCGGGGTGGCCGCGCTGGTGGAGATAGAGGTCGCGGTCGTCGGCGGGGGAGTGGCCGAGGCGGGCGAGGTCCTGTTCGCACCGCTGCGCCAGGCGCTCCCGGACTACGCCACGCTCGCGTTCACCCGTGACCTGCGGGTCGTCCCCGCCCTGACCGGGCCGGACGCCGGCCTGATCGGGGCCGCGGCGGCGGCGCTGGGGCGGCTCGACGGGTGACGCGGGGGTCCGACGCCGTGGTCGCAACCTGCGGCGGACCCGTGGACCCGTGGACCGCGGCGGGCGGACGCGAGTCCCCCGAAGCCCGGGTTCGACGGCGGCCGGTTGTGCGCGGTCCGTGGCGAAAGATGCCGGAGTCGGGCGATTCGCCGCCCGTTTCGTGACCGCTCGCGACCGAGTCGGGATTCGTCGGGCGTGTCACGGTGACCGACGGCCCGGCTGCGGTGTTGTCACGGCATGAAGAAGCGCAGCATGCTGGCCATCGCCTCGTTCGCCGCAGGGTGCGTCCTCGCGGCGGTCTCGCCCTCCCACGCGGAGGGCGAGGAGGCCGAACGCCCCGTCGAGGACGTGCGCAGCACGGTGGAGGAGCTCACCGGCGACGACAGCATCGCCCGCCACGAGGTCTTCGGCCCGACCGCCCCGACCACCCTCCACGAGAGCGCGGCCTACCTCGACGGGACGGAGTCCCTCCAGGCCCTGGAGGCCCTGGAGGCGCTGCCGGCCCCCGACGCGGGGGTGTGGCCGGTCCTCTGAGCCGCTGACCTCCGCGGCTCGGGCGACCGGCGTCCGCGGCGGTCCCTCCTCCGGGTCCCTCCTCCGGGTCCCTCCTCCGGTGTTCACGAGCGGCTTCGCGGCGGTGCGGGCCGCCGGTCCGCACATCGCGACCGTGATCCCCCGTGCTCCCCTGTTGCCCCCTCAACTGCGGCTGGTTTCCGGTGCAGGGTGGGGCGGGCACGTCACAGACGTCCGGAGAGGACGAAGTCCGGGGAAGAGGGGGAACAGTGATCGTCTGGATCAACGGCGCGTTCGGTTCGGGCAAGTCCAGCACCGCGAGGGAGCTGCTGGACCTGCTGCCCGACAGCGCGCTCTTCGATCCCGAGGTGGTCGGGGGCGCGCTGACGTTCATGCTGCCGCCCAAGCACCTCGCCGGGGTCGACGACTACCAGGACCTGCCGATCTGGCGGCGGCTGGTCGTGGACACCGCGGCCGCCATGCTCCAGGAGCTCGGCGGCACCCTGGTCGTTCCCATGACCCTGCTGCGCCAGGAGTACCGGGACGAGATCTTCGGAGGCCTCGCCGCACGACGGATCTCCGTGTGCCACGTGGTCCTCACTCCGGCGGAAACGATTCTCCGGCAGCGGATCACGGAGGCCCAGGACCCGGCGGGTCCGGAGACCGAGCGGCGCGTCCGGCAGTGGCGCCACGACCACATCGAGCCGTACCGGGCCGCGCTCGGCTCCTGGCTGGCCGCCGACGCCCACCCGGTGGACAACGGTGCGCTCACCCCGCAGCAGACCGCCGCGCGGATAGCCCAGGCGGTGGGCAACGGGGAGGCCGCCGCCTGCGACATCGTGCAGACGCCCGAACCCAGGGCCGAGACGGTGGCCTCCGGGGTGCTGCTCTTCGACGAGCAGGACCGGTTCCTGCTCGTCGACCCCACCTACAAACCGGGCTGGGAGTTCCCCGGCGGAGTGGTCGAGCGGGGCGAGGCGCCCGCCCAGGCCGGGGTGCGGGAGGTGGCCGAGGAGACCGGGCTGCGGCCCGCCGACGAGCTTCGGCTGCTCGTCGTCGACTGGGAGTCGCCGCAGCCCCCCGGCTACGGCGGACTGCGCTTCCTCTTCGACGGCGGGAGACTGCACGGCGACGACGCCGGCCGGGTGCTGCTGCCCGGGCCCGAACTGCGCGGCTGGCGCTTCGTCACCGAGGAGGAGGCGGCCGAGCTGCTGCCCCCGGTCCGGTTCCGCCGTCTCCACTGGGCGCTGCGGGCCCGCGAACGCGGGGCGGCGGTGTACCTGGAGGCGGGGGAGCCGGTGGGGTGAGCGGGGGCGGGCCGTGCGGGGGGTTCCCCGGCGGCTTCCCCCGGTGGAAGTCGCCGCCCCTGCGCCTGCCGCACGCCCGCTGCGGGAAGCCCTTCGCCTGCCGGGCCCGCGCCGCCGGAAGTCCCCCGCCGCCGACGCCACGGACGGCCCCACGCACCTGTGCGGGGGGCCGTCGGTCCGGTGGTGACGGGTGCTCAGCCCGCCGCGTACTCCCGCAGGAAGAGCGCCTCGGCGACCGACAGCCGCTCCAGCTCCTCGGGGGAGACGCTCTCGTTGGGCGCGTGGATCTGCGCCTCCGGCTCGCTGAGACCGATCAGCAGGATCTCCGCCTCCGGGTAGAGCGTCCCCAGCGTGTTGCACAGCGGGATGGAACCGCCCTGACCGGCGAACTGCATCTCCTGGCCCGGGTACGCCACCGCCATGGCCCGCGCCATCGCCGTGTACGCCGGGCTGCCGGCGTCCGCCCGGAACGGCTGGCCCTGCCCGATCCGCTCGACGGCGACCCGGGCGCCCCACGGCGTGCGGCTCTCCAGATGGGCCTGCAGCAGCTTCCCGGCCTCACCGGCGTCCACGCCCGGCGGCACCCGCAGGCTCACCAGCGCCCGCGCGCTCGCCTGCACCGACGGCGTCGCCCCGACCACCGGCGGGCAGTCGATGCCCAGCACGGTGACCGCCGGCCGCGCCCAGATCCGGTCGGCGACCGTGCCCGAACCGATCAGACCGACACCGTCCAGCACCTTCGCGTCGGCACGGAACTGCTCCTCGTCGTACTGGAGCCCCTCCCACTCCGCGTCGCCCGTCAGGCCGTCCACGGTCGTCGAACCGTCCTCGGCCCGCAGCGAGTCCAGCACCCGGACCAGCGCCGCCAGCGCGTCCGGGGCCGCGCCGCCGAACTGCCCGGAGTGCAGGTTGCCCTCCAGGGTGTCCACCTGCACGCGCACCAGCGTCATGCCGCGCAGGGTCGTCGTCACGGTCGGCAGGCCCACCCGGAAGTTGCCCGAGTCGCCGATCACGACCGCGTCCGCGGCCAGCAGTTCGGGGTGCTGCTCGGCGTACCGCTCCAGGCCGCCGGTGCCCTGCTCCTCCGAACCCTCGGCGATCACCTTCACGGTGACCGGCACGCCGCCGTTCGCCTTGAGTGCCCGCAGCGCCAGCAGGTGCATGATCACGCCGCCCTTGCAGTCGGCCGCGCCGCGCCCGTACCAGCGGCCGTCGCGCTCGGTGAGCTCGAACGGCGGGGTGACCCAGGCGGCCTCGTCCAGCGGCGGCTGGACGTCGTAGTGCGCGTACAGCAGGACGGTGCGCGAGCCCTCGGGACCGGGCAGACAGCCGTAGACGGACTGCGTGCCGTCCGGGGTGTCGAGCAGCGCGACATCCTGGAATCCCTCCGCGCGCAGCGCGTCGGCCACCCAGTTCGCGGCGCCCTCGCTCTCGCCGCGGGGGAACTGCTCGAAGTCGGCGACCGACTTGAAGGCGACCAGCTCGGCGAGTTCCTCCTTCGCCCTCGGCATCAGCGAGGCGACGGTCGCGGCGACCGGGTTCGACGACATGGCGGGCTCCTCGTAACTCTCGGGTCTCACTCGACCCGTCCGCGCGGGTCCGGCGGGCGGGCCCTGCGCCGCCGTCCTCGCGGGCGGGCGGTTCCTCGCAGGCGGCGGACGGGCGCGAGTGGCACCGGTCCGCGCCGTCGATACTCCCACAGTGGCCTGCGGCGATCGCAGCCGTAGGATGCTCTGGACAGTGCGGCAGGCATCTGACTGGTGATCGGGAGCGGTTGGCCATCGTGAGCGGCGAGAACGGTGAGAACGGCGGAAGCACCTCGTCGGACCCGGCGGAGCCCGCGGACTCCGCGGACCTGACCGGACGGACCGGCGGCGAGGACCGCGTCTGGGACGTGGTCGTGGTGGGCGCGGGACCGGCCGGGGCGTCCGCGGCCTACGCGGCGGCGGTGGCCGGACGGCGGGTGCTGCTGCTGGAGAAGGCGGAACTACCGCGCTACAAGACCTGCGGCGGCGGCATCATCGGCCCCTCCCGGGACGCCCTGCCGCCCGGCTTCGAGGTCCCCTTCCAGGACCGCGTGCACGCGGTCACCTTCTCGCACGACGGCCGCCGCACCCGCACCCGCCGCTCCCGCCGGATGCTCTTCGGGCTCGTCAACCGCCCCGAGTTCGACCACGCGCTCGTGGAGAGCGCGCAGAAGGCCGGAGCCGAACTGCGCACCGGCGTCACGGTCTCCCGCATGGAACAGCACGGACCGACGGTGCCCGACCGGCGCACGGTGGCCGTGGTTCTCCAGGGCGGCGAGACGGTGCTGGCCCGCGCGGTCGTCGGCGCCGACGGCAGTGCCGGCCGGACCAGCGCCCACGTCGGCGTCAAGTTCGGGCAGGTGGATCTCGGCCTGGAGGCCGAGATCCCGGTGCCGGAGACGGTCGCCGAGGACTGGCGGGGACGCGTCCTGATCGACTGGGGCCCGCTGCCCGGCAGTTACGGCTGGGTGTTCCCCAAGGGCGACACCCTCACCGTCGGGGTGATCTCCGCGCGCGGCGACGGGGCGGCGACCAAGCGGTACCTCGAGCAGTTCATCGGCCGGCTCGGCCTGGCGGGCTTCGAACCCGCCCTCTCCTCCGGTCACCTCACCCGCTGCCGCACCGACGACTCCCCGCTCTCCCGGGGCCGGGTGCTGGTCTGCGGCGACGCGGCCGGACTGCTGGAGCCGTGGACCCGCGAGGGCATCTCCTACGCGCTGCGGTCGGGCCGGCTGGCCGGCGACTGGGCGGTGCGGATCGCCGAGGCCGCCGACGCGGTGGACGTACGGCGCGAGTCGCTCAACTACGCCTTCGCGGTCAAGGCCGGGCTGGGCGTCGAGATGAGCGTCGGCCGGAACCTGATGGCCCTCTTCGAACGCCGGCCGGGGCTCTTCCACGCCGCGATCGTCGGGTTCCGGCCCGCGTGGCGGGCGTTCGCCGACATCACGCGCGGGGCGACCACCTTGGCCGAGCTGGTCCGCACCCACCCGATGGCGCAGCGGGTGCTTCTGCGGCTGGAGCGGTAGCCCGCACACGCGGGTTCAGGAGCGGGCGACCGTCCGGGTCACCGGGCTCCGGACCGAGGGGTCAGCCGGCCCGGAGCCCGGTGGCTCGGTCGGACGGTCGCTTCAGGCAGTGACCGTGATCCGGAAGACCGGGTGGTCGGAGGCGGCGGCGGCCAGCTCCTCGTCGGTCGAGGTCGCGGTGACCCCCTGGAAGTACTGGTTGACCTCCCAGCCCCACTTGTCGAGGTAGCCGCGCAGCACGGCGACCTTCTGGTCGTCGGGCAGTTCGGCGGCGGTGAAACGGCGGACCTCGCGTCCGACCCGCAGTTCGCCGCCGCCGGCCACGCGCATGTTGCGCACCCACTGGGAGTGCCCGCGGGCGGAGACCAGGTACTGCTCGCCGTCGTGCCGGTAGGGGTTCACCGGGATGCGCTGCATGGCGCCGCTCTTCCTGCCGCGCACCGAGAGCTCCGCGCTGCCCATCAGACTGACGCCGTGCCGGGCCAGCCAGCCGACGATCGCATTGAAGCGTGCGGCCACGGGGCCGGCCTGGAAGTAGTAGGGGGTGGCGGGGGTGGTGCCGGGCGTGGGCTGCTGGTCGTCCTTGCGCATGAGGGACCCCTCCGGAGAAGTGAGAGCAGTGCTCTCGGTTGAGAACAGTGTGCGCTCCGCCGACCCCTAAAAGCAAGAGCGGTGCTCTCGTTTTGGAGCGCCGTTCTCGAACGTGTGCACTGCTCTCCTTCTGTGGCACACTCGGATCATGAGCGCGACAGAGGGAGTCCGGGCCCGTGCCCGACGGGAGATCACCGCGGCGATCAAGGACGAGGCGCGACGCCGGCTCGCCGACGAGGGGGCGGCCAAGCTCTCCCTGCGGGCGGTGGCCCGGGAACTGGGGATGGCCTCGTCGGCCGTCTACCGCTACTTCCCGAGCCGCGACGACCTCCTCACCGCCCTGATCATCGACGCCTACGACTCGCTCGGCGCCGCCGCGGAGGCCGCCGAGGCGAAAGCGGCCGCCGCCCCGGGTGCGGCGCCCGTCGACCGGTGGGTCGCGGTGTGCGAGGCGGTGCGCGCGTGGGCACTGGCCCACCCCCACGAGTACGCCCTCATCTACGGCACCCCCGTCCCCGGCTACCAGGCGCCCCAGACCACCGTGCCCGCCGCGGCACGGGTGGGGCTGCTCCTGATCGGCATCACCCGCGACGCCCACCGCGGTCCCTCCGGACTCTCGCGCACCCCCCTGCCGGAAGGGCTGCGCCCCGAGGCGGTGCGGATGACCGCGGACCTGGCACCCGACCTGCCGCCGGAGACGACGGTCGCGCTGGTCGCCGCCTGGGCGGAGCTGTTCGGCCTGATCGGCTTCGAACTCTTCGGCCAGTTCCACCGAGTCGTCGAGGACCGCGCCGCCTTCTTCCGCCACGCCGCCGCCCGCCTCGCCCACGAGACGGGAATCGCCTTCCCGGGAGCCACCCCGGACGCGTGAGGGGCGCTCCGCGACTTCGCGGCACGGTGCGGTCGCCCAGCCGGTCCGAAAATGCCCGGTACGGCGGCGTAGCGCGAAGACACACCGGTCTTCACTTCCAAAGACCGAGGGCCGCCCGGCGTGTGAAGCGGTGAGCGATCAGCCGCCGAGCAACTCCGCCTGGGCCTCTGTCTCAGCCGCCCACAGGCACTCCGCACCCCAGGCTTCCGGGTCGATCTCCTGAAGACGCTCGGTGAGCGCTTCGAGGGCCGCTGTCGCCGGGGAGGACGTCCGCTCGCGGAGTTCGACGAAGTCGCGGAAGGCCAGGAGCGAGGCGAGGAACCGCGGAATGCTCGTGTTGTACACGTGGACCCCGGTGCCTCGCTCACGATCGACGAGCAGTACGAAACCTGGCCGTGTCCGGTCCAGCACCACGGGATTGGCCGACCCGTCGGACCCGATCACCACGAACGGATCGGGGTCCTCGACAGGCACGTCAGGGAAGTCCCAGGTCTCCAGTGGGCAGGGCAGGCGCCGGTCGTCGAAAGCGAGAAACGGGGCCGCCTCTTCCGGGATGCCGACGTCTGCCAGGACGGCCACATCCCGTTCGGGTAGACGCAGCGTTTCGACCTCGCCACGGGTGTACCGCCTGAGTCTCCAGAAGTCGCCCTTCGGCCACTCGCGGCGAAACCGCTCCGGGTCGAACCGATCATCTCGCTGCACGGAGAGGAGTCTGGCCGCTCACGCCACCCGTGGCAACGCGAGACGTGGCTCCCGGTCCCGCCCCCCGAAGCGGGGCCAAGGTGTGGTTCGGCGCTATCCCACCCCGGAGGTCTCCCGCCACAGCGCAGCCGTGGCCGCGTCCCCCGTGACCGAGGGGATCGGCGCGCGGTTCCACAGGGCGGCGTACAACTGCGCCGCGGGCCCGGACAGTTCGCAGTCCGGGTCGGCGGACGCCGCGCCGTCCGGACCGTCTGCGCCGTCTGCGCCGTCCGTGCCCCGTACGGTCGCCGGCGGCTCCTGCGAGAGCCGTACCGTCCAGACCGCGTCCGCCACGTCGGTGGCCCGCACCCGCAGCAGTCTCGGCTCGGGGGAACGCACCCTGCTGGACCGGCGGCCGTGGAAGCCGCGCAGCAGTTCGTCGATCCCGTCCACCGCGAACTCGGGCGTGACGAGCGCCGGTTCGACACCGAGGGCGGCCTCGGCGTCCATCCGGTGCACCGCGGTCTCGTGTGCCTGGCGGCGGGCCCAGAAGGCCACCGGGGACGGGGCCCGCAGGAAGTGCCAGCAGTCGGTGGCCGGGTCGGCGGAGGCGAGGGTCCGCGTCAACTCGGCGTGCCCTTCCGCGAACCAGGCGAGCAGCTCGGAGCCGTCCAGCTCCGGGGGCTCCCCGATCGGCCGGGGCGAGGTGAGCCCGAGGGCCACGAAGGCCGTCGCCCACCGGTGCACCGCCCCCGTGTGGCGGACCAGGTCCCGCACCCGCCATCCCGGGCAGGTCGGCACCGGCGCGTCCGTCCCCGCCTCCTTCGCGGCCGCCGCCAGCGACTCGCCCTCCCGGCGCAGCATGTCGACGTGCTCCACGATCTCCATGTCCATCCCATGAGTTTGCCGGAGATCGGCTGTAGTGTGCAGCCATTACGTGCCTCGCCGTGGAGGGATGCGCAAGTGACGCATGTCGAAGACGAGTTGACCACCCAGCCCGAGTGCTGGCAGCGGGCGGCGGACGAGGCGCCCGGTCACCTGGCGGCGCTGCCGGCCCCGGGGGAGAGGGTCGCGATCGTGGGCTGCGGCACCTCCTGGTTCATGGCCCAGGCCGCCGCCGCCCTGCGCGAACAGGCCGGCCAGGGCGAGACCGACGCCTTCGCCGCCTCCGAGTTCCCGCACGGGCGCCGGTACGACCGCGTCCTGACCTTGACCCGCTCCGGCACCACCACCGAGGTGCTCGACCTGCTGGCCCGGCTGCGCGCCGACGGCGTGCCCACCACCGCGGTCACCGCCGATCCCGACACCCCCGTCATGGAGGCCGCCGACCGGGTCGTCGTCCTGGCGTACGCCGACGAACGGTCCGTGGTGCAGACCCGGTTCGCCACCACCGCGCTCACCCTGCTGCGCGCCCACCTCGGCCTGCACCCCGAGGAGGCGGTCGCCGACGCGCGGACCGCGCTCGCCACGCCGTTGCCCGAAGGGCTCGTGGACCGCACGCAGTTCACGTTCCTCGGCAAGGGCTGGACGGTCGGTCTCGCCAACGAGGCGGCGCTGAAGATGCGCGAGGCGTCGCTCTCGTGGACCGAGGCGTACCCGGCCATGGAGTACCGGCACGGCCCCATCAGCGTCTCCACCCACTCCACCGCCACCTGGATGCTCGGCGAGGCCCCGGCGGGCCTGGCCGAGCAGGTACGCGGCACCGGTGCGCTCTGGGTGGCGGAGGGGCTCGACCCGCTGGCCGAGCTGGTCCGCGCCCAGCGGCTGGCCGTCGCGGTCGCCGTCGCCCGCAGTCTCGACCCCGACAGCCCCCGCCACCTCACCCGCTCGGTGATCCTCGCCGACGCACCCGCCTGAACGACCCCGCCCGAACGCCCCGGCTCCACACCCGCCTCGCCGTCCGTAAGGAGAGCCGTGCCCCTGGTACCCGCAGGTGACCTGGTCGCGGAGGCCGCCGCCGTCCGCCGGGCCGTGGCCGCCTTCAACGTCATCACGCTGGAACACGTCGAGGCGGTGGTCGAGGGAGCCGACCGGGCCGGCTCCCCGGTGATCGTCCAGGTCAGCGAGAACGCCGTGGCGTTCCACCGCGGGCGGCTGCTGCCGCTGGCCCGGGCCGCCGCGGCGGCGGCCGCCGCGGCCCAGGTGCCGGTGGGACTGCACCTGGACCACGTCACCGACGACGCCCTGCTGGGGCAGGCGGCGGACGCCGGGTTCAGCTCCGTGATGTACGACGCCTCCCGGCTCCCGCACGCGGCGAACGTCGCCGCCACCCGCGCGGCGGCCCGACGGGCCCACGCGCGAGGACTGTGGGTGGAGGCCGAACTGGGTGAGGTGGGCGGCAAGGAGGGCGCGCCCGCGCTGGACGCCCACGCGCCCGGAGCCCGCACCGACCCCGCCGAGGCCCGCGCGTTCGTGGCCGAGTGCGGGGTGGACGCCCTGGCCGTCGCGATCGGCAGCGTCCACGCCATGACCACCCGGACCGCCGCCCTGGACCACGCCCTGCTGGCCCGGCTTGCCGAGGCGGTCGACGTGCCGCTCGTCCTGCACGGTTCCTCCGGCGTCCCCGACGGCGAACTGGCGGCGGCGGTCTCCGGAGGCATCGGCAAGGTCAACGTGGGGACCGCGCTCAACGTCGCCCTGACCGGCGCCGTGCGCGCCCACCTGGAGCGGCACCCCGAGCAGGTCGACCCGCGCCGCTACCTCGCCCCCGGGCGGGAGGCCATGGCCGCGACGGTGGTGCGCTACCTGGAAGTGATCACGGCGGACGGCGCCCGCGCGGACGCCGTGACGCCGGCCGCCGTCGCCCGGGACTGAGCGGCGGCCGGCCGCGGCCCCACCGGGACCGCGACGGAGGTCAGCCGCGGCGGACCGCCCGCAGCACCACGAACTTCGGGTCCGAGGCGACGAGTTCCGCGTTGCCGAACACCCGCCGGAGCTTCACGTGGTAGCCGAGGTGCCGGTTGCCGACGATCCACAGCTCGCCCCCGGGCCGCAGCACCCGCCGCGCGCCCTGGAACATCCGCCGGGCCACCGCGTCGGTGGTCGCCTGGTGGGAGTGGAACGGCGGATTGCTGAGCACCAGGTCGGCACTGTCCGCCGGGAGGCCCTCCAGCCCGTCGCCGACCCTGAACGAGGCTTCGCCGCCGGGCACGTTGGCCCGGTAGGTCTCCTCCGCGGAGGCCACCGCCTGGTACGACTCGTCGGTGAACAGTACCTCGGCCGTGGGATCGGCCAGCGCCACCGCCGTTCCGACCACGCCGTTGCCGCAGCCGAGGTCGACCACCCGCCCGAGACCCGGACCGGTCGGCAGGTGCTGGAGGAAGAAGCGGGTGCCGATGTCGAGCCGGTCCGCGCAGAAGACGCCCGCGTGGTTGACCACCGGGCGGCCCGCCACCAGGGCGGCGTCCTGCGGCAGGGCGTACCGCAGCGGCCACGGGTCCGTCCCCCGGTCCGCGGCGGGGGCGGGGGAGGCGAAGATCAGCCGCGCCTTCCGCTCGGCCAGCGAGGTGCGGGTGGGGCCGACGATCCGCTCGAACAGGTCGAGCGTCGAGGTGTGGATCTCCTTGACCATGCCGGTGCCCACCACCAGCGAGTCCTCGTGCAGGGCCGGCGCCAGCCGGTGCAACTGGTCCTCCAGCAGCGCCAGGCTCTTGGGTACCCGCACCAGCAGAACGTCGACACGCCGGGGCGGCTCGTCACGGGTCGTGAGCAGGGTGACGGCGTCCCCGGCCACGCCGTTGGCGGCCAGATTGGCGCGGGTGGCCTCGCGGGTCAGGAACGACTCGGTGATCTGGGTGACCGGAGCGCCGGCCCGGCCCGTGACCGCCCCCTCCCACGCGGCCCGCGCCGCCAGCGCCGTGGTCAGGGCCCCCCAGCGGTCGCCGACGACCACCACGGCCCCGCCCCCGGAGGGCGCGGCGTCCGCGAGGTGGCGCAGCAGGTACTCGTCGGAGGCGTCCCAGGCCCGCAGCCGGTCACGCGGGTCCCGGGGGAAGCGGGAGAGGGCGAGCTCGGCCCAGGGGGTGGTGAAGCGGTCGTTCATCGTGCGTCCAGGCTAGCCGAGCCGCCACGTCAGGCCGTCCGGCAGTCCGGCGGTCCACCGTCGGGGGATCATGAAAGACTCGGCGGCATGAACGGCAACGCGGACCCCCGCCCGGAGGGGGAGGGAACGACCCGGACCCGGCTGGACCGCGGGCGCGGCGCGCTCGGCCCGGCCCTGCAGCTCGTCCACACCGGGCGGGCCCCCACCCGCGCCGTGCTGACCTCGGAACTCGGGGTGACGCGGGCCACGGCCGGTGCCGTGGCAGCGGAGCTGGAGGCGCTGGGACTGATCGAGGTCGACGCCCACCCGGTCGCCGCCGCAGGATCGCAGGGCCGGCCCTCGCACCGGCTGCTGGTCGCCGAGCACGGCTCCGTCGTCCTCGCCGCACAGGTGCACGTCGACGGCTACCGCACCGCCCTGGTCGGCCTCGGCGGCCGGATCGTCGCCACCGCGCACAGCGCCCTGAAGGTCGAGGAGGACCCCGCGCAGCTGCTCTCCGTCGCCGTGGAGGCGGGTGCGCGCCTGCTGCGCGAGACGGGACGGCGGTGCGTCGGGGCCGGACTGGCCGTGCCCTTCGCGGTCACCGAGCCCGACGGCGTCGCGCTCAACCCGCTCCTGCTGGCCTGGCCCGCCGGATCCCCGGTGCGGGACGTCTTCGCCGAGTGCCTGCGGACCGCGGGCGTCGACGGCCCCGTCTTCGTCGGCAACGACATGAACCTCACGGCCCTCGCCGAGCACCGGCACGCGGCCGGCCGGGGCGCCGACCACCTGCTGTGCGTCGCCACCGGCCACCAGGGCGTCGGCGGCGCCCTGGTGCTGGACGGGCGGCTGCACACCGGCAGTTCGGGCCTCGCCCTGGAGGTCGGTCACCTCACCGTCGACCCGGGCGGGCGGCCCTGCCACTGCGGCAGCCGCGGCTGCCTCGACGTGGAGACCGATCCGCTGGCGTTCCTCGCCGCGCTCGGGCGGGAGCCGGGGCCCGAGGGGTCGCTGCTGCGGCAGGCGGAGGACCTGATCCGTGACGGCTACACGCACGACCCGGCCGTACGCGAGGCGGCGCGGGCACTCATCGACCGGCTCGGCATGGGACTGGCCGGACTGGTCAACATCCTCAACCCCGACCGCATCATCCTCGGCGGGCTGCACCGCGCCCTGCTCGAGGCCGACCCGGAGCGGCTGCACGCCGTGGTGGCCCGGCGCAGCCTGTGGGGACAGAGCGGCGCCGTCCCGCTGCAGAGCTGCACCCTGCCCTTCAACAGCCTGGTGGGGGCCGGCGAACTGGCCTGGCAGCCGGTGTTCGACGACCCCCTGGCGGTGCTGGAGGGCTGACGGCGGCTTCCGGAGCCGTCCGCGCGGGTCACTCGCGCGCCGGTGTGACGGTGTGTGCGAGCTGGATGCGTGAGTGCAGGCCGAGCTTGCGGTAGACGCGGGTGAGGGTCGCCTCGACCGTCTTGACGCTGACGGTGAGGGCGATCGCGATGTCGCGGTTGCTCGCTCCGGTGGCGGCCAGCTCGGCGCAGCGCTGTTCTGCGGAGGTGAGACGGGAGTGGGCCTCGCCGCCCACGCGGCCGGCTTCCAGCCGGCTGAGGGTGTGCGCGGCGGTCCGGGCCCAGGGGTGCGCCTGGTGGGCGGTGAAGAGGTCGGCGGCGCTTTGCGCGGCGGCACGGGCGCCGGCCCGGCGGCGCCCGCGCCGCTCGGTGTGGCTGAGCGCCAGCAGGGTCCTGCCACGTTCGAGGGGCAGATGGCGGAGGCGGTCGGCTGCGTCGGTGAGGCGCCGGCGCGCGGTGTCGTAGTCGCCGCGGGCGGCGTCCAGAAGCGCCTGGGCACGTTCGAGCGGAGGGAGGACCGTGTCCCGGCCGAGGCCGGTCGCGGTGCAGCGGGTGTCGTCCAGCAGGCTCTGCGCCTGGTCGAGGCGGCCGAGGGCGACGAGGGTCTCGGCGAGTTCGGGGTGCCAGCGCAGGACGGACGGGTCGCGGACCTGCTGGAGCTCCTCCAGGGCGCGGACCTCCTCCAGGGCCTCCAAGGCCTCCTTGAGACGGCCGGCGGACAGGAGGAGGTGACCGAGGGCGAAGAGGTTCCGGGAGAGGAAGACCTTGTTGTCCTCCCGCCGGGCGGTGTCGACTCCGCGGCGTGCGTGGACGAGGGCGACGTCGGTGCGCCCGGCGGTGCCTTCTACGAGGGCGGAGGTGTAGCAGGCCGGTGCGGGCGACAGGGCGGTCGCGTCGGTCAGCGCCTGGGCACGGTGGGCGTGGTCGAGCGCCCTGGAGCACCGTCCCGTGCGGAGTTCGGCCTCGGCGAGGCTGCGCAGGATGTCCACGTGCGCCTCGGCGTCTCCCGTGCGCTCGGCCTCGACGAGCAGGGGAAGCAGCGCGGCGCGGGCCTCGTCCGGGCGGTCGTCGAAGAGGGTGTGCCGGGCGGCGAGGTGCTGCGGCGTCCCGTTGACCGGGATCGGGGCGGTGCGTGGCAGGGACAGGGCGCGGCTGAGCGTGGTCTCGGCTTCCGGGTGGCCGAGGATGCGCTGGAAGCGGGCCTGCATCGTGAGGGCCATGACGGTGGTGGTGGTGTCGTCGGCGGCCTCCGCGAGGGCGGTGGCCCGGCCGGCCAGGGCACACGCCCGGTGGGGGTCGCCTCCGTTGACGTTGGCCCAGATGGACTGGCGGATGACGATCCGCGCGGTGAGGCCGGGGTGTCCGGCTGCCGCGTGGAGTGCGTCGGCGAACACCTCGTCCGCGCCGTGCAGGTCCTGGCCGCTCGCGTCGATCAGGGCGATGAGCGCGTCGACGCGCTGGGCGGGAGTGGTGTCGTGGCCCAGGACGAGGCGGGCGGCGGCCCGGCCGCGGGCGAGGTCGCCGCAGTGGGCGGCGTCGCGTACGGCGGTCAGGGCCCGTTCGGTGAGCAGCTCGCCGTCGTCGTGCGGGGTGCGCTCGGCGGCGAGGAGGGACAGCTCGGCCGCGAGCTGGTGTTCCCCGCGCAGCCGCGCGCGTCCGGCGGCGAGGGCGGCGTGGTGGGCGGCCCGGCGGGCCGACCGCGGGTCGGCGGCGTCGGCCGCCAGCACGGTGTGCAGGTCGCGGCGGCCGCTGTCACGGCCGGCCTCGGCCAGGCGGGCGTGCAGGAGCCGGCGCGCGTGGCCCGGCTGCCGGGCCACGAGTTCGGCGCCGATCGCGGAGGCGGTGAACCGCACCGTCCCCGGCTCCCCGAGGTCGACGAGTCCGGCTGCCTCGGCCTCGGCCAGGAGACTTTCGGCCGCCGGACCGGCGAGATCGCTCAGCAGCTCGAGGCCGGGCCGGTCGTCGAGCGCGGCGAAGGTCAGCAGTTCCTGTACCTCCTCCGACACGGTTCCCAGCCATTCGCCCACCAACTGCCGGGCCGGGGGTGGGAGAACCGGGTCGTCCCCGGCGTACGACACGACCGGCGCCGCGGTGGCGTGGCCGCGCGCCTGGGCGAGTGCCAGGGCCAGCGCCGGGTTCCCGCCGCTGTGGGCATGGATGCGCGTGACCTCGTCGGGGCCGAGCCGGTACGAGGACAGCAGAGTCCCGACCTGCGGGGCCGTCAGCGGAGGGACGCGCACCGCGGACGCGTCCTCCCCGCACCAGTGACCCGCGGCCCCCGGGCGCCAGGTGCGCTCGGCCACGACGACGGGAAGGTCCGGGGCCAGGCGCAGCGCCCAGCCCAGGACGGCCACGCTGGCCGCGTCCAGCCACTGGGCGTTGTCCACCACCAGCGTCATGGGTGGTACCTCCCGCAGCAGAGCGGCGGTCCGGTGGCGCAGCCGCAGGGCCGAACCGCCGTCGTCCGGGGGGCTCGGCCGGTCGGCGGCCTCGTCGAGTCCCGCCGTCAGCTCCCGTGCGGCAGGCAGTTCCCGCAGGGCCAGCGCGAGTTCGAGCAGCCCGGCACAGGGAACCTCGGCGTCCTGCGGGCGCGGGGCCAGCCGCAGGACGGGCAGCCCCAGCCGTCGCCCGAGGGCCCCGGCCGCGGTGGTCTTGCCGCTGCCGGGCGGCCCGAACAGGACCAGCCGGCGGTTGCCGTGCACGTCTTCCGGAACCACCGGCACCACGTGATGGGCCTCGGGAGACGCGCCCGCCCACGTCGCAGAGTCTGACATCGGGCCATGGTGCGCCCGCCGGGCTTCTCCGGTCCAGGACAAGGGATCGCCCTGATGTCGGCCGCCCCCCGCGTCCCTAGCCTCAGGGCCACAGCCGAGCCAACTGCTGCCGAACGCCCCCCGCACCCCAGATGACGTCCTGTGGCATTTCCCCGACGAGGCTCGGCGGGAGGATTGCGATGAACCGCAAGAAGACCGTGGCCGCCGGTGTCGCGGCAGCCCTCGCCCTGGGCTCCCTGACCGTGGTGGCCACCCAGTCCACCGCGGCCGCCGGTGCCCCCGCCGCCCGGCCCGACGCCGGGTTCGAGGCGATGACGGCCGACGCGCGCGGCGAGGCGATACGCACGGCCGACCGGAGCGCGGCCGCGACCGCCCGCGAACTCGGCCTGGGCCCCGACGAGCGCCTGGTGGCCAAGGACGTGCTGACCGACGCCGACGGCACCCGGCACGTGCGCTACGACCGCACCTACAGAGGCCTGCCGGTGATCGGCGGCGACCTGGTGGTGCACCTCGCCGAGGACGGCACGATGACCGGCTCGGACCTGGCGCACCAGGGCGCGATCCGGCTCGCCGGCACCACGCCGAAGCTGACGGCGGCCGCCGCCTCCGCCAAGGCCGTGAAGCACGCCAAGCACGTGAAGAACGCCAAGGCCGGCAGCAAGGACAGCACCCTGGTGGTGTACGCGGCCGGCAAGTTCCCCGTCCTCGCCTACCGTTCGACCGTCACCGGTGAGGGAGAGACCGGCCCGGCCTCGCGGGAGGCGGTGATCGTTGACGCGTCCAGCGGCGCGCCGCTGGACCAGTACGAGCTGCACCAGAGCGTCACGGGAACCGGTAACGGCGTCACCGTCGGCCAGGTGTCCATCGAGACCACCCAGTCCGGCAGCGGCTACACCCTGACCGACGCCGCGCACGGCGGCACGATCATCTACGACTCGTACAACAGCCCGCAGTCGAACCCGAAGCAGAACGCCCGGACCTTCTCCAGGACCACCAACTCCTGGGGCAACGGCACCAACTCCAGCCGCGAGAGCGCCGCCGTGGACGCCTCCTACGGCCTGGCGAAGACCTGGGACTACTTCAAGAACACCTTCAACCGCTCCGGCATCCGCAACGACGGCCGCGGCGCCCCGGCGTACGTCCACGTGGACACCAACCTGGTGAACGCCTTCTACGACGACAACTGCTTCTGCATGTTCTTCGGCGACGGCTCCTCCCAGAACAGCAACACCCCGCTCACCGCGCTCGACGTGGCCGGCCACGAGATGACCCACGGCGTCACCGCCGCCACCGCGAACCTCAACTACTCCGGCGAGTCCGGCGGTCTGAACGAAGCCACCAGCGACATCTTCGGCACCATGGTCGAGTTCTACGCCGGCAACGCCGGCGACCCGGGCGACTACTACATCGGCGAAAAGGCCAACATGTCCAGCGGCTACCTGCGCCGCATGGACAACCCCGCCGCCGACGGGAACTCGCTGTCCTGCTGGAACTCCGGGGCCGGCTCGGTGGACGTCCACTACTCCTCCGGCATCGGCAACCACTTCTTCTACCTGGCCGCCGAAGGCACCGGAGCGAAGACCGTCGGCGGACGCTCGCACAACGGCACCACCTGCAACAACGACACCTTCGCGGGCATCGGCAAGGACAAGGCCGCCGCCGTCTGGTACCGGGCGCTCAGCGCCTACATGACCTCCACCACCAACTACGCCGGCGCCCGCACCGCCACCCTGCAGGCCGCCGCCGACCTGTACGGCGCCAACTCCCAGGAGCGGTACCTCCTCTCCAAGGCCTGGGCAGCCGTCAGCGTAGGCACCGCACTGCCCGACCCCGGCACCGGCACGGGCACCCCCACCCCCTCGCCGTCCACCACGCCCCCGAGCGGGAACGCACTGATCAACGGCGGCTTCGAGCAGGGCACCGGCGGCTGGACCCAGAGCGACAACATCATCACCAACTCGGCGCTGCAGGCCGCGCGCGGCGGGTCCTGGTACGCCTGGATGATGGGCTACGGCACCTCCGCGGTCGAGTCCCTGTCCCAGTCGAACATCGCGGTGCCCTCCACCGGCGCCCCGAAGCTCACCCTCTGGCTGAAGGTCAGCACCCAGGAGTCCGGCTCCACCGCCTACGACACCCTCAAGGCCAAGGTCGACGGCACCACCTTGGCCACCTGGTCCAACGCCGACGCGAGCTCCGGGTACGTGCAGAAGACCGTCGACCTGTCCGCCTACAAGGGCCGGACGGTGAAGCTGGAATTCGCCGGCACCGAGGACGCCTATCTGTCGACCGTCTTCCTGGTCGACGAGATCGCCATCGGCTGACCCGACCGGCTCCCCACCGGCGCCCCTGCGGCCGGAGCCCCGAGCAGGGCTCCGGCCGCAGGGGCCACCGCGGCTTCGCGGTGCACGACGAGCAACGGAGCCGACCTGCCGGACACGGTCCGCCCTGGCCGCCCTCGGGATCAGACCGGAAGGGCGGTCAGGCGCTTGCCGTGGAGGCAGAACACGCCGTCCTCGGCCGTGGTGACGAACCACTCGTCCAGCTCGCCGGAGCCGTCGTTGTACGTCCAGAGGTAGTCGCCGGTCCGGGCGTCCAGCGCGTACACGCCGCCGCGGGGGTCGAGTTCGGTGGCCGCGTACAGGACGTCGCCGGCCAGCGCGAAGTGCCACGGGCTGGTCGCCTCCCGCTCCGAGAGGCCGGTGTTCTCCCAGACGACGTCGCCGGTCGCCGGGTCCAGGGCGAACAGCTTGCGGTTGGTGTCCGAGACGTACAGGACGCCGTCCAGCAGGGTCGGGCCGACGAACTTGGTGAACTCCTCCGCAGCCAGCGTCCACCGCTCCTTGCCGTTCTCGACGTCGAAGGCCCGCAGCCTGCCGCCGTCCGCGAGCATCACCACACCCTGCGCCAGGCCGAACCGCTGGTAGTTGTACTCGCCGACCTTGTGCGTCCACACCTGCTGCCCCGTGGCGGTGTCCCGCACCGTGACGTTCTTCCGGTAGTCGGTGTAGACCAGGTGCCGCCCCTGGACGGCGGCGATGATGCCGTGCTCCTCCGTGCCGGCGTCGCGCCGCTCCTTCCACACCGGCCGGCCCGAGGCGGTGTCGATCGCCGCGATCACGTTCCGGCGGGTGAGCTCACCGTCCTCCACCACCTCGGCGATCACGTACACCTGGGTGTCGTCCACGGCGACCACCCGGGGGTCGCCGTAGTCGCCGCCCAGGCGGCTGCGCCAGGTCTCCTTGCCGGTGGCCGGGTCGATGCCGACGACATCGCCGTCGTACTGCCCGCTCGCCAGGTACAGGGTGCCGTCGCCCAGCAGCATCTGCGCGCCCGGTACGGTCAGTTCCTCGCGGGACCAGAGCTCCTTGCCGGTGGCCGCGTCGTAGCCCTTGAGCGGGTCGCCGGTGGCTATGACCACGCCGTCCGCCACCACCAGCGCCTGCACCACGCCCATGGCCTGCGCGGTGGTCTCCGCCTGCCAGCGGGGCTCCGGGGCGCCGTCGCCCGGGCGGTCCTTGCCCTTGCCGTTGCCCTTGCCCGCGTCCCCGGAGGGCTTCGCCGAGCCGCCGCCCGACGTGCCGCCCTCGTCCTCGGCACGGCAGCCGGTGGCCGCCCCGCCGAGCGCGGCCAGGGCGAGACCGCCGCCGGCGAGACGCAGCAGACCGCGGCGCGAGGGCGCCGAGGCGCGGAAGCCGGACACCGCGGGGCGGCCGTGAGGATGCTCGTTCATGTTCCCCGTTTCCTTCGTGCGCAGGAAGGCCCGCCGTGAGGAGACCACGGCGGATCACGGGGAACAGTAGAGGTGGCACGCCGGATCGCCGGTGCCGGATACCCGATCGGGACAGGGCCGTGGCAAACGTGCCGGACCTGTCACGCGCCGCCGACCCGGCGGAGGGCGGGCGGCGCCTGCGCACGCCGCCCGCCCACCGGGTCACCGCCGGGTCAGCCGGGAACGGCCGAACGGGCGGGAGCGGGGGAGGGGGTGACGACGACCTCGACCAGGGCCGGCTCCGGCTCCGTCAGGGGCGGCGTTCCGGGGGGCACGACGTCGACCAGGGTCGGCTGCGGGAGCGGATCCCGGGGGACGTCGTCCGCGGCGGGGAGGGTGAACCAGACGACCTTGCCGGAATCGCCGTCCGGGCGCGCGCCCCAGCTCTCGCTGAGCGCGGCGATCATCGCCAGGCCCCGGCCGCAGGTGGCCAGCGACTCGGCCAGGGAGTCGGCGTCCCCCACCACCGGGAGCTGGGGATCGTGGTCGTGCACCGAGACGGTGAGCCGGTCGAGCAGGAGCTCGAGCCGCACGGTGCAGGTCTTGTCCGGCCGGGCGTGCCGGTGGACGTTGGTCAGCAGTTCGGTGACACCGAGCGAGGCCCGCTCGATGAGGGAGTCCAGATGCCAGTAGCGCAATTGTGCCGAGACGATTCTGCGGACCTGTCCGATCCGCGACGGCAGGGCCTGGAGCTCCACCGCGCAGTGTCTGCTCGGGTGACTGATCACGGCTGCAACTCCCCGACGTAGAGGTCCGGAAGATGGCGACGACCGGGTGTCAGCGTAGTCGCCGGTAAACCCAGAGTGACGTGAGAACAGCGTGACCCAGCGCTCGCACCGCCGCAACTCGCGGCATCCCGCTGGGCCGGCGCGCGCCCTGGCGGAGGGCGATCGGGCCTGTTCAGTGGGGTCGGGCGGCCAGACGCACCGTCCTCGCCAAGCGTGCCGCCGGGGACTCGGCGCCCTCCGGCCGCGGCTTCGCGTGCTTCTCGGCGAGCCCGTGGTCGGCGTCCTCGTCACGGAGCGTCAGGATGTAGCGGGCGCCGCCCAGCTCCAGCAGGACGCGGTCGGCCCGCCCGAACCTCATCCGCAGCAGCCGGGCCTTCCTCGCGGGCGCCGAGGCGAGGACCCTCCCTCCGCTGCTGAGCAGCTCGACCAGCCCGCCCCGCACCCGCACCTGGCCGGCGCGGGTCAGCGAGCGCAGGCCCCGCTCGATCCGCACGCCCGTCGCGGTGAACTCGTCCTGGCCCCCCGGCTGTTCCGCCTCGTCGGGCCCTGCCGGGAGGAACTCCTCCGTGGCGGTGAACTCCGGCTCCGGCATGGTGACGCCCCACCCTTCGCGCTTGTCCGCTGCGTCCCGTTGCACCCCCTACGAGCAGTCTGCCCGGACATGGGGCCGGACGCCAGAGCCCCGGGAGGACCGGGGCGCGGCGCGCGCGGCACGCCGGCCGGGTCAGGACCGGCGGTTGTGCGCCCCCTGTCCCCGGCGCGCTCCCAAGGCCGTGCTTGAGGACTCCAAAGGTGCGTTTATGCAGGTGAGAAGCGTGAGTCAGATGTCTATGATCGGGGCTCCCGGCGCTGCCGGGCCGTTCGAGGAGAGCTCCCATGCCCAGCCCCGCCCCCCTTTCCGGCGCCGACGCCACGCTGGACGTCGACCGCAGCGACGTGACCTACCGCGCCTGGCTGAAGGAGGCGGTGCGCCGGGTCCAGGCCGACGCCAACCGGTCCGCCGACACCCACCTGCTGCGCTTCCCGCTGCCCGAGCAGTGGAACATCGACCTCTACCTCAAGGACGAGTCGACCCATCCCACCGGCAGCCTCAAGCACCGGCTCGCCCGCTCGCTCTTCCTGTACGGCCTGTGCAACGGGTGGATCCGCCCCGGCCGCCCGGTGATCGAGGCGTCCAGCGGTTCCACCGCCGTCTCGGAGGCCTACTTCGCGGGGCTCATCGGCGTGCCCTTCATCGCGGTGATGCCGCGTACCACCAGTGCTGAGAAGTGCCGGCTCATCGAGTTCCACGGGGGTCGCTGCCACTTCGTGGACGACCCGCGCCGCATGTACGAGGAGGCCGCGCGCCTCGCGGCGGACTCGGGCGGCCACTACATGGACCAGTTCACCTACGCGGAGCGCGCCACCGACTGGCGGGGCAACAACAACATCGCCGAATCGATCTTCCGCCAGCTGGAGCTCGAGCGCTTCCCGGTGCCCGCCTGGATCGTCGCCACCGCCGGCACCGGCGGCACCTCGGCGACGCTGGCCCGCTACGTGCACTACATGCAGTACGACACGCGGATCTGCGTCGCGGACCCGGAGAACTCGGTGTTCTTCGACGGCTGGACGACCGGTGAGCCCGAGCCGGTCTGCGAGGGCGGCTCCCGCATCGAGGGGATCGGGCGCCCCCGCATGGAACCCAGCTTCGTGCCCGGCGCGGTGGACCGGATGATGAAGGTGCCGGACGCGGCGAGCGTGGCCGCGGTGCGCGCGCTGGAGCGGGTCATCGGCCGCAAGGCGGGCGGCTCCACCGGCACGGGACTGTGGAGCGCCCTCAAGATCGTCGCGGAGATGGTGGCCGCGGGACGCTCGGGCAGCGTGGTGACGCTGCTCTGCGACCCCGGTGACCGCTACCTCGACAAGTACTACTCGGACGCCTGGCTGGCCGAGCAGGGGCTGGAGATCGGCCCGTACACGCAGGTGCTGGAACGGGTGATCAGCACGGGTGTCTGGCCGCAGTGAGCGGCCGGGACGGCCGGGCGCCTCAGCCCGCGCGGGGTGCCCGGTAGGTCTCCGCCGCGCCCTCCTGCGGCGCGGCGTCCTCCTCCCCGGCCACCACCAGCCGCAGCGGCAGCTCGGACAGCTCGGCGCGGGTGACCGCGGGCAGCCCGGCGTCGGTCACCAGGACGTCCACCTCGGACAGCGAGGCGAAGGAACTCAGTCCCACCGTCCCCCACTTGGTGTGGTCGGCGACCACCACGACGCGCCGGGCTGAGGCCACCAGCCGCCGGTTGGTCTCCGCCTCGGCGAGGTTCGGGGTGGACAGCCCCGCCTCCACCGAGATGCCGTGCACGCCGAGGAACAGCAGGTCGAAGTGGAGCGCGGCTATCGCCCGGTCGGCCACCGGGCCGACCAGGGAGTCGGAGGGCGTGCGCACGCCGCCGGTGAGCACCACGGTCGGCCCGGTGGCCTCCGCCCCGTCCACGGCGCCGCCGGTGTGCAGCACGTCGGCCACCCGCACCGAGTTGGTGACCACCGTCAGGTCCGGCACCCCGGCCAGCACCCGGGCCAGCGCGTAGGTGGTCGTGCCCCCGGAGAGCGCCACCGCGGAGCCCGGGGTCACCAGCGAGGCGGCCGCGCGGGCGATCTCCTCCTTGGCGGCGGGCTCCCGGCCGGTCTTCTCCTCGAAGCCCGGCTCGTGCCCGGTGGGCTCCGTGCCCTCCACGGGCACCGCGCCGCCGTGCACCTTCTCCAGCGCGCCCAGGCGGGCCAGCGCGTCCAGGTCACGGCGCACCGTCATGTCGGACACGCCGAGCCGCTGGGTCAGCTCGTTCACCCGCACCCCGCCGCGGCGCCGGACCTCGTCCAGGATCAGCGCCCGCCGTTGCTCCGCGAGGAGGTTCTGCCGCTCAGCCACCTCTACCCCTCGTCCCTTCTCCCGCGCGGCCGCTCCCGCGCCCCCGGCCGCACCCCTCGGGCGCTGTGACCAGGCGTTTCCCGCGCCGGCACCGGGCCCGGCGACATTCCATCCTCGCACGACACGCCGAAGCACGGTCAGACGACCGACTGCGCCGCCGGATCACCGCACTCACCCGATCGGGGGGAGATTCGGTCACGAAGGGTTGAGGCGGTGCGGGAACGGAGATCCCACGGGCGGAGCACCGCATCACATGTTCGAATGTCGCGGGCCGGGAGGGCACGCCGGACACCGCGGCCACCACACGTCACCGGGGGAGCAGCAGTGGTATCTCGACAGGCGACGCAGAGCACGCCGGCGCCGCGGGCACAGAACCCGCCGGCGGACGGAGCCACCCTGGAACTGCTCGTGCACGGCGTGGGCGGCACCACCCCGGCGGAGATGCTCGACGACCCGCGGACGGTCCGCGTCACGGGCGACGGCACCGCGGCGGTGTTCCGGCGCGCCGACGACGTGGACGCCGAACGCGCCGCCCGGACCGGCGCGACCGCCCCCGCGGGCGACGCCACGGCCCCCGTCCAGGAGGCCTACGTCTGGTGCAACCTCACCTCCGGCAACGGCAGCCGCGCGCTGTGGCTGCTGCTGCTCCCCTTCATGGTCGTCAACCTGGCCCACTGGATGCGTCCCGCCGCCCACGGACTCGGCCGCGCCGTCCGCCTCCACGGGACACTGGTGCGGCTCGCCGGGCTGAGTCTCACCGTGCTGCTGGTCGCCGCCGCCTGCGAGGTCGCCCTCGACCTGACCGCCTGGCAGTGCGCCGGCACGCCCGCCTGCGCGACCGCCCACTCCTGGCTCGGCTTCCTCACCGACGGCTGGTGGAGCGCCCCGGGCCGCCGCCTGGCCCTGGCCGCCGTGGTGCCCACCGCACTCACCGTGCTGCTCTGGTACCTCTCGCACCGCACCTGGAGCGAGTACGAGTCCCAGCAGCCGCCGGCCGCCGCCGAGCCCCCGGAGGGCGCCGAGGCCACACCGCTGGGGCGGCCCGGGTTCTGGTACGGCCGCCGCCTGGTCGCCCGGCTGCGCGCCGCCCACACCGCGGCCGCGCTGCTCACGGTCGCCGCGGCGGTCACCGCGGCCGCGGCCCGCCACGACCGCGGCGCGGGCGGCCCCGCCCTGCTCGACCTGCTCGGCCGGCTGCTGGAGACCACCCTGGGCGTCGCCGGCCTCGCCCTGGTGGCCGTGGTGTGCCGCCGTGGCCGCAGCGAGCACCGGATCGACCACGGCCTCGACGCCCGTCTCCAGCGGGTGCTGCCGCTCGGCGCCGCCGCCCTGCTGGTCCTGGCCCTGGTGTACGCCTCCTGGTCACGGCCCGGCTGGCGATCGGCCGGACTGCTGGCCGGGGACGCGGTCTTCGGGGCGATCTGCCTCGCCCAAGGACTGCTGGTGGTGGCCCTGGCCGCCGTGGCCCGCACCCTGCACCGCTCCCGCCCCGACCCGCGCGCCGCCCTGCGCGGACTCGCGGGTCCGGCGGTCGCCCTGCTGGCCTGCGCGCTCGGCGGGGTGATGTCCGGCGGCGTCGCCCAGCGGGTCGCCGACTGGCTCGACGGCCGCAGCGGCACCCTCGCCGGCCCGCCCGTGGTGCTGACCTGGCAGGCCTCCGTCATCCCGCTGCTGCCCGTCGTGGTCCTGGTGCTGCTGGCCGTCCTCGGCCACCGGGCCTGGCGCTCCGTGCGCGGCGAGATCCCCGCGGTGCTGCGCGACCACCCCGGCGAGCCGCACGACCCCGTGTGGGTGCGCCGGGTGGCCCGGGTCCGTGCGCTGGCCGCACTGACCGACCGGGCCCCGCTGATCGTCGGCGTCGTCGCCGCCGTCACCTTCCTGCTCGGGGCCGGCGCGCTGGCCGGCGCCCTCGGCACCGGCCGGGCGCCCGCCGACGCGGCACAGGGCGCGCCCGCCCCCGTGGAAGGGCTCGCCGAGGTGGCCCAGGCCATCGGGTCCTGGCTGATCGGTCTGGGCTTCATACTCTTCGTCACCTTCGGCCGCCGGGCCTACCGGGACGCGTCCGCCCGCCGCACCATCGGCATCCTGTGGGACGTCGGCACCTTCTGGCCGCGCGCCGCCCATCCCTTCGCCCCGCCCTGCTACGCCGAGCGGGCCGTGCCCGACCTGACCTGGCGGATGGCGACCTGGACCGCCGCCACCGGCGGCCGGCTGGTGCTCTCCGGGCATTCGCAGGGCAGCGTGCTGGCCGCGGCGGCCGCCTGGCAGCTGCCCGCCCCGGTACGGGCCCGGGTCGCGCTGCTCACCTACGGCTCCCCGCTGGAGCGCCTGTACGGGCGCTGGTTCCCCGCCCACTTCGGCCCCGAGGCGCTCGGCCGTCTGCACCAGGAGGTCGACTGCTGGCGCAACCTGCACCGCCGTACCGACCCGATCGGCGGCCCCGTCCTGGTGGGCGAGGGTGGCACGGGTGGCACGAAGGACACGGCGGACGCGGCGCACACGACGGATGCCACGGCGGGCGGGGCCGGCCACGTGGGCCGCCCGCCGTGCGCGCCGGTCGACCGGGAGGCGCTCAAGGATCCGCTCTCCCTCGGCCGGACGGCCGAGCATCCGCTGCCCTCGCCCATCCTCGGCCACGGGGACTACCAGGCCGACCCCGTGTTCGCCGAGGAACGCGCCGCGCTGCTCGCCCGGTTGCCGCACGCTCTGCCCGCGCCCCGCGACGGGGGCGACGGGCAGGACGCGCCGGCGGGGACGCCCGTCAGTCCAGCGCCGGGAGATCCTCCGGGTGGAGCAGGCTGAGTTCCTCGGTGCTCGGGTCGGGGAGCTGCGCCACCCGGCCCGCGTGCCGTTCCACCATCGCCTCGAAGGTCTGGCGGGCGGTGCGGCCGTTGCCGAACGCGGGTCCCTTGGGGATCTCCGCGAAGTACTTCAGCAACGCCTCGTCCGTGCCGTCCGCCAGCCGGTACTCGTGCTCCTCGGCCTGCTGCTCCACGATCCGCAGCAGCTCGCCGGGCCCGTAGTCGCCGAACCTGATGGTCCGCGAGAAGCGGGACGCCACACCGGGGTTGACGGACAGGAAGCGCTCCATCTCCTCCGTGTAGCCCGCGACGATCACCACCACCGCCTCGCGGTGGTCCTCCATCAGCTTCACCAGGGTGTCGATCGCCTCGCGGCCGAAGTCCCGGCCCGAGTCCTCCGGAGAGAGGGCGTACGCCTCGTCGATGAACAGCACACCGCCCCTGGCCCGGTCGAAGGCCTCCTGGGTGCGGATCGCCGTGGAACCGATGTGCTCGCCGACCAGGTCGACCCGGGACACCTCGATCAGGTGCCCCTTCTCCAGCACGCCCAGCGAGGCCAGGATCTCTCCGTACAGCCGCGCCACCGTCGTCTTGCCCGTGCCGGGGGAGCCGGTGAAGACCAGGTGACGGCGCGCCGACGCCGCCTTGAGGCCCGCCTCCCTGCGTCGCCGGCCCACCTCGATCATGTCGGTGAGCGCCCGGACCTCGCGCTTGACGCTCTCCAGTCCGACCAGCGCGTCGAGGGCGCCCAGCACCTCCTGCGCGGCCCGCGCCGGCGTGCCGCCGCCCGCCTCGTCCGCCGGACCGGCCGGAGCCCCGGCTCTCGGCGCCGGCACGGAACCCAGCAGCCCGCCCGTGCTCGCCTGCGCCGGAGCGGTCAGCACCGCGCCGTGGCCGGAGGCGGACCCCTGCCCGAGGGAGGAACCGGCGCCGACGCTCTCGTCGCCGGTGCAGTCCTCCACGTCGGGTCCCCCGGCGCCGCCCGACCCGGCCTCCGCGAACTCGTAACCGCCGCGCGCGCACCGCTCGGTGCGGCACTTGCGCAAGGTGGTGCGGCAGCCGTCCAGCACATGGAAGCCGTAGCCGCCGCTGCCGGTCACCTTGCAGCCGACGAAGGTGCCCCGGCCGCCCGCCGACACGTAGAACCCCGCCTCGGCCGGCCCGTCGACGGTGCACCGCTCCACCGTCGGGTCCGCGCCCTTGGTGACGATGACGCCCGTCTGGTTGCCGCTCAGCGAGCAGTTGGCGAGCGTGCCCCCGCTGCCGTGGTCGCGGAACCAGGCGCCGGTGGCGGCGTCCCGGATGCGGCAGTCGTCCAGCTGCGCGGTCGCGCCGTCGCTGACCGACACCGCCGTGTTGCGGACCTGGCTCAGGTCGCTGTCCACCACGTCCGCCCGCGAACCGCGGTCCAGCACGAACAGCGCGTCCGGCACGTCGTGCACCCGGCAGGAGTCCAGCACCGCCGTCGCGCCGTCGCTCACCCAGACCGCCGGGTAGTCACCGGTCGAGTCGAAGATCTCGCACTGGTGGGCGTCGACCCGGGTCCCCGGGTCCCACACCGACAGCCCGTTGCGCCCGAACTGCCGGACGGTGGTGCGGGTGAGCGTCAGCACCGAACGCGAGCGCAGGTCCATCGCGTTCTCGGGGATGTCGTGGATCCGGCAGTCGGCCAGTGTGAGGACGGCGTCGGTGTCCATGGTGACGCCGTCCCCGGCCGTGCGGTGCACGTCGCAGTCGGTGAGCTGACCGGTGGCCCGGCCGGTGATCTGCACCCCGCTGCCGCGCACCTCGTAGATCTCGCAGCCGATCGCCTCCACGAAGGAGTTCTCCCCGGTGGCGCTCAGGCCCGCCCCGGCGGCGTGGTGCACCCTGCAGCGCTCCAGCCGGGGCCGCGCCCCGCCGTGCACTGCCACGCCCGCCTGCCCGGCCGCGGTCACCTCGCACTCCTCGAAGAGCCCGCCCGCGTCGTCGGTGACGGCGATGCCCACGCCCGCCGGGTTGTCGACCGAGCAGCGGCGCACCGTGGGGCGCGCGGAGCCGCGGACCTCGATGCCGGACGCCGAGCGGGTCATCACGCGGATGTCGGAGATCTCCGGGGTGCCCTCCTCGACCAGCAGCGCCGGAGCCGAGGAGTCCTGCCCCTCCAGGTGCAGTCCCTGCACCACGGCGGACCCGCGCACCGTCAGCGGCACACCGTCGGCGGGCGCGATGCGCACGGCCCCCGGCTGTCCCTCGGGCCCCCGGAGCGTCACCGCCCGCTGGACGAGGAGGTTCTCCCGGTAGGTGCCGGGGGAGACGGTGAGCACGTCCCCGTCGCCCGCGGCCTCCAGGGCCGAGGCGAGCGAGGAGTACTCTCCCGTGCGGCGCCGCCACCGCGACGTGCCGGTGTGCGTCACCTGGACCGTGCCCTGTGCCATGGTGCTTTTCTGTCCCCACCTCGTCGTACACGGGATGTAGCGGATTGGGCCGAACGGGTCGGCCCGACCACCGTAGCGCGCGCGTCGACGGTGGGTTGCCCGGTGAACGATCGTGATCAGCTTCCGGTACCGGCCCTGCCCCAGTCGGGTCCGGCCCGCTCCCACGCCCGGTCGAGCCGCTCGAAGCGAAGCCGCATCAGGTGACGAAGGGTCATGCGACGGGCTCCCTCGGCGATCGCCGTGGTCAGCAGGGCCGCGCCGACGCCGGCCAGACCGGCCTGGAGCGTCAGGTCGCCGGTGTCGAGGGGACGGCCGGCGGGCCGTCCCCGGGTGTCGGTCCACAGCGTGAAGTGCCGCCCTGGGGCCGGGGCCCGCAGGCTCGTCCAGGTGTGCGCGCGCCGTGGGGTGCCGTCGGGCGCGGTCCAGGCGGCGAACACGCGCTGCCGGTTGCCGCGCTCCGCGGCACGGCCGGTCGTCGCGGGAAGCTGCACGGAGGCCGCCGGGTCCTTCAGGACGGTGGCCGTCACGCGGTGCCGCGCGGCGTGCTGTTGACGGGCCGTACGGCTGAGCGAGTCGTGCGCCGCGGAGCCCGCGAGCACACCGGCGAGCGGCGCGGCGACCGCGATCAGCAGCAGGGCGGCCAGCGCCGCCCACGCCTCCAGCAGATCGGTCGTGCGCCGCAGCGGATTGTGCCGCCACCGCCAGATCCCACGCATCGCTCCCACCGCGTCCCCCCGTCTTCCTTCTCCGTGATAGCCCTCCCGCCGACCGGTTACGCGCCGAACGCCGGCAAAGAGAGCGACCTCACCCTTTCGGTACATCGGCCCCGTGACCGTCCGCACCCCGGCGCCCTGCGACCGTCCGCCCCCGGTACCGGGAGCGTGGGGGCCGGGGACCCGGTCACTCCAGGACCGTGACCGGGTCCCCGACCCGCACGACGCCCGTGGTCAGGGGCACCAGGTACTGGCCGAACACCAGTTGCGAGCCGAAGCGGCGGACGCGGTCGAGGGTGAGCAGCGGCTCCCGTCCACGGCGGGCGGTCTCCTGGTCGGTGGTGGTCACCACGCACCGCCCGCACGTCCGGGCGACGCGGAGGTGGACGCCGCCGACGGCCAGGCGGTTCCATCCGTCCTCGGCCCAGGCCTCGAAGCCGTCCACCACCAGGTTGGGGCGGAAGCGGTTCATCGGCAGCGGGCCCTCCCCGGGGTGGTCGCCCCGCGCCACCTCCGCGTTGAGCGCCTCGAGCGAGGCGAGGGTGGTCACCAGCAGGGGGTAGCCGTCCGCGAAGGAGACGGTCTCGCCGGGCAGGGCGTACTCGGGGTCGACCGGACGGACGACCGCCGGGTCGTCCATGTGCAGCAGGCGCACGGAGGCGTCCAGATAGGCGCCGCACCAGGCGTGCGCCGCCTTCTCGGCGAGCACTCCCCGCACCCGGGCGCCGAAGACGTCCACCTCCGCCGCCCCGGAGGCCGCCGGGTCGGGGACGGGAACCGTCAGCGGCTCCATGCCGGGCGCGGACAGACGGACGCCGCCGGGCAGGAGCTCGGCGGCGGCCAGGGCCAGACGGGGATGCCGGCGCCGGGTGACGACCTTTCCTCCGTCGTCGACCAGGGCCCAGCGCCGGTCCCCCTCCGGCCCCCAGGGCTCGATCAAGGCCTCCCGGAGAGCGTGTCCCCGGAAGGCCTTGACCGGATGTACGTGAATCGAATGAACTTCCGCTTTCCCCATGCGGTCATCGTGCCATCAGGCCCGGACCGCCCTCCCGGTTCAGTACCCGCGGTACTCCTGCTGGCCGTACTGCGGCTGGTAGGAGACCGGCGCCTGCTGGCCGTACTGCGGGGTGTAAGGGGCCTGCTGCCCGTACGGGGCCTGCTGCGCCGGAGTCGGGGCGGGGCGCGGAGCGGCCGGACGCATCGCCTCGTACCCGGTGCCGGCGTGCGGCGCGGGACGGGGCTGCTGCTGCGTCGGGTAGCCGCGCGGTCCGGCCGCCTGCTGCGGGATGTACGGGGCAGGGACCGGCGAGGGCGCCGGAGGCAGCGCGGCCTGGGCGGCGGGGAGCGCCGGGTGTGCCTGCGGGTATCCGTAGGACGGCGCGGGCGGCTGAGGGGCCGGCGGCTGGTAGGACGGGCCCGACGGCAGGGCGGGCAGAGCCGGCAGGTGGCTGCCGCCGGTGCCGTAGGAGGAGTGGGTGGTGTACGACGGCGTGTCGTACATCGGCGGCACCCGGATGGGCGCGATCTGAGGGGTACCCCGCTCGGCGACCAGGGAGTCGTAGATCGGGGTGTCCGGGAACGCGGCTGAGGAATAGCCGCCGCCGTAAGGGGAGCGGGGGGAGGTCATACCCATAAGTTAAGCCCACGATGTGGTCGTTGGGGAGACAGATAAGAAGGTTGTTTTCCGTGTCGGCGGTGATGTTGGATACCCAATCCGAGCGAATTTGGCAAAAAGGGGCTTCCTGTCCATCGCGAATCGTGTATGAGGGCCGGTATCGGACACATTACCCACGGTTAACTTCCGTCACGGGAGCGTTCCCTGGGGGCGTTACGGGGGATTTGTGGCAGCCCGTCAGGCGTCCTGGCCGCTGGCGCCTGTTCGGCCGTTCGGAGCCCTCCGCGAACGGGTGACGGAAAGGGGCTCGGGGCGGCCGTAGGTGCGCCCCTTCCACGCCGCGCCCCGCCCCCGATGGTGGCGCACCGCGGAATCCACCGTCATCAGCGTGTAGAGCGACGCGGTGAACGGCAGCAGCACCGCCGCCCAGGGCGGCTGCCGGTGGTACCGCACCATCGGCAGATAACTCGCCGCCATCAGCAGCCAGGCGGCGCCCCCGCAGACCGCCGCGGCCGGCACACCCGCCAGCAGACCGGCCGCCAGGGCCGCCGGCGGCGCCAGGTAGACCAGGCACAGGCCCACCGCCGTGCCCGCCAGGAGCGCGGGGTTGTGGCGCAGTTGGGCGTAGGCGCTGCGCGCCACCATCCGCCACAGGTCCCGCAGCCGGGGGTACGGGCGCACGCTGACCACGCCGTCGGCCAGCCCGAGCCAGATCCGCGCTCCGGGGGAGCGCCCCTTCACCGCGCCCGCCAGCGCCACGTCGTCGATCACCGCGCCCCGGATCGACTCCGGGATCCCCGCCTCCTCGGCGGCCGAGGCGCGCAGCAGGACGCAGCCCCCGGCGGCCGCGGCGGTCCGGCACTCCGGCCGCGCCACCCGGCGGAAGGGGTAGAGCTGCGCGAAGAAGTACACGAAGGCCGGCACCACCAGACGCTCCCAGGCGCCCGCCACCCGCAGTCGTGCCATCAGCGACACCATGTCGAAGCCGCCGGTGACCGCGGCGGCGACCAGGGAACGCAGGCTGTCCGGTGCGTGCGCGATGTCCGCGTCGGTCAGCAGCACGAACTCGGGGGAGCCGGCGCGCGCCACGGCGAGCCCGTGCCGCACCGCCCACAGCTTGCCGGTCCAGCCGTCCGGTGGCTCGCCGGGCGAGGCGACGGTCAGCGGCAGACCTCCGTGGCGGCGGGCCAGCTCCCGGGCCAGGTCGCCGGTGCCGTCGGTGCTGCCGTCGTCCACCAGCACCACCAAGGCCTCGCCCGGATAGTCCTGGGCCAGCAGCGACGGCAGGCTGAGCGGGAGCACGTCCGCCTCGTCGCGGGCCGGGACGACGACCGCCACCCTCGGCCACGCCGCCGGCTCACGCCGCTCGGGGAGCCGCACGTCGGTGCGCCAGAAACGCCCGTGCCCGAGCAGCAGCCAGAGCCAGACGGCGAGGGACACGGCGGAGATCCACACCACGACGCTCATCGCCGCAGTCTGCATCACGGAACCGGGCGCTCCACGCTCATCGACTATGGTGACGGAGTGAAGATCGCGCTCATGGACTCCGGAATCGGGCTGCTGGCGGCGGCCGCCGCGGTGCGCCGGCTCAGGCCCGACGCCGATCTGGTCCTCTCCTCCGACCCCGGCAGCATGCCCTGGGGCCCTCGCGGCTCCGAGGACATCGCCCGGCTCGCGCTGGCCGTCGCCATGGCCGCCGCGGCCCATCGCCCCGACGCCCTGATCGTGGCCTGCAACACCGCGTCGGTGCACGCGCTGCCCACGCTCCGGGCCCACCTGGAGCCCGAGCTGCCGGTCGTCGGCACGGTGCCCGCGATCAAGCCCGCGGCCGCCGGCGGGGGCCCGGTCGCGATCTGGGCCACCCCCGCCACCACCGGCAGCCCCTACCAGCGCGGGCTGATCGAGCAGTTCGCCGCGGGTGTCGACGTCACCGAGGTGCCGTGCCCCGGCCTGGCGGACGCGGTCGAGCACGCCGACGAGGCCGCCGTGGACGCCGCCGTCGCGGCCGCCGCCGCACTGACCCCGGCGCGGGTGCGCACCGTGGTGCTGGGCTGCACCCACTACGAACTGGTCGCCGGACGGATCGGCGCCGCCCTCGAGCGTGTCGTCGGTCACCGGCCCGAGCTGCTCGGCTCCGCGGGCGCGGTCGCCGCCCAGGCGCTGCGACGCGTCGGCGAGCGTCACGCCGCTGCGGGCGACGCCGGTACGGGCGACGTCGGTGCCCTGGCCGGCTCGGGCACGCTGACCGTGCTGCACGGCGGCGTCGAGTCGCGGCTCACCGAGGCCGCCCTCTTCTACGCCGAGGGCCGCGGACTCCGCGAGGTCAGCGCGGCGCGCTGAGCCCCCGTCTCGCCGATCGTGCGGTCGGCGCGGAAGCGGGGCGAGGCCGGCGTCGGGCGCTGAGGCGCCGCGCGGGCGAGCATGGCTTCGGGCGAGGTCGCCGGCAGCGCTGAGTTCCGGGCGAGGCCGCGGCAGTGCTGAGTGCCGGGCGAGGCCGCGGCAGCGCTGAGATGCCGCATCGGTGGCTTACGGCAGTGCTGAGATGCCGTACCGGTGGCCGCCAGGCCGGGCGAGACCAACGTCACCGGACCGGGGCCGGGCCGGGGCAGGGGCGCCCGGGTACCGTCGAAGCCGTCCGACTCCTCCCACCTCTCGCCGGTTTCCGCCCGCCCGGCGGCGATACCTCGCCCTCGGCACCCCGCCGACGGTCCGCCGGCCTGATCCGGGCCTCTGACATGCGCCTTAGACTCCACCAGGTGACCGTCACCGCACCCACCACCGAAGCCTCGGGCGACCAGCCCTCAAGCGGGGCCGCCGCGCCCCGCGGCCGGACCGCCGCCCGGCTTCGCCGGCTCCTGCCGGCCGCGGCCGCCGTCCTCTCCGGCCTGCTGCTCTACGCGAGCTTCCCCCCGCGCACCCTGTGGTGGCTCGCCCTGCCCGCCTTCGCCGTCCTCGGCCAGGCGCTGAGCGGCCGCCGTTGGAAGCCCGCCCTCGGGCTCGGCTACCTCTTCGGCCTGGGCTTCCTGCTGCCGCTGCTGGTGTGGACCGGCATCGAGGTCGGTCCCGGGCCGTGGCTCGCCCTGGTCGCCGTGGAGGCCCTGTTCCTCGGGCTCACCGCGGTGGGCATCGCGGCCGTGTCCCGGCTGCCCGCCTGGCCCCTGTGGGCGGCGGCGGTGTGGACGGCCGGCGAGGCCGTGCGGGCGCGTTTCCCGTTCGGCGGCTTCCCCTGGGGCAAGGCCGCGTTCGGCCAGGCCGACGGCGTCCTGCTTCCGCTGGCCGCCCTGGGCGGCACCCCGCTGCTCGGTTTCGCCGTGGTGCTCAGCGGCTTCGGGCTCTGCGAGGCGGTCCGGCAGGCATGGTCGGCGCGCCGCACCCGGGTCGTGCGCCGAGGCGCCGCGGCCGCCGCGCTGCTGAGCCTGCTCGCCCCGTTCGGCGCCGCGCTCGTCGCGCGCGCCGCGGTGGACGCCGGCGCCGAGGACGGCACGGCCACCGTCGCCGTGATCCAGGGCAACGTGCCGCGCCTGGGCCTCGACTTCAACGCCCAGCGGCGCGCGGTGCTCGACTACCACGTCCGTGAGACCGAGCGCCTCGCCGACCGCATCGCGGCAGGCAAGGCGGAGCGGCCCGACCTGGTGCTGTGGCCGGAGAACTCCTCGGACATCGACCCCTTCGCCAACGCCGACGCCGCCGAGGTCATCGACCGCGCCGCCAAGGCCGTGGGCGCCCCGATCGCCGTCGGCGGCGTGGTCGAGCGGGACGGCAAGGTCTACAACGAGCAGATCCTCTGGGACCCCGAGAAGGGCCCGGTCGACACCTACGACAAGCGGCAGACCCAGCCCTTCGGCGAGTACCTGCCGCTGCGCCCCCTGATCGGCGCGATCAACGAGACCTGGACCAGCATGGTCCGGCGGGACTTCAGCCGCGGCACCACCCCGGGCGTCTTCGAGATGAACGGCACCGGCGTCGGGCTCATCACCTGTTACGAGGCCGCCTTCGACTGGGCGGTGCGCGACACCGTGACCTCCGGCGCCCAGCTGCTCTCGGTGCCGAGCAACAACGCCACCTTCGGCCGCAGCGAGATGACCTACCAGCAGCTCGCCATGTCCCGGGTGCGGGCCGTCGAGCACGGCAGGACGGTGACCGTGCCGGTGACCAGCGGGGTCAGCGCGATCATCCTGCCCGACGGCCGGGTGACCGCGCGCACCGGCATGTTCGTCCCCGGCACCCTCGTGCAGGAGGTGCCGCTGCGGTCCTCCAGCACCCCGGCGACCACCCTGGGCACGCTACCCGAGTGGGCCCTGGTCCTGGTCGGCGCCGCGGGCGTCGCCTGGGCGGTCGGGCGCACCGTGCGGACCCGAAGGTCCGGCACGGGCCGATAAGGTTCACAGCATGGCGACTCCGGACTTCATCCGCACGCTCCGCGCCAGCGCCGGGCACCAGCTGCTGTGGCTGCCCGGCGTCACCGCGATCGTCTTCGACGAGGACGGCGGCCGCGTCCTGCTCAACCGGCGCGCCGACACCCGCCGCTGGGCGGTGATCGGCGGCATCCCCGACCCGGGGGAGGAGCCCGCGGCCTGCGCCGTGCGCGAGGTGTTCGAGGAGACGGCCGTGCGGTGCGTCCCGGAGCGGGTGCTGAGCGTGCAGGCGCTCAAGCCGGTGACCTACGAGAACGGCGACATCTGCCAGTACATGGACATCACCTTCCGCTGCCGCGCGGTGGGCGGCGAGGCCCGGGTGAACGACGACGAGTCCCTGGACGTGGCCTGGTTCCCGGTGGACGCCCTCCCGGAGCTCGACGCATGGGCCGTGACGCGGATCAAGCAGGCGCTGTCGGACGCCCCCACATGGTTCGACCCTATGAGCTGACCCGTAAGTGTGGTCGCTGACCACATGGGTCGGGGTGGGGTGGCTGCCTAGGGTCTGACCATGACCGAGCAGCCCAGCACCCCCGGGGGCCTCGACTCCCCCCTCGATCCGTCCCCGCCCGACCTCTGCGGCCGCACCGCCCTGGTGACCGGCGCCGCCGGCGGCATCGGGCGCGCCTGCACCCTGCGTCTGGCCGCGGCCGGCGCCACGGTGCGGGCGGTGGACCGTGACGGACACGGCCTCGCCGAGCTGGCCGGGCAGGCGTCCGGGCTCAAGGGGACCGTCGAGCCCCAGATCCTCGACCTCACCGACCTGGACGCCGCCGAGCGGGCCGCCGCCGGCGTCGACGTGCTGGTCAACAACGCCGGGATCCAGCTGGTGCGGCCGGTGCACGAGTTCCCGCCGGACGTCTTCCACACGGTGCTCACCGTGATGCTGGAGGCCCCGTTCCGCCTCATCCGCGGGGCGCTGCCGCACATGTACGAGCAGGGCTGGGGGCGCATCGTCAACATCTCCTCCGTGCACGGCCTGCGCGCGTCCGCCTTCAAGTCGGCCTATGTGTCCGCCAAACATGGGCTCGAGGGCCTCTCCAAGACGGTGGCCCTCGAGGGTGCGCCCCATGGCGTCACCTCGAACTGTGTGAACCCCGGCTATGTGCGCACCCCACTGGTCGAGAAGCAGATCACCGACCAGGCGGCGGTGCACGGCATCCCCGAGGACCGGGTGGTCTCCGAGATCCTGCTCCGCGACACCGCCGTCAAGCGGCTGATCGAACCGGCCGAGGTCGCCGAGACGGTGGTCTTCCTCTGCGGCCCGGCCGCCGCCATCATCACCGGATCGTCGTACGTGATGGACGGTGGCTGGACCGCGCACTGACCGGTGCGAACCGCTGCGCGCGGGGCGGCGGACCGCCGCCGTCCCGCGCCCGAGAGGCCGTTGTCCACAGGGGTGTCCCGGGGCCCCGGCCATGGTGAATCCTGTGCCCATGCCCCACGATCACCCGCAGAGCGTGCCGCCGCCGGTCGCCCGGCCGTCCGCGGAACCGTCCGCTCCACCCCGGCCCGCCGACGCGGCGGCCGCGGTGCCGTCCGGCGCCCCCGACGCCGCGCCCGCCACGGTGCCCGTACCGGCGCCCGCGGTCGGGCCCGTCACGGGGTTCGCCTCCGCGCCCGCCGCCGGGCCCGGTTCCGAGGCGGCGGCCGGGACCCCGGCCGGGACCCCGGCCGCGCCCGGCCCGGCCGCGGCACCCGACGCCGAGGACGGCGAGGCGCCGGGCGGGGCCGAGACGCCCTTCCTGGAGCTGCTGGCCCGCGGCGCCTCCGCCGATGCCTACGACCGCCCGGTGCTCGTCGCCCGGGCCGAGGGGCGACCCGCCACGGAGGTCGCCGCCCTGCGCCGGGCCCGGGACCTCGCCCTGCGGGTGCGCTCCGAACTCGAGGGCCGGCGCCGCCGCGAGGAGGAGCTCTCCGCGCTCTTCGCCACCGCCCACGACCTGGCCGGCCCCCGCGACCTCGACGCCGTGCTGCGGGCCATCGTCCAGCGCGCCCGCTCCCTCCTCGGCACGGACGTCGCCTACCTCTCCCTCCACGACCCGGCCCGGGGCGACACCTACATGCGCGTCACCGAGGGGTCCGTCGCCGCGCGGTTCCAGCAGCTGCGCCTGGGCATGGGCGAGGGCCTCGGCGGCCTGGTCGCCCAGACGGCGCGGCCCTACGTCACCCAGGACTACTTCAAGGACGAGCGGTTCCTGCACACCGGAGCCATCGACGCCGGCGTCCACGACGAGGGCCTGGTCGCCATCCTCGGCGTCCCCCTGATGCTGGGCGACCACGTCATCGGCGTGCTGTTCGCCGCCGACCGGCGCGCCCGCGTCTTCGAACGCGGCCAGATCGCCCTGCTCAGCAGCTTCGCCGCCCTCGCCGCCGCCGCCATCGACACCGCCAACCTGCTCACCGAGACGCGCTCCGCCGTCGCCGAGCTGGAGCGGGCCAACGAGATCATCCAGGACCGCAGCGCCGTCATCGAGCGCGCCTCCGAGGTCCACGACCGCCTCGCCGAACTGGTGCTGCGCGGAGGCCAGGTGCACGACGTGGCCGCCGCCGTCTCGGAGGTGCTGGACGGATCGGTGTCCTTCGCCGACATCACCGCCGTCCCCGCCCTGGCGCTGGAGGCGTCCCGCGCCGAGGGCCACGCGGTGCCGCACGGCGACGACTGGATCGCCGCCGTGACCGCGAGCCGTGAGCTCCTCGGCGCCCTGGTGCTGCGCGGACACCCCGTCCTCGACCCGGTCGACCAGCGCACCCTGGAGCGCGCCGCCATGGTGACCTCCCTGCTGCTGCTCGCCCGCCGCTCCGCCGCCGAGGCCGAGCAGCGGGTCCGCGGCGAGCTCCTCGACGACCTCCTCGACGCCCGCGACCACGACCCCCGGCTGCTGCGGATGCGCGCCGCCCGCCTGCACGCCGACCTCGACGTCACCCACGTCGTCCTCGCCGCCCGGCTGGACGCCACCGCGCCCGGCGGCGACGCGGAGGCCGAGGCCCGCCGCAGGCTCTGGTCCGCCGCCTCCCACCTCGCCTCCACCCGGCACGGCCTGGCCGCCGCCCGCGACGGCGGGACGGTGCTGCTGCTCCCGCTGCCGTCCGGCCACAGCGCCACCGCGCTCGCCCGCGACGTCGCGCGCAGGCTGAGCACCGCGGTGCACGACGCGGTCACCGTCGGCGCGTCCGCGCCGCAGGAGGTGCTCTCCGGTGGGCCCGACCAGGTGGCCGTCGCCTACCAGGAGGCCCGCCGCTGCCTCGACGCGCTGCGGCTCCTCGGCCGGCCCGGCGACGGCGCGGCCGCCGAGGACTTCGGCTTCGTCGGCCTGCTGCTCGCCGGTGACCGGGACATCTCCGGCTTCGTCGACCGCACGATCGGCGAGGTGATCTCCTACGACGAGCGGCGCGGCACGGACCTGGTGCGCACCCTCGACGCCTACTTCGCCTGCGGGATGAGCCCCGCCCGCACCAAGGACGCGCTCCACGTCCACGTCAACACGGTGGCGCAGCGCCTCGAGCGGGTGGGCCGCCTGCTCGGCGAGGACTGGCAGCGCCCCGACCGGGCCCTCGAGATCCAGCTCGCCCTGCGCCTGCAACGCCTGGCCTCCGCGCCACGGGGCTGAACCGCGCGCCACCGGGTCGGGAACAGTCCCCGTGCGCCTGGAGGGGCCGGCGCCGGGGCACGGTGCCGACGTCCATGAACGGCGCCGACGTCCCTGACCGGTGCCCGAGCCAGGGTCGGTGCTCCCCGGGTCCGCGTGCCCGGGCTCGGCTTCGTGTGCCTGAGGTCGGGTTGCTGCCCGGCCGGGCTTCGCGCGCCCGATGTCGGGTTGCTGCCCGGCCTGGCTTCGTGACCGAGGGCGGTGCGGAGTTCTGCTCTGGTTCGCGTGCCCGAGCCTGGTGGGTGCCCGACTTCGGTCTCACGTGCCGAGGCCTCCGAGACCCATGGGTACCCGGCATCGGCCGCGCGTGACCGAGTGGCCCGGATCGCGCGCCCGAGGTCGCCACGGTGCCCCCAGGCCCGAAACCGGCCCTCAGGCGCCGCGACCGCGTCCGGTTCCGGCACGCGAAGGTCCCGCACACCGCTCGGGTGCGCGGGACCTTCCCCGTCCCCGGGGCGGGGAAGCGAGCCGCCCCGGGGACGGGCGTCAGACCGCCTGCTCGCTGCGCGCCGCGCCGGCCGGCGCGGCGGGGGAGCCCGCGGCTGCGGCGGTGCCGTCGATGTCGTTCAGGTCCCGGTCGCGGGTCTCCTTCGCCACGACCACCGCGATCAGCGTGACGACCGCCGCGGCGATCACGTACAGCGAGATCGGGGTGGAGGTGCCGTAGCTCTGCAGCAGCGCGGTCGCGATCAGCGGCGCGGGAGCACCCGCCGCCACCGAGGCGAACTGAGCGCCGATCGAGGCGCCCGAGTACCGCACGCGGGTGGAGAACAGCTCCGAGAAGAACGCCGCCTGCGGGGCGTACATGGCGCCGTGCAGGACCAGACCCACCGTCACCGCGGTGAGGAGGGCGAGGAAGCTGCCCGAGTCGATCAGCCAGAAGAAGGGGAACACCCACAGGCCGATGCCGGCCGCGCCGAGCATGTAGACCGGGCGGCGTCCCCAGCGGTCGGACAGCGCGCCCCACGCGGGAACCGCGCAGAAGTGGATCGCGGAGCCGATCAGCACCGCGTTGAGCGCGGTCTGCTTGGACAGTTCGACGGCTTCGACCGCGTACACCAGGATGAACGCGGTGATCACGTAGAACGAGATGTTCTCCGCCATGCGGGCGCCCATCGCGATCAGGATGTCCTTCCAGTGGTGCCGGAAGACGGCGACCAACGGCAGCTTCTCGGCGGCGCCCTCGGCCTTGCGGGCCTCGGCCGCGGCCAGCGCCTGCTTGAAGACGGGCGACTCGTCGACCGACAGGCGGATCCACAGACCGATCAGGACCAGCACGCCGGACAGCAGGAACGGAATGCGCCAGCCCCAGGACGTGAAGGCGCTCTCCGACAGGGTGGCGGTCAGCAGCGCCAGCACGCCGGTGGCCAGCAGCTGGCCGGCCGGGGCGCCGGTCTGCGGCCAGGAGGCCCAGAAACCGCGCCGCTTGGGGTCGCCGTGCTCCGACACCAGCAGCACCGCGCCGCCCCACTCGCCGCCGAGCGCGAAGCCCTGCACCAGCCGCAGCACCGTCAGCAGCACCGGGGCCGCCCCGCCGATCGCGGCGTGGGTCGGCAGGAGGCCGATGAGGAAGGTCGCGCCGCCCATCATCAGCAGGCTGATCACCAGCAGCTTCTTCCGGCCCAGCCGGTCGCCGTAGTGACCGAACACCAGGGCGCCCAGCGGGCGTGCCAGGAAGCCGACCGCGTAGGTCAGGAACGCCAGGAGGGTGCCGACGAGCGGGTCCTCGTCCGGGAAGAACAGGGTGTTGAACACCAGCGCGGCGGCCGAGCCGTAGAGGAAGAAGTCGTACCACTCGATGGTGGTGCCGATGAGGCTCGCGGCAACGATCTTCTTCAAGCTGTTCGGCGTCGGGGGCGCGGCTGCCGATGAGGCCATGGTGACCACTTCCAGGTATGGGGAGGGGACGTCTACGTGTCGGCACACCGTAGGAACCCCCAGGTCAGGCGCACATGTGGCGGGGCAACATAGTTTCGGCCGCCGCAGTGCGTGCCCCCACCATGACGGTGCGACCGTTCCTCGCCAGAGCCCCTCCAGGGGCCGGAAACCGCCCCGCAGAGACCCTGTCCGAGTTGCCCTGCCGAGGACCGTTTTGGAACCGCCGTGCTTATTCCCGTGCTGACTTCGTGCTGACTAAAAGCCCACGTCATCTCCCGTCATCACCTGTCCCGTGCTGACTTGGTGCTGACTACGCTCCGTTGAACTCGGGCATCCGGGACTGATCGGGCTCGGAGTCGTTGAGCGGGGAGCTCTCGCGTTTGCTTCCCGTTTCGAAGGTGCGCCTGGAAACAAACCCGTGCCTCCCCGACGTTGTGAGACTCCTGGCGGATGAGGGGAAGGTGTCGGAGCTGAAGCTGTTCCGGGCGACGAAGGAGGGGGCGATCGAGGTGGCCCCGCGTCTTGCTGAGGTCGAGGCGGACGTGCAGCGCCTCATCGAGATGAACATGGAGACGCTGCTGGGCGTCAGGTTCCTCGCGAGCGAGTACGTCATCAACTGTGTCGACGGCGGACGCATCGACTCCCTCGGGATCGACGCGACCGGCGCGCCCGTGATCGTCGAGTACAAACGCGGCACAGACCCGGGCTTGATCAGCCAGGGGCTCTTCTACATGGCCTGGCTGACGGCTCACCGCGATGTGTTCCGCCACTTGGTGCGCGACCGTCTTGGGGCCGCGGCGGCCGCCCAAGTGAGGTGGAGCGCACCCAGATTGATCTGCGTCGCCGGCGACTTCACCCGCTACGACATCCACGCCGTGCGCGAGCACCGGCGGAGGATTGAGCTGGTGCGCTACCGGCTCTTCGGCACGGACCTGATCGGTTTGGAGCCGGTCGCCTCGCCCACGCGGACCCCGCACCGAGGCAGCGAGGCACACCGCGGTCATCGTGCGGTCGACACCAGGCGCACCGGTCCGGTCCAGACGCGGATGACGGAGCTGGTGAACGCCGTCGACGAGACGCTGCTCGGCCTGGGACGGGACATCACGCGGGTCGAGAACCGCACCTACCGGGCTTACCAGCGTGTACGGAACTTCGCGTGCGTGTGTCCTCCGCAGCGGTCGAAGCTGCTGGTCTACCTGCCTCTCGACCCGCGGAGCGTCGATCTCGTGCCCGGGTTCACCAGGGACGTGTCGCGCATCGGGCATCACGGCACCGGGGATCTCGAAGTGCGGCTGCGTACGGAGCGGGACCTGGAGGCCGCGGCGGAGTTGTTCCGCCTCAGCTACGCCGTGGCGTGACGACCGGAGCCGTCAGTCCCTGCCGAGGAATTCGTGCGCGCCGCGGAGTCTGGTGCGCAGCTTCCGCTGTGTGACGCGGCTGTCGAGACGTACGTCCAGAGGACTCGGATACGGACTCTCCGCTCGAAGACACGTGGGCAATTGGGAAGGGTCGAGACCGTCGCGCCCGGCGATCAGGGCGCCGAGTTCGTGGCGACTGAGGGCGTCGGCTCCGCCGAGGTGGTGGATGCCCCGCGCGTCCGATGCCGCGAGCTCCAGGAGGGCCTCGGCCAGGTCGGTCACGTGGATGGGGCAGCGGATGTCGTCCGTGGACAGAGCACCCGCGCGAGTGCCGGCGGCCAGTTCGTGCACCGTGCGTTCGTGTTGGGATTGTCCGCCGCCGATGATCAGCGAGGTGCGCGCGACGACGCTGTCCGTGTGCACCAGGCGGACTCCGGTCTCGGCTGCGGCCTTCGCCGCTCCGTAGGGTGTGATCGGGTCGGGTAGTTGCGCCTCGTCGTAGTGGAGGCGGTTGCGGCCGGAGAACACGGCGTCGCTCGAGACGTGGATCAGTCGGCTGCCCGACCTCGCGGCGGCGAGCGCGAGCCGGACGGGACCTTCGGCCGTGACCGCCCAGTCGGCAAGGCCGCTGGAGGCGTTGATGACGACCTGGGGACGTGCCTCGGCCATCACCCGCTGGACCTGATCGGTGTTCCGGAGGTCGAGCCGGTACCAGGCGACGGGATGCCTGCCGTCCCTGGGAGGTCGGGAGGAATGGGTTGCTGATGTCGCGTGACCTGCTGTGACCGCTCGCCGGACCAGTTCGGTGCCGAGGAATCCTGAACCGCCGACGATCAGCATTTCCATGCCGTGCCCCTTCCCGCTATCCGCTCCCTGGGCCGTCGAGTTCCGCGACGCGCAGTTGTCGCACGCGCACGTTCCAAGTGATTCCCGAGCGGCTTGGCGTCGGCACCTGTGGGCTCGGCTTCGGAGACGGATTGGGGATAAGCGGCACCGGTCCGATGGTCACCGCCGCAGCAGGATCACGGCGTATCCGGGCCCGTCCGGGCTGCGCTGCAGCTCCTCCAAGGCCCAGCAGGCCGACTCTGCGACCACTTCCGTGATCTCCTCCGACGTGGGGAACCAGTAGTCGAACCATGTCGTGGCGATGCCGGCGGCGCGGACGCGGATGCGGGCCTGGCCGCGGGAACGGCCTCGCTCCACGTTCCAGGCGTGGTAGGCGGCGTGGATGCTGTCGTCTCCGCCCGGGTCCGTCCCCGTCCCGATCAGCCGGCCGCCCGGCCTGGTCACCATCGCGAGAGCATCCAGGACCTGAGGGGCCGTCTGAGAAGCTGTTGTCCTTCCGAACCTGATGTGCGGGTTTCTGCTGGTCAGACGTACTGTTCTCGTTGTCGAGGCAGTCTGAGCGGGTCTTGTTTCCC
>NZ_JBEOVU010000040.1:0-70357 GCF_040295685.1 Streptomyces sp. NPDC002734
CGCCGGACGCTCCATCCGCAACGTCATCCACACCAGCGCCGGCGGTACCGCCGCCCGGGTGACCCTCTCCAACCACTACGGACAGCAGCCCCTGCCGGTGACGCCGGGCCGGGTCGGGGTGAGGCGTCTCCGGGCCGTCACCGCCCTGCGTCACGCCCTCCCGCTTCTCGCCGGACCCGCCCTGAGGCTCCTGAGGTGGTATGTCGGACAACCGGGACCCCTCCCCCACCGCACGGCGGACGAGGCCCGACGGTCCTGCCGGAACACACGCCGGTGCGGCGCGGGGCGGAACGGGGCCGGTCCCGGTGCGGTGTGTCGTGATGAGCGCCGCGTGATCACCAGGCAGCGGCGGCTCACGCTAGTACCGCCCGTCGGGAGAGGCCCGGAACGGAGGAGTCTGTGGCAACCCTGTGGCATGTCTGTGACACACGGGCCTCTGCGGCCCCAGGGGAGACGGCCCGCAACGGCCGACGGCCGGGCACCGAGAGGCGTCCGGCGGCGTGCATGCCCGCGAAGGCAGCCCTGGGCGGGCGGATGGCCACCGAGGGGCAGCTCCGCACGACCGCCAGGGCGCCCGCCGATGGACGCACAGCCACGGCAGCCGACCGAGGCACCACCGGGACGCAGTCGTCGCGGCACCGTTCCCCCGACGACCGGCGACCGTCACCCCGACAACCGGCAAGCGCCACCCGACAGCCGGCAACCGACACCCGACAACCGGCCCGACCTCCTCCCGGGGCCCCGCCGGCTCGGCCCCCGCGTGCGCAGACCTCACGTGCTCGGACCCCGCGTGCGCAGACCTCACGTGCTCGGACCCCGCGTTCGCGGATCCCACCCCCGGGGGATCACACCCCGGGGGATCCCGCCGCCCCGGATCCCACCGTCTCCGGGACCCACGCGGGCAACGGCTCGGTGCGCCCGGTCCATTCCGCGGGCGGCGCTCCGGCCGGGCCGGCCGCCGCGACGACGCCTCCCACCACCGCGCAGGTGGTGTCCACGTCCCCGCCGGCCCGGGCGGTGGTCCAGAAGGCCTTCCGGAAGTCGTTCCCCGCCCGCGCAGCGGACCAGAGGGCGAACGGAACCGTGTCCTGCGCGGTGCTGCGCCGCCCGCAGCCGACCACCGCGGCCACGGTGGCGGAGTCCTCGTAGTCGAGCAGCGTGCGCACCCGCTCCAGGCCGAGGCCGACCATGCTCCTGGCCGGCAGCAGGGCCAGCACCCCGTCGATCAGCTCCTCCGGGCGGTACGCCCCCGCGGACCGTGCGGCGAGGGCCGCGGCCGCGGCGACCGCCTGCGCCCCGGCCACCCCCTCGGGGTGACGGTGGGTGGTGACGGCCGACAGGGTGGCCTCGCGGACCGCGCGCTCCGGGTCGTCGGCGAACCAGGCGCCGAGCGGGGCGATCCGCATGGCGGCGCCGTTGCCCCAGGACCCCTGGCCCTCGAACAGCGCGGCGGACAGCTCACGCCAGTCGCCGCCCTCGCGGACCAGGCGGAGCATCCGGTTGACCGCCGGGCCGTAGCCGCGGTCGAAGTCGTGGTGCCGGGCGAAGGCGGCGGCCAGTTCGTCCTGGTCGACGCCGCCGCGCGCGGCGAGGACGGCCACCACCGAGCAGGCCATCTCGGTGTCGTCGGTCCATCCCCAGGTGCCGGGCGGGAGGTCGCCGCCGCGCAGCAGCGGCCCGTTGGCGGGGACGAAGAACTGGGAGCCGAGGGCGTCGCCCACGGTGAGGCCGGTCAGGGAGGCGAGGGCACGGTCCAGGCGTGCCCTCGGGTGGGAAGAGGGGTCAGTGGTCGGGGTCGTCACGCTGCCATCCTGCCGGTCGCCCCCGCCTCCGGCCAGGGGCTTTCGGCACGGGCTCGCGCCAGCGGTCGAAGGGCCGGTCCAGGGTGTATTTGCCGTTCTCCCCGAGAACGAGCATGCGGGTCTCGCCGTTCCCGGGGTTGGAGAGCGACTCGAACTCGTCGACCGTCCAGTGGAACCAGCGCATGCAGAAGAGCCGCATCGCCAGGCCGTGGGTGACCAGCAGGACGTTCGGCGGGTGGTCGGGGTGCTCGAAGCTGCGGAACAGGCTCTCCAGGAAGCCGCCGACCCGGTCGTAGACGTCGGCGCCGGACTCCCCCTGGGCGAAGCGGTAGAAGAAGTGACCGTAGGCGTCCCGGTTCTCCTTCTGGCGCGCCACGTCGTCGGGGTCCTGAAGGTTGCCCCAGTCCTGCTCGCGCAGCCGGGGCTCCTCGCGGACCCGCACCCGGGCAGGGTCGAGCCCCAGCCCCTGGAAGGTCTCGTGGGTCCGGCGGTAGGGCGAGACGTAGACGCTCACCCGGTCGTCGCCGAACACGTCACGGAGCCGGCGGCCGGTCTCCTCGGCCTGCCTCCAGCCCTGGGCGGTGAGGGGGAGGGCGTGGTCCGGGGTCTGCTCGTAGACGGAGTCGTCGGCGTTGCCGGAGGACTCGCCGTGCCGGACGAGGACGATGCGACGGGGTCGGGGCATACCGGCAACCCTAGATCGGGTGCCGGCGCCCGCGACGGCCTCCCTGCTTCTCAGGGACGTTCCGCCGGAATCACCGTCCACGTGGGCTCCAGATCCACTATGTCGCCGTCGAGGTCCGCCACGTCCGCCTCGAGCTGGGCGCGCAGGGCGAGCCGCTCGATGCGCTCGGTGCGGTACTTGGCCCGCTCGGCGGTCGACTGCCACATGGAGAGGATCATGAACTCGGGCCCCGGCGCCTCGGCGAACAGCCCGCGCACCATGCCGGGGGACCCCGCCATCGCGGGGTTCCACACCTTCTCCTGCATGAGCGCGAAGTGCTCGGCGCGCTCCTCGTGCACCCGGCAGTGGGCCACCCGGACCCGGTCGGCCTCGGCGAAGCGCGGCAGGAAGCCGGTCTTCACGTCGAACCGGTGGGTGAAGAGCCGGACCCGGGGGTCGCGGAAGGTCCCGGCCTGGGCGGTGGCCAGCCGGTCGTGGGAGAGCGCCATGAACGAGTCGTAGAGCACCCGGCTCTCCCAGAAGGAGAAGAGGTGCACGACGCCCGGCCGCATCCGGCTCCATCCACCACCCTGCCCATGGAAGCCGGACTCGCCGCGCAGACCCGCCCATTTTCGCTGCCCCTGCTCGAACCCCCGGGGGTCCGTGACCGTGCAGCGAATCCACTTGACCAGCACCGCGCCATCGTACGGCCACGAAGAGCGGCGAAGGAGGGCGCGAACTACCGGCGCACTCACCGGTGATGGCTCGCACACGCGTGGCAGGATGGACAACCGGCCTTCCGCGCGGTCCGGTTGGACCGGTGGGGCGAGCAACACGCCGCCGCGTCACGGGCGTCGGAGGGCCGCACGGACTCAGGCCCAGGGAAGGGGAGACAATGTCCGGCAGCGTTTCCGGCATCGGCAAGGGAATCGCCAAGGTCGAGGTGTCACTGAAGTGGGACCCCAGCCCGATGGGGCAACCGGCGATCGACCTCGACCTGGTGGCGGGGGTCTACCGGCACGCCGACCCGCACGGTACGCCCGCGTACGTGGTGCACTTCGACAGCCGCTCGCCCGACGGCACGATCACTCTGAGCCGGGACAGCCGGGACGGCAAGGGTTTCGGCTGGGACGAGGTGATGACCCTCGAACTCGGCCGCCTCGCCGAGGAGTTCGGCCGCGTGGTGGTCGGCGTGGTGATACAGCAGAGCAACGGGGAGCGGGCCTTCTCCCAGGTCCCCCAGGCCCGCTACCGGGTGGCCGAGGGATACACGGCGCTGGCCGAGGACGACTTCGCGGCGGTCCCCGGCGCCCGTGCGGCCACGCTGGCCGAGTTCCTCCACGAGGGCGGCCGCTGGCGCTTCCGCTCCGCGGTCCGGGGCTTCGACGACGCGGAGCGTTTCCCTCAGGCCATGGGGGCGGCGAGCGGCGGCTGACCCGTCCCGCGCCTCAACACATCCCGGCGGGGGCCCGGACACGGGCCCCCGCCGTGCGTGAAGCGGACCATCCGGCCGTCACCGGCCGCCAGGGCGTCGTGCGGTCCGTCGGCCACAGCAACGCCTCGGCACCGCCCGGCAAGCGGCCTCGGCGGCGCCCACCGCGGCGGGCAGAGCCGTTCCGACGATCAAGGCACGGACGCACGCGACGGCGGGAGGAGCGTGGAGCTCCTCCCGCCGTCGGCGTTCTCAACGGGTCGCGTCACCCGCGGGGGTCACGCGACACCGCCCGCGGTCAGCTGCAACCGCTGGTCGAGCCGCAGCCCTCGCAGACGTAGCAGGAACCGGCCCGCTGCATCTTGGTGCCGCAGGAGAAGCACAGCGGGGCGTCGGCCTGGATGCCCAGCTGCATCTCGACCAGCTCCGCGTTGGTGTGCGACTCACGCGGCGCCGGCTTGGCGACCGGGGCCTCGGCCTTCGGCGTCACCACGGGCGCCGACTGGGCGAGGGTCTCGGTGTCCATGTCGTCCTCCTCGAAGATCGGCTCGTAGGAACCGGTCTCCAGGTGGCGCTGACGCTCCTCGGCGGTGTGGATGCCGAGCGCGGACCGCGTCTCGAAGGGCAGGAAGTCCAGCGCCAGGCGGCGGAAGATGTAGTCGACGATCGACTGCGCCATCCGCACGTCCGGGTCGTCCGTCATGCCGGCCGGCTCGAAGCGCATGTTGGTGAACTTCGAGACGTAGGTCTCCAGCGGCACGCCGTACTGCAGGCCCACCGAGACGGCGATGGAGAAGGCGTCCATCATGCCGGCGAGGGTCGAGCCCTGCTTCGACATCTTCAGGAAGACCTCACCGAGACCGTCGTCCGGGTAGGAGTTGGCGGTCATGTAACCCTCGGCGCCGCCGACGGTGAAGGAGGTGGTGATCCCGGGCCGTCCCTTCGGCAGGCGCTTGCGCACCGGGCGGTACTCGACGACCTTCTCGACCTTGGCCGGGGCCTCGGCAACCGGCTCTGCCTTCTTCTCCTCCTCCTTCTTCTTGGCGGAGAGGGGCTGGCCGACCTTGCAGTTGTCGCGGTAGATGGCGAGCGCCTTGACGCCCAGCTTCCACGCCTCGAAGTAGATCTCCTCGACCTCCTCGACGGTCGCCGTCTCCGGCATGTTGACCGTCTTGGAGATGGCGCCCGAGATCCACGGCTGGATCGCGGCCATCATGCGGACGTGGCCCATCGGGGAGATGGCGCGCTCGCCCATGGCGCAGTCGAAGACCTCGTAGTGCTCCGGCTTGAGGCTCGGCGCGTCGATCACGTTGCCGTTCTCGGCGATGTGGGCGACGATCGCCTCGATCTGCTCCTCCTGGTAGCCCAGGCGGCGCAGGGCCTGCGGCACGGTGCCGTTGACGATCTGCATCGAGCCGCCGCCGACGAGCTTCTTGAACTTGACCAAGGCCAGGTCCGGCTCGACGCCCGTGGTGTCGCAGCCCATGGCCAGACCGATGGTGCCGGTCGGGGCCAGGACGGACGCCTGGGAGTTGCGGAAGCCGTTCTGCGCACCGAGGCGCAGGACGTCCTGCCAGGCCTCGGTCGCGGCGGCCCACACCGGGGAGTCCAGGTCGTCCATGCGGACGGCCACGGCGTTGGCGTCGGAGTGCTGCTTCATCACGCGCTGGTGCGGCTCGGCGTTGCGGGCGTAGCCGTCGTACGGACCGACGACGGCGGCCAGCTCGGCGGAGCGGCGGTAGGCGGTGCCGGTCATCAGGGAGGTGATGGAGCCGGCGAGGGAACGGCCGCCGTCCGAGTCGTAGGCGTGACCGGTGGCCATCAGCAGGGCGCCGAGGTTGGCGTAGCCGATGCCCAGCTCGCGGAAGGCGCGGGTGTTCTCACCGATCTTCTCGGTGGGGAAGTCCGCGAAGCAGATCGAGATGTCCATCGCGGTGATGACCAGCTCGACGACCTTCTGGAAGCGCTCGACGTCGAAGGACTGCTTGCCCTTGCCGTCGTCCTTCAGGAACTTCATCAGGTTCAGCGAGGCGAGGTTGCAGGACGTGTTGTCCAGGTGCATGTACTCGCTGCACGGGTTCGAGCCGTTGATCCGGCCGGACTCCGGGCACGTGTGCCAGTGGTTGATGACGTCGTCGTACTGGATGCCGGGGTCGGCGCAGGCCCAGGCCGCCTCGGCCATCTTGCGGAACAGGTCCTTGGCGTCGATCTCCTCGATGACCTCGCCGGTCATGCGGGCACGCAGGCCGAACTTGGAGCCGGTCTCGACGGCCTTCATGAACTCGTCGTTCACGCGGACCGAGTTGTTGGCGTTCTGGTACTGGACGGACGTGATGTCGTCGCCGCCCAGGTCCATGTCGAAGCCCGCGTCACGCAGGGCGCGGATCTTCTCCTCCTCCTTCACCTTGGTCACGATGAAGTTCTCCACGTCGGGGTGATCGACGTCGAGGATGACCATCTTGGCCGCGCGGCGCGTGGCGCCGCCGGACTTGATGGTTCCCGCGGAGGCGTCGGCGCCGCGCATGAAGGAGACCGGACCGGAGGCGTTGCCGCCGGAGGAGAGGAGCTCCTTGGAGGAGCGGATGCGGGACAGGTTCAGGCCCGCGCCCGAACCGCCCTTGAAGATCATGCCCTCTTCCTTGTACCACTCCAGGATCGATTCCATGGAGTCGTCGACGGAGAGGATGAAGCAGGCGGAGACCTGCTGCGGCTGCGGCGTGCCGACGTTGAACCAGACCGGGCTGTTGAAGCTGAAGATCTGGTGCAGCAGGGCGTAGGCCAGCTCGTGCTCGAAGATCTCGGCGTCCGCGGGCGAGGCGAAGTACTTGTTGTCCTCGCCGGCCTTGCGGTACGTCTTCACGATCCGGTCGATCAGCTGCCGAAGGCCGGTCTCGCGCTGCGGCGTGCCGACCGCGCCGCGGAAGTACTTGCTGGTGACGATGTTGACCGCGTTCACCGACCAGAAGTCGGGGAACTCGACGCCACGCTGCTCGAAGTTGATCGAGCCGTCGCGCCAGTTGGTCATGACGACGTCACGGCGCTCCCAGACCACCTCGTCGTACGGGTGCACGCCGGGGGTCGTGTGGACACGCTCGATGCGCAGTCCCTGCCGGGCCGCAGCAGCCTTGGAACCCTTGGCCCGGGAACCTCGTGCCGGACCGCTCGCCGTCTCTGTCATGCCGCCTCCCTGTATCGGGCAAAACGCCCTGAAGTGCCCCGTTCTTCCCATGGGGCACGTATCTGTCCTGTAAGCCGTGGGACGCCCTCGCGCCGTCGCCCACGACCGGTCCTTCTTCCACCGCCGTCCGGTCCGGCCCGGGCCGCTGCCCCGGCGCCGGTCCGCCCGCTCAGTCGGCGGCGCTCACGGGCGCGGGAGCGTTCACCGGCTCCACCTGCCCGCGGTCGTCTTCCCGGGCCCGCGCGCCCGAAGCGTCCTCGCCCGAAGCGTCGTCACCCGAAGCGTCCTGCGCCTCCTCGCCGGAGGCGGGACGCCTTGCCTCCCTCAGCTCCACGATCGCGCCCTCGAAGTCCTCCAGGGACTCGAAGGCCCGGTAGACGGACGCGAAGCGCAGGTAGGCCACCAGGTCGAGCTCCTGGAGCGGGCCGAGTATGGCCAGCCCCACGTCGTGCGTGGTGAGCTCGGCGCTGCCGGTGGCGCGCAGCGCCTCCTCGACCCGCTGCCCCAGCTTGGCCAGAGCGTCCTCGGTCACCGGCCTGCCCTGACAGGCCTTGCGGACGCCGTTGATGACCTTGCTGCGGCTGAACGGTTCGGTGACCCCGGAGCGCTTGATCACCATGAGTGAGCACGTCTCGACGGTGGTGAACCGCCGGGTGCACTCGGGGCACTGCCGGCGCCTGCGGATCGACGTGCCGTCGTCGGTCGTACGGCTGTCGACGACCCGGCTGTCGGGGTGCCTGCAGAAGGGGCAGTGCATGGTTCTCCAACCCTCCTCGCAAGCAGAAACAACGGCCTCAGGGACCCCGTGGGCCCCTCGAAGCGAGCACCAGCATAGGCGATGCCCTGGGGCTCGCAGACCACCCCCACCACAACTTCTGGGTGGCGCTGGAAATACAACCACTACATGTGGGGCCGCGGTGGGAAATGGCGGAACGCGCACCTCAGACACGCGTGTCCCGTCCGGCGGGCCGCGCCGGACCCGGGAAACGGGCCGCGCCGGGCCGTGACAACGGGGCCGGGAGCACGCCCGCGGGGGCCGCCGGCGACCGGTTGGGAAGGTAGCGTGAGCACCCGGCGGACACGGCGCGCGACTCCTGCGAGGATGCCGGGCCGGAGGGTGCCATGAGGTCGGCCCGCCGGGGTACCGGATGGCAGACTGTGGGTCGTCCGGGGCGGCCGCGGACCGGTGTGAAGCGTATACCGATGCCCTCTTTCGCCCCGGGACGGGGTGGTGTGCGGCCTTACACCCGAACACGGACGCGTGTCAGAGGGAACGGCATTTTTCACTCGAACGTGTGTTTGGCGCAACCTTTCGAAAGCCTCTACCGTTGTGCAGCAGGGAGACCATCGAGAGGGGCCGACGTGACCACCACCGCAGACAGCGCCACCATCACCGCCCAGGACCGCTCCCAGGGGCGTATCGAGCCGCAACACGCGGTGAACAACGCCGGGATCAACACCGCGATGAACGAAGCCACGCACCCCGAGGGGCCAAAGCGGTCCCTGCCGGGCCGACCTCCCGGCATCCGGGCGGACAGCTCGGGCCTCACCGACCGCCAGCGGCGCGTCATCGAGGTGATCCGTGACTCGGTGCAGCGCCGGGGGTACCCGCCGTCCATGCGGGAGATCGGGCAGGCCGTCGGCCTCTCCAGCACCTCCTCCGTGGCGCACCAGCTGATGGCGCTCGAGCGCAAGGGATTCCTGCGCCGCGACCCGCACCGGCCGCGCGCCTACGAGGTCCGCGCGTCGGACCAGGCGGCTCCCGTCCAGCCCACCGACACCGCGGGCAAGCCGGCCGCGTCCTACGTGCCCCTGGTGGGCCGTATCGCCGCCGGTGGGCCGATCCTGGCCGAGGAGTCGGTCGAGGACGTGTTCCCGCTCCCCCGCCAGCTGGTGGGCGACGGCGAGCTGTTCGTGCTGAAGGTCGTCGGCGACTCCATGATCGAGGCCGCGATCTGCGACGGCGACTGGGTCACGGTGCGCCGCCAGCCCGTCGCGGAGAACGGCGACATCGTCGCCGCGATGCTCGACGGCGAGGCCACGGTGAAGCGCTTCAAGCGCGAGGACGGCCATGTGTGGCTGCTGCCGCACAACGCCGCCTACGAGCCCATCCCGGGCGACGACGCCACCATCCTGGGCAAGGTGGTCGCGGTCCTGCGCCGCGTCTGAGGCAGGCGGCCGTCGGCCGCGTTAGACCGGGCCCCGGAACCCCTGCGCCGGTTCCGGGGCCCTGCCGTGTCCGTATGCGGTGCCGGGCCCCGAGCGGGGTACCGGTGGGCACCGCAGGGCCGCCCGGTGGGCACGGGGCACGCCCTGGCAGGTCCGGGTGCGGGTGCAGCGCTGCCCGAGGTGCCCGAGCCGTCGCCGCCCCGGCCGCCAGGCCCACCAGGCCACCGCAGGGGCCGTGGCCGGGCATCAGGCGGTCCCGGAGCCGACGAGGTGCGGCCAGAGGCCAGGGACGGCCAAGGGCAGGGTGGGCGGCAGGCACGGCGGCTGCTGCGGCCGGCGTGCCTGTCGCCGACCGTTCGCCGGCCGGGCGGCGCCTCTAGAGCCCTTCCTCCCGCGCCTTCGCGTCGATGGCGGCCAGCGAGCGGCGGACCTGGTTCGGGTCGGTCGTGTACCAGAAGTCCGGCATCCCCGCCTTGAGGAAGCTGCCGTACCGGGCGGTGGCCAGCCGCTGGTCGAGGACGGCGACCACGCCGCGGTCACCGGTGGCCCGGACCAGGCGGCCGGCCCCCTGCGCCATCAGCAGTGCCGCGTGGGTCGCGGCGACCGCCATGAAGCCGTTGCCGCCGCCCTCCTCCACGGCCTTCTGCCGCGCGCTCATGAGGGGGTCGTCGGGCCGGGGGAACGGGATCTTGTCCATGACCACCAGCTGGCAGCTGGGCCCCGGCACGTCCACGCCCTGCCAGAGGGAGAGCGTGCCGAACAGGCAGGTCCGCGGGTCGGCGGCGAAGTTCTTGATCAGCTCGCCGAGGGTCTCCTCGCCCTGCAGCAGGACGGGGAACTCCGGGATCCGCTCGCGCAGCTCCACGGCCGCGAGCTGCGCGGCCCGCATCGAGGAGAACAGGCCGAGGGTGCGCCCGCCGGCGGCCTGGATCAGCTCGGTGAGCTCGTCCAGCATGTCCGCCCGGTCGCCGTCCCGGGCCGGCCTGGCCAGGTGCTTGGCGACGTACAGGATGCCCTGCTTGGGGTAGTCGAACGGCGAGCCGACGTCGACGCCCTTCCACTGCGGGAGGTCCTCGCCCTCGACTCCCTCACGGCCGAGCCCCAGCGACGCGGCCACGCCGTTGAAGTCCCCGCCCAGCTTGAGCGTGGCGGAGGCCAGGACGACGCTGCGGTCGGCGAACAGCTTCTCCCGCATCAGCCCGGCCACCGACAGCGGCGCCACCCGCAGCGAGGCCCCGAACCGGTCGTGCCGCTCGTACCAGACGACGTCCCACTCGTTGTGATGGGTGATCCGCTCGGCGACGGCGTGCACGTTCTCGACGGAGGCCAGCGCCTGTTTGCGGACGGCGTCCTCGTCCTGGACGGACTTGTCCCGCGTGTTGCCGATGGCGGTGATCACCGACCGGCAGGCGTCCCGCAGCGCGGTGAGGGCGTAGGACAGGTTCTCGGGGATCTCCTCCAGGCGGCCCGGCAGCGCCAGCTCCATGACCCGCTCGAAGCCCTCGGAGGCGGTCTGCAGCTGGTCGGCGTACTTCTCGTCGACCAGCTTGGCGGCGCGGCGTACCGCCCGGCCGACCTGGCCGGGCGTGAGCTCCCCGGTGGCGACGCCGGTGACCCGGGAGACCAGCTCGTGCGCCTCGTCGACGATCAGCACCTCGTGCTGCGGGACCACGGGAGCGCCCTCGATGGCGTCGATGGCCAGCAGCGCGTGGTTGGTGACGATCACGTCGGCGAGCTTGGCCCGCTCGCGGGCGGCCTCGGCGAAGCACTCGGCGCCGTAGGCGCACTTGGTGGCGCCCAGGCATTCACGGGAGGACACCGACACCTGCTGCCAGGCCTTGTCGGAGACGCCCGGGGTGAGGTCGTCCCGGTCGCCGTTCTCGGTCTCGTCGGCCCAGTCGCGCAGCCGGAGCAGGTCCTGGCCGAGCTTGCTGGTGGGGGCGGCGGCCTCGAACTGGTCGAAGAGGCCCTCGTCCTCCTCCTGCGGCACACCCTCGTGCAGCCGGTGCAGGCACAGGTAGTTGGAGCGGCCCTTGAGGATCGCGTACTCGGGACGGCGCCGCAGCAGCGGGTGCAGCGACTCCACCGTGCGGGGCAGGTCGCGCTCGATCAGCTGGCGCTGCAGGGCCAGGGTGGCCGTGGCGACGACCACGCGCTCCCCGTGCGCGAGGGCGGGCACCAGGTAGCCGAGCGACTTTCCGGTGCCGGTGCCGGCCTGGACCAGCAGGTGCGTTCCGTCGTCGATGGCCTCCGCGACGGCTTCGGCCATGGTCACCTGACCGGGACGCTCCGTGCCGCCGACGGCCGCGACCGCGGCGTGCAGGAGTTCGGGGAGAGAGGGCTTCGTCATAGCGCCACCAACCCTAGTGCGTCCCTCCGACAACGCCCCGCCCGCGGATCAGCAGGGCAGCGCGTTTGCCGGGCAGCGCCAGCTCGGCGGCCCGGCGGAACCCGGCCCTCCGGAAGGCGCCGATGGAGGCGTGGTTACGGACGTCGGGCTCGGCGACGACCCGTGGGCAGGCCGGACGCCGTTCGAACACCAGCCGGACGACGGCGTCCAGCAGCAGGGCGCCCAGACCGCGGCCGCGGTCGGCGGCCTCGCCGATCAGCAGGTGCACACCGGTGTCGTGGGGGCGCGCGGGGTAGTGGTCCGCGAGCGGGTCCAGGTCGGCGCGGTAGATCTCCCAGTAGCTCATGGCGCGCCCGTCGAGCAGCCCGAGGCAGGGCAGGCTCCGGCCTCCACCGCCGACGCCACCGCTGCCTCCGTCACCGCCGTGCTGGGCGCGCAGGTGTTCCTCGGTCCGCCGGGGCGGCCCGGCGAGCTCCCAGAAGGCCGCCACCACGGGGTCGTTCATCCACCGGTGCACGAGACCGAGGTGTTCGGCGACGCGCACGGGCAGCAGCCGGAACTCCCCGGCAGGGGTGGCGACCGATGCCCGGTCGCCGGCCCGACCCGGGCGGTGGGACCCGTACCGGGCCGGACCGGCCTGGACGGCCCGGGCGGGCGCGGCGGCGGTCATCCGGCGTACACCGGGTTGGCGACGGTGACGTACACCGACTGCGTGTCGACCGGACCGACGAGTTCGTCGAGGCCGTGCAGCCGGGTGAGCAGGTTGGCCTTGCACCGCAGCAGCGGTTCGTCGAGGAGCCGGGCGGGCAGCGGGGAGCGGGTGCGGCCGGGGCCGGTGGACATGTCGGACAGGAAGCGGCGGAACGCGGCGAGCAGCAGACGCTCGTCGGCGAGCCGCTGCGAGCCGAACGCGCCGATCAGGCCGAGGACGTTGTTGACGCCGAGGTAGTAGGCGAAGCGTTCGTCGGTGACGGCGTCGGCGACGAAGGTGTCGCTGCGGCGGCCGACGCCGGGCAGCAGGGCCTCCAGCTCGGCCCGGCGCGACTCGCGGAAGTAGTACCCCTGGTTGTCCCGGTAGCGGCCGCCGGCCGGCCAGCCGTCCGCGTCCAGGACGACGAGGGTGTTCTGCTGGTGGGCCTCCAGGGCGACGCCCGCCTCCCCGTCCAGATCCAGCACCGGACGGACGACGGCGTGCAGGTAGCGCAGGAGCCACTCGGCGCAGACGGCGTCCAGGGGCCGTCCGGTGCGTTCGGAGAGGCCGGTGACCAGACCGGCGAGCCGGGAGACCGGCCGGCCGGGCCGCCGCGCGCAGGCCGGGCGGGGGGCGCAGAGCGCGGCGACGCACAGCACGTCGTCGGCCGGCCCGAACGGGTTGTGCCGCAGCACCGCGTCGAGTCCGCGCACCGGGCTGCCGTCCGGCGCGTCCACGGCCAGCCAGGCCGGGTCCCGGACGATGTCGAAGCCGGGATGCGCGGCACGCAGCCGGGCGCCGAGATCACCGCGCAGCAGCCGGTGGACCTCGACGCCTCGGTGGAGTTCCTTGCGGAGGTTCTCCCGGAGCGAGTTGGTGACGCGCAGGCCCAGCGACAGCTTGAGCATCACGGGGGCGCCGGTGCGGTACAGGGTGCGGACGGAGGAGGTGGGGCTCCAGGGCTCACCCCGGACGCCGAGGTCGGTGAGGAGGCCGGCGTCCAGCAGCGCCGTCACCCGGCCGTCGTCCCGCAGCCGTCGCCACTGCCAGGGATGCACGGGAAGCAGGGCGTGCCCAGGCGGGGCGTCAGGGGCCGGGCCGTGCAGCCGGGCGACGAGGTCCTGGGCGGGCACGGTCCTGCCGTCCTCGGTCCAGGCCGAATCCGCGGCCAGGGCGCCGGGGGCGACCGCGACCCAGTGCAGGGGGAAGGCCCCGCGGGTTTCCGGGGAGTACCGCACGAGCTCTTCGTCGGTCAGTCCTTCCCGGCTCTTGGGGGCCGGGTGGAAGGGGTGCCCGAGGAGGAGGGCCTGCTCGGCGCCGAGGAAGAGGTCGGGGACCGGAGCCGGACCGAGGCCCCTGCCGTGGAAGCGTTCGGTCAGGAACACGGCGGTGCGGCGGGCAGAGTCGATCACCCGGGCCACCGGGCCGGGGCCGTCGCCGGGTGCCGCTCCCGGTCCGACGGGCGCCGTGGTGGTCCCCCCGTACGGAGCCCTCTCGTGCGGAGCCATCTCGTGCGGAGCCCTCTGGTGCGCTGCCGTCTCCGCGTGGGCCGCCGTCTCCCGCGCCAGCAGCGCGGCGAGCAGCGCCGCGTCCACCGGGGGTGTGGAGGCGGGCGCGGTGGCGGGCCGGGCCGCGCCGAAGCGGTGCAAGCCGGTGGGCGACCAGTACCGGACCGGCACGACCAGCTCGGCGCCGCACGCGGGCAGCGGCACCCGCAACGGCAGACCCAGCGGCGGCGCGGGCAGGTTCCGCTCCCGCACCCAGCAGCGCAGCAGGTTCTCCACGGTGGCGGCGTCGGCGACGGCCAGGGGGTCCGCGCCCTCCAGCGGGTCGGCGACGGCGCCGCCGTCCACCTCGGCGTCGTCGCCGGTGGCCCTGGCGCGGGGCAGGAGGGTCGGCTCGGTGGGCGGGGTGACGTTCAACTGGTCCTCACAGCAGGGATGGTGCAGAAGTACGGGCGACACAGGCTGAAGGCGGGACGGGCTCGCGGGCGGACCGTGACGGCGGGCACGGCCCGGAGGCGCCGCGCCGCACGCCGCGGCCCGCAGGCGGCGGGACGGTGGAGACGTCCGGACGGCAGGCGGCCGGAAGCGTGCCGGTGGCGGTCGCACGCCGCGCGGAACCACCCGCCGTCGGGCCGCGGACTTCCGGGCACGCGCGCGATGTTCGGTCGCGGACATACGAGGCCCGCAGGTTCGCGGGACCGCGCGATGTTCGGCCACGGATGTGCAGGGGTCGCGGGCGTGAGCGACCCGCGCGATGTTCGGCCACGGATGTGCAGGGGTCGCGGGCGTGAGCGACCCGCGCGATGTTCGGCCGCGGAGGTGCGGGGCCCGGGGGCGTGCGGGACCCGCGCGGTGTCGGCCGGGGGGCGGGCCCGGCCCCGTGGACGGCTCAGGGCCGTGCGGTGTCCGCCGCGGCCCTCACCGCGTCGGCCAGCCGCTCCAGCACGGCGTCCGCCTGTTCGTCGCTGACCGTCAACGGCGGCAGCAGGCGCACCACTTCGGCACGCGGACCCCCGAGGCCGACGATCAGCCCCCGCCGCAGGCACTCCCGGCGCACCGCCGCCGCCTGCCCGGACACGCCGCACGGAGCCCCGGTGACCGGGTCCGCGGCCGCGGCCGTGACCGTGACCGCGGCCGGGTCAGGGGCCGTGAACTCCAGGCCCAGCATCAGCCCGCGTCCGCGGACGCCCGCGACGGACGGGAAACGGGCCGCCAGTTCGCGCAGTCGGGCCAGCATGCGCTCCCCCACCACCGCGGCCCGCTCGGCCAGCCGGTGCTCGCGGACATGGGCGAGGGTCGCCGCGCCCGCCGCCATGGCGAGCTGGTTGCCCCGCGCCTCGTCGGCCGACGCGGCCCGGACCGCCGAGACGGCCGCACGGCCCTCGGCGGCTGGGGCGGAGGCGGTGGCCTCCAGGTCCTCCCGGTGCACCACCACCGCCAGCGGCAGGCTGCCGCCGATCGCCTTGGCCAGCACCATCACGTCCGGCACCACCTCGCTGTGCTCCACGGCCCAGAACGCGCCGGTCCGCCCGACCCCGGTCACCGTCTCGTCGACGATCAGCGGCACCCCGAGCGCCCGCGTCGCCTTCCGCACAGCGCGCAGCCGTCCGTCGTCCAGAGGTTCGGCGACCACTCCGGCGGGCCGCGGAGCCCCCGCGGCGCACCCTTCGAGCAGCGCCTCCACGCTCGCGTGCCCCTCCCCCGGCCGGTCGGCCGGCACCGGGGGCCCGGCGGACCCGGTGGCGTCCTGGACCAGGCGGGAGGCCACGGCCAGGGCGTCCGCCGCGGCGGGCCCGCAGAAGCGGACCCGCGCCCCCCGCGCCTGCCCGGGCGGCAGCGTGGCGAGCAGTTCGGCGACGAACCGCTCCTCGACCGGTGTGCTCAGGTCCAGCACGCCGATGGGCGCGCCCGAGTCGAGCACCTCCCGCACCGCCGCCAGCACCACCGGGTGATTGTGCCCCAGCGCCAGCGCCCCGTCACCCGACAGACAGTCCAGGTAGCGGCGGCCGTCGGCGCCCTCGACGGTCATGCCCCGGGCGCGCACCGGCACGATCGGCAGGGCGCGCGCGTACGTCCGCGCCGACGCCTCCCGCAGCGGCTGCCTGCGCACGGATTCGGTCAAGGCCACCCTCTGGTCCTCCCGCCGCCCCACGTCGTCGGGGCCGGGCATGGACAGCCGTCCCCTCACCGCTACAACTGCCGGCGCTTCGCGAGGGACACGGGTGAAACCCGAGTTCCGGGAAAGCCGCAGGGTGAGCCGACTCCCCCTCGTGACGGAACCGTTGCCGATCCGTCGGCAGTCACCCACAGCCACCGCCTAGGGTGGCGGTGGCTGATCGGGCACCGTGGGTGACCGGTCCCATCACGTCCAAGCGCACTCACGCCAGGGGGAGTTCTGCAATGCGACCCATACGCCCGCCCTTTCCGCACGGCCGGGGAACGACCGGGGGAGGGTCCTCCCGTGCCCGCCGTGGCGGCTTCCGCCCTCTCGCCGCCGTCGTCCTCGCCTCAGCCCTGGCGCTGACCGCGGGCGCCTGCGGCCCGGAGGACGTCACCGGCGCCGACAAGCCGAAGGTGTCCGTGCCGGACGTCGGCGACGGAAAGATCAAGATCCCCCAGGAGCTGACCGACAAGCTCAAGGAGCACGGGATCGACCTCGACGAGTGGCGGGGCGGCGCCTGGAAGAACTGGGACCGGGACGACTGGCTGCGCGAGGCCGACCAGTTCATCAACCCGATCATCGAGGACCTCTGGAACTCCGACCGCATGCGGGAGGCCGAGGACCCGGCGAACACGGTCGACGAGAACGACCTCTCCGGCGACCAGGGCGTGACCGACCCGACGCCCCAGGTGGTGGAGGCCGCAGCGGTGGCGACGCCGTACAGCAGGTCCGCGCCCGCCGCGGGCAAGCTCTTCTTCGACGGACCGCAGGGCACCATGGTCTGCTCGGCGACGGTGGTGAAGGACCCGGCCAACCCGGGGAAGTCGAACCTGGTGTGGACGGCGGGCCACTGCGTGCACGCCGGTGAGAAGGGCGGCTGGTACCGCAACATCGCCTTCGTCCCCGCCTACAACGACAAGGGCCTCAGCGGCCAGAAGCTGGCCGACGCCGCGCCCGAGCAGCTCGCTCCGCACGGCCTGTGGTGGGCCCAGGTCGCGATGACCTCGGACCAGTGGATCGCGCAGGGCGGCCAGACCGGCGGCAACGGAGCGCCGTTCGACTACGCGGTGCTGAAGGTGACCCCGGAGAACGGCGGCGGCAAGTCGCTGGAGGAGACGGTGGGCACGGCGCTGCCCGTCGAGTTCGACGCCCCGGCCGTGCCGGACGTCGACAGCATCACCGCCACCGGTTACCCGGCCGCCGCCCCCTACGACGGTGAGCGGATGTTCCGGTGCCAGGACGAGCCGGGCCGCCTGTCGGTGGTGGCCAGCGACCCGACCATGTACCGGATCGGCTGCTCGATGACGGCCGGCTCCTCCGGCGGCGGCTGGGTCGCCAAGGGCTCGGACGGCAAGCAGGCGTTGGTCTCCAACACCTCCATCGGCCCGATCTCGGCGGGCTGGCTGGCCGGTCCGCGCCTCGACGCCCAGGCCGAGAAGCTCTACAAGAAGGTCAGCGCGGAGTAACGGGCTCCGGCCCCGAGCAGCACGAGGGCCCGCCTTCCCGGTCGAACCGGGAAGGCGGGCCCTCGTGCGTACTCGGCCCTACGGGCTCCGTGACCCGAAGGGGGTCACGGCCCGACAGGTCAGGCGGTGGCCGGCGTGAACGGGGCGAGGTCCGACGCCAGCTCCTCGTGCACCCGCACCTTGAGAAGGGTGCCCTCCGCGGTGTGCTCCTCGGAGATCACCTCGCCCTCGGTGTGCGCCCGCGCCACCAGCTTGCCGTGGGTGTACGGGACGAGCGCCTCGACCTCGACGGCCGGGCGGGGCAGCTCGGCGTCGATCAGCTCCAGCAGCTCGTCGATGCCCAGCCCCGTACGGGCCGACACCGCGATGGAGCGCTTCTCGACCCGCATCAGCCGCTGGAGTTCCAGCGGGTCCGCGGCGTCCGCCTTGTTGATCACGACGATCTCCGGCACGCCGGTGGCGCCGACGTCACGGATCACCTCGCGGACCGCGGCCAGCTGCTCCTCCGGGTTCGGGTGCGAGCCGTCCACCACGTGCAGGATCAGGTCGGACTCGCCGACCTCCTCCATGGTGGAGCGGAACGCCTCGACCAGGTGGTGCGGCAGGTGGCGCACGAAGCCGACGGTGTCGGCCAGGGTGTACACCCGCCCGCTGGGCGTCTCGGCCCGGCGCACGGTCGGGTCCAGGGTCGCGAACAGCGCGTTCTCGACCAGGACGCCCGCGCCGGTGAGGCGGTTGAGCAGGGACGACTTGCCGGCGTTGGTGTATCCGGCGATGGCGACCGAGGGCACCTTGTTGCGGCGCCGTTCCTGACGCTTCACGTCACGGCCGGTCTTCATCTCCGCGATCTCCCGGCGCATCTTCGCCATCTTCTCGCGGATCCTGCGCCGGTCCGTCTCGATCTTGGTCTCACCGGGACCACGGGTGGCGAGGCCGCCGCCCTTGCCGCCGCCCATCTGACGGGACAGGGACTGACCCCAGCCGCGCAGTCGCGGGAGCATGTACTGCATCTGCGCCAGCGCGACCTGCGCCTTGCCCTCTCGGGACTTGGCGTGCTGGGCGAAGATGTCGAGGATCAGCGCGGTCCGGTCGATGACCTTGACCTTGACGACGTCCTCGAGGTGGATCAGCTGGCCAGGGCTCAGCTCACCGTCGCAGATGACGGTGTCCGCGCCCGACTCGATCACGATGTCGCGCAGCTCGTTGGCCTTGCCGGAGCCGATGTAGGTGGCCGCGTCAGGCTTGTCACGCCGCTGGACCAGGCCGTCGAGCACCAGCGCGCCCGCCGTCTCGGCGAGGGCGGCGAGCTCGGCCAGCGAGTTCTCCGCGTCCCGCGCCGTACCTGAGGTCCACACCCCGACGAGCACGACCCGCTCCAGGCGGAGCTGCCGGTACTCGACCTCGGTGACGTCCTCGAGTTCGGTGGAGAGGCCCGCGACGCGGCGCAGGGCCGCCCGCTCGGAGCGGTCGTACTGCTCGCCGTCCCGCTCGCCGTCGATCTCGTGGCTCCAGGCGACGTCCTCTTCCATCAGGGCATCGGCCCGAAGGGCGTGCGCGGCGCGCTGAGAGTCCTGGGAAGTGGATGAAGAGGAGGTCATTGGGTCCTTACGTCGAAGGGTGTGATGGCGGGCCGTGCGGTCCGTCACTGGTCACAACGTCCGGGTGCCCCGGGAGATTCCCGGGCAACCCGCCCGTGCCCCACGATGGTCCCACGGCGCCGCCGCCCCGTCACCGGGTTATGTGCCGCCGCGACGACGGTGCACCCGCGCGGCGGTCACCCGCGTGCGGGTACGGGCCCGGGTGCGCCTGGCCGCGCCCCACGTGAGAGAGCTGGGCGGGCAGCACCTGCCCGAGCCCTGCATGCGCGAGCCCCACGTGACCGGACTCCACGTTCCACCGCCCCGCCCCGTCACTGCGTGTGGCCGAGCTCCGTGTGCCGGTGCCCCACATGGCCGTGCCCCATGGGCTCGTGCCCCACGTGCCCGTGCCCCAGGCCGGGGGCGGGGATCACCGTGCGGCCCTGGGCCGGCTTGCCCTCGGCCGTGGGAGCCTCCGCCTTCCAGTCCGGGTGCCCCGGCATCGGCGGGGTCCGGGTGTCCTGGAGCCAGGCACGGAAGAAGCCGTCCAGGTCGCGCCCGGCGACCTCGGAGGCGAGCCGCACGAAGTCCGCGGTGGTCGCGGTGGCGTCCTGGTGGCGGTGCACCCAGGCCCGCTCGACCTGCTCGAAGGCGTGCCGTCCGATCTCCTGCCGCAGGGCGTACAGCACCAGCGCGGCCCCGTCGTAGATCACCGGCCGGAAGATGCCGATCTTCTGCCCGTCCCTGGGCGCCTTGGGGGCGGCCGGCGGTCCCCCGGCGGCACGCCACTTGTCGGAGGAGGCGTAGGCGGCCTTCATCCGCTCCTCCAGCGTGCGGTGCCCGGTCTCCTCGCCGTACAGCGCCTCGTACCAGGTGGCGTGGCCCTCGTTGAGCCAGACGTCGGACCAGGTGGCCGGGGTGACGCTGTCGCCGAACCACTGGTGGGCGAGCTCGTGCACCATGATCGACTCGACCAGCCAGGCGGGGATCGCGGGCTCGGTGAAGAGGAAGCGCTCGAAGAGGGAGAGCGTCTGGGTCTCCAGCTCGAACCCGGTGGCGGTGTCGGCGATCAGCACCCCGTACGTCTCGAACGGGTAGGGGCCGACCTTGTTCTCCATCCACGCGATCTGGCCGGGTGTCTTCGCCAGCCACGGCTCCAGCTTCGCGCGGTCGGCGGCGGGGACGACGTCCCGCAGCGGCAGCCCGTGCGGCCCCTTGCGGCCGACCACGGCGGAGCGGCCCACCGAGACCTGGACCAGTTCGGTGGCCATCGGGTGCTTGCTCCGGTAGGTCCAGGTGCGGCTCCCGGCGTCCCGGTCGGCGTTCTGCGGGCGCTTGTCCGGCAGGCCGTTCGCCACGGCCGTCAGCGCGGCGGGGGCGGTGACGTGGATCGTGTAGAGCGCCTTGTCGGAGGGGTGGTCGTTGCAGGGGAAGACCAGGTGGGCGGCGTCGGCCTGGTTGGCCATGGCGAGGCCGTCCTTGGTCACCACCCAGCCGTGCTGCTGGTCCTTCGGCGGCCGTGGGTCGCTGGTGTGCCGGACGACGATGCGGGTGGTGTCGCCGGGCTCCGGCGTCCGGCGGGGCGTGATCACCAGGTCCTCGCCGGCGGTGGCGAAGGCGGCCTTCTCGCCGTCCACCGTCACCGAGGAGACCACGCCGTGCGCGAAGTCGAGGTTGATCCGCTCCAGGCGGTGGGTCACCTCGGCCTCGATGGTGGTGACCGCCTTCATCGGCCGGCTGTTGGAGCCCGGGTAAGCGAAGCGCAGGTCGTAGGAGCGGACGTCGTATCCCGGGTTGCCCAGCTGGGGGAAGAGCCGGTCGCCGACGCCGAGGGGCTCGGCGGGGGTGGGGTCGGGTGCGGCGGCCGCCACCAGGCAGACGGAGACGGCCGAGGCGAGCAGGGCGGCGCGGGCTGCGCGGCGGGGGCGGTGCGTGAGCATCCCCCACGGCTACCAGGACCGGCCCCCGCCGCGGGGACGACTCGCGTCCTTCCCACCCGAACGGGTTCCGGCCGCGTCACGCACGTAGGGCGGGCTGTCCGGTGTGGTCGTTGTGCCAGATCGCCGCGGTCAGCGCGAGGATGCGCTGCATGACGCGGGCGACGACTGCACGCAGCCAATGTGGAATCAATCTCCTAACATCCCATGGCATGCCGATTTTCGTGCACTTGACCTCAGCGGCGAACGCTCCGCGCATCCGACGGTCCGGGATCCGGGCGGCCGGCCACGGACAGGGCAGCGCACGCGGGGTCTACTGCTTCCCGGTGCTGCCGTCGTACACCCTCACCCACCAATGGCTGCGCGAGCTGGCCCGTTTCGGCAGCCGGGGCGGGATTGTGGCCGTCCACGTACGGCTGGACGACGCCCAGCAGGTGCTGGTCGGACGCTATACCGACCGGGCGCGGGACGCCCAGGCCACCGTTTCTGCGGCAGAGGCGGTGCGGCGGATCGCGGCACTGGAGGATCCGCGCGGGTGGGAGGTGTTCGTACCCCGGGCGATCCGGCCACGTGAAGTGCACCGGGTCCGCGCTGCGCCGCAGGTGGTGGGCTGGCGGTACCAGCCGGACGCGCACGGTGCGCGCCCCTGCACCTGTTTCGGGTGCCGGGTGCGCGGCGGGTACGGAGCGCGGCGCCTGCGTGAGCGGTTGCCGCATCCGCTGGACGGTCCGCCGCCACCGGCCAGGGTGCTGCTCGCCAGGGTCGCCGCAGCCGGTGACCCAGGGGACCCAGCCGCGCTGCGGGAGGCACTGCATTGGTTCGGAATGCGCCGGCGGGGCCCGCTCGCCCAGTTGGGCCGCCTCGCCACCCACCCCGACCCCGGGGTGCGGGAGGAACTGGTGTGGGCGGTGGCCCGCTGGTCCACTCCTGGGGTCACCGCACTGCTGGACGACCTCGCCGACGACCCGCACTCGGATGTCCGGGAGGCGGTGGAAGCGGTCCGCGCTTCACAGTGACCACCGACCGCCTGGGATCAATCATCTGGCACCCCCGCCAGACACGAGGGCGGGCCTTCCGCACCGCACGAGCCTTCGGCACCCCGTCACGCACGCACCGCGAGCACGTTCCGTCACGCACGCGCCGCGCAACACTCCGTCACACGCCGGCGGCGCGGGCCCTCCGGGTCCTCGGGAGGCCGGCCCCGCGGGCTCACTGCGCGGCGGAGGCGGCGCGGCTGACGTCGAAGACGCCGGGCACGTCCCGCATGGCCCGCATCAGCGCGGACAGGTGGCCCGCGTCGGGCAGGTGCAGCGTGTAGGTGTGGCGGACCCGCTGGCGGACCGGCGGCTCCACGGTGGCGGAGACGATGTCCACACCCTCGGCGGCGATCGCCTCGGTGAGGTCGGCCAGCAGGTGGGGCCGGCCGAAGGACTCGGCGACCAGGGTGACCCGGCAGGCGGTGGTCTCGCCCCAGTGGACGGGGACCTGCTCGCGGCCGGTGCCGAGCATCCGCACCGCGGTGGCGCAGTCCACCCGGTGGGCGGCGACCGCGCCGCCGCGCACGGTGAAGCCGACGATGTCGTCGCCGGGCACGGGCGTGCAGCAGCCGGCCAGCCGGACGGCGAGGCCCGGCCGGTCGCTGAGGACGCCGGTGCCGCGGAAGGACACGTCCGGCTCCACGGAGGGCTCCGGGGCGGGCGGGACCTCCCGGATCGCCTCGTCCGCACGGCCCTCGGCAGGCGTCTCGCCGGCGGGCGCCTCGGCGGCGCGGGCGGCCAGGCGGCGCTGGATGGCGATGCGCGCGGTCGGCGTGTGGGCGTGGTCGAGCCACTCGCGGGAGGGCTCGGAGGCAGGGTCCTGGCCCATCAGCAGCTGCACCCGGTCACCGTCGCGCAGCACCGTCCCGAGGGCGGCGAGGCGTCCGTTGACGCGGGCACCGATACAGGAGTGGGCGTCCTCGCCGTACTGGGCGTAGGCCGCGTCCACGCAGGTCGAGCCCTCGGGCAGGCCCAGGGCGCCGCCGTCGGCGCGGAAGACGGTGATCTCCCGGTCCTGGGCGAGGTCCTGGCGCAGCGTGGACCAGAAGATGTCGGTGTCGGGGGCGGCGGCCTGCCAGGCCAGCAGCCGTGACAGCCAGCCCGGACGCGTCGGATCCGCCCGCTCGCCGTCCGGACCCGCGTCCCCCCGGTCGCGCTCGCCGCCCTCGCCCTGCTCGTCCGAACCGGGGGGCGCCACATGGGGGTTGCCCAGCGCGATGACGCCGGCTTCGGCGAACTGGTGCATCCGGTGCGTGCGGATGAGGACTTCGGCGACCTGGCCGTCCTCCCGGGCGACCGCGGTGTGCAGCGACTGGTAGAGGTTGAACTTGGGGACCGCGATGAAGTCCTTGAACTCCGAGACGACCGGGGTGAAGCAGGTGTGGAGCTCGCCGAGCACTCCGTAGCAGTCGGCGTCCTCGTTCACCAGGACCAGCAGCCGCCCGAAGTCGGTGCCCCTCAACTGCCCGCGCTTGACGGACACCCGGTGCACCGAGACGGCGTGCCGCGGCCGGATGACGACCTCGGCGGGGATGTCGGCCTCACGCAGCACCGCGCGCACCGACTCGGCCATCTCGGCCAACGGGTCCTCCGCCGCGGCCGCGTTGCCGTCGATCAGCTCCCGGGTGCGCTCGTGCTCCTCGGGGCGCAGGACCGCGAAGACCAGGTCCTCCAGCTCCGTCTTGAGCACCTGCACGCCGAGTCGTTCGGCGAGCGGGATGAGTACCTCGTGGGTGACCTTGGCGATGCGCTCCTGCTTCTCGCGCCGCATCACGCCGAGGGTGCGCATGTTGTGCAGCCGGTCGGCGAGTTTGATCGACATCACGCGGACGTCGTTGCCAGTGGCGACGAGCATCTTGCGGAAGGTCTCGGGCTCGGCGGCCGCGCCGTAGTCGACCTTCTCCAGCTTGGTGACGCCGTCGACCAGGTAGGAGACCTCCTCGCCGAACTCGGCGCGCACCTGCTCCAGGGTGACGGCGGTGTCCTCCACCGTGTCGTGCAGCAGCGAGGCGGTCAACGTGGTGGTCTCCGCGCCGAGTTCGGCGAGGATCAGGGTCACCGCGAGAGGGTGCGTGATGTACGGCTCGCCGCTCTTGCGCATCTGGCCGCGGTGCGAGGACTCGGCCAGCACGTAGGCGCGGCGCAGCGGCTCGAGGTCGGCCTCGGGGAAGTGCGCCCGGTGGGCCTCGGCGACGTGGCTGATGGCGTCGGGCAGCCGGTCACGGCCGTTGGGCCCGAGCAGGGCGGCCCGCCCGAGCCGTCTCAGGTCGATTCTGGACCTGGAGCGCCGGCGGGGAGCCGGCGGGCTCTGCGGTACGGGCGTCACGGCCCCTGGGGTGGCGGCGTTCGTGGCCTCCGCGCTCATCGGCACCTCCGGCTGCGTCGACCGGCGGACGGGAAGCCCGAGAGGCGACACGGCCAGGGGTGCGGTGTCGATCCCCCGTCCGGACCGGTGCTTGATGCTATCGAGCCCACCACGTGCCGTTCACCGCCTCTCGCCCAGCGTGAACGGGATCACCCGTTCGAGGGAAGGAGACCGCCTCTGCGGCGTGGTGGCGCCCTGTGCGGGCCGAGAACACCCTCACCGCCTCCGCCTGTCCCCTTCCGCCCGGTTTCATACGTTCCGGACCTCTGGCGCCTTCGCGGCGGTGGCCCGCTCGAGCCACTCGGGGTCGATCTGCCCCTCGGCGACGATCTCCGCCGGGCCGGTCATCTCGATCTCGCCGTCCGGATGCTCGGTGATCACCAGGCGCCCGCCGGGCAGGTCCACCGTGTACGTGACGGGCGTGCCGGTGACGGCCGGGTCCGCGCCGTCCCGGCGGGCCGTCGCGACGGCGACGGCGCAGGCGCCGGTCCCGCAGGAGCGGGTCTCGCCGGAGCCGCGCTCGTGCACCCGCATCGCGACGTGGCGCGGTCCGCGGTCGACGACGAACTCGACGTTGACGCCATCGGGATAGGCGGAGGCCGGGGCGAACGGCGGCGCGGAGAACAGGTTCCCGGCGTGCGCGAGGTCCTCCACGAAGGCGACCGCGTGCGGGTTGCCCATGTTGACGTTCCGGGCGGGCCAGCTGCGGCCGTCGACCGAGACCGTCACCTCACCCTCGGGGAGCACCGCGCGGCCCATGCGCACGGTGACGTCGCCGTCCTTGGCCAGGTGCACGGTCTTCACCCCGCCGCGGGTGGCCACGGCCAGCTCGCCCGCGGTGACGTGCCCGGCGTGCTGGAGGTAGCGGGCGAAGGCGCGGACGCCGTTGCCGCACATCTCGGCGACCGAGCCGTCGCCGTTGCGGTAGTCCATGAACCATTCGGCCTCGCCGGCCATCTCCCGGGCCTCCGGGTGGGCGGCCGAACGCACCACGTGCAGCAGCCCGTCCCCGCCGATCCCCGCCCGGCGGTCGCACAGCGCGGCGACGGCGGCGGGAGGCAGGTCCACGGAGTTCTCGGGGTCCGGCACGACCACGAAGTCGTTCTCGGTGCCGTGCGCCTTGAGGAAGGCGATCCGCGTGCTCATCCTTCGATCGTACGGCCTGGCCGCGGCCGGTGACGCCTGACGGTCCGGCCCGCCGGGCGTGCGGGTCCGGCCGGCGGGTGCGCTCATCGCAGGCGGGCGACGCGCCAGACCGCGAGGAGGACGACGGCGGCCACGGTGACCGCGTAGGCCAGCGTGATCCGCCAGTCGGGACGGCGGCCGGAGCCCCGCGGCGGCAGGCCGGGCCAGTTCTGTCCGACCCTGCGGGCGGCCACCAGGCCCCAGCCGGCCGCGCACGAGCAGATCAGGACGCCCAGCATGGCGATCACGGCGCCGCTGTCGCCGAAGTCGAAGGCGAGCGGGAAGGCGAACATCAGGGAGCCCGCGGCCGCCAGCCCCACCACGGGGGCCAGGTGCCAGGCGCTCAGCCGCCGGCGCGGGCGGAGTTCGATCTCGACCTCGGGGCCGGAGAACATCTCCTCCGGCGTCGGTCCGTCGTCGCTCACGCCGTCCTCGTCGCCCACGCCGTCACCCACGACGTCGTCGGCGTCAGGGACCGTGGACTCGCCGAGCCCCTGGGCGGGGAACAGGTCCTCCGGGGTGTGCGCGGACGGCGCACCGGGCAGGTCCGTCGCACCGGTCTCCGGGGCGTCGTCGCGCCCCCGGTCACCTTCGGCGACCTGTCTCCCGTGTGCGGTGTCGCGAGGGCCGGCCTCCATCGCCACGCGCCCTCCTGACTGGGACTCCACTGGTCGATCGGATCACGATGATGGCACGCCGCCCGGGGCCCCGATGACGCCCGGAGCTACCCGATGCCATCACGTGATCAGGCTGTGACCGGCCGTTCGAGCAGGGCGAGCGCACGTCCGGGCAACTCGGCGGCGTCGGCGGCGGCCCCACTGAGCCAATGCACCCGCGGGTCGCGCCTGAACCACGAATCCTGGCGGCGCGCGAAGCGTTTGGTCGCGCGGACGGTCTCGGCGCGCGCCTCGTCCTCGGTGCACTCCCCCGCCAGCGCCGTGAGGATCTGCTGGTAGCCGAGCGCCCGGGACGCCGTGCGCCCCTCGCGCAACCCCTGTGCCTCCAGCGCCTCCACCTCCGCGACCAGTCCGGCGTCCCACATGCGGTCCACGCGGCGGGCGATCCGCTCGTCCAGCTCCGGCCGGGACACGTCCACGCCGATCTGCACGGTGTCGTAGACCGACTCGTGGCCGGGCAGGTTGGCGGTGAACGGCTTCCCGGTGATCTCGACGACCTCGAGCGCGCGGACGATCCGGCGGCCGTTGGAGGGCAGGATCACGGCCGCGGCGTCGGGGTCGGCGGCGGCCAGCCGGGCGTGCAGCGGGCCGGGGCCGTGCTGCTCGAGTTCCTCCTCGAGACGGGCCCGGACCTCCGGGTCGGTGCCGGGGAACTCCATGCGGTCGACCGCGCCGCGCACGTACAGCCCGGAGCCGCCGACCAGGACGGGCCAGCGGCCCTCGGCGAGCAGCGCGTCGATGCGCGCGCGGGCCAGCCTCTGGTACTCGGCCACGCTGGCGGCGACCGTGACGTCCCAGATGTCCAGCAGGTGGTGGGGGATCCCGCCGCGTTCCTCAGGGGTCAGCTTGGCGGTGCCGATGTCCATGCCCCGGTAGAGCTGCATCGAGTCGGCGTTGATCACCTCGCCGCCGAGCCGCTGGGCGAGGAAGACGCCCAGGTCGGACTTGCCGGCGGCGGTGGGACCGACGACGGCGATGACGCGCGGAGTGGGACGAGTACTGCTCACCGCCCCAGTCTCCCAAACCGCGGCGGCGGCCGGGACCGGGGTGCCTCGGTCGGACGCGCGCATCCGGCCGGTTCCGGAACGCATACGTACGGTGTGAAACGGACAGGTGTGTACCGACCCACGGAAGGCGGGCAGGCGGACCATGAGCGGTTTTCTCGACAACCTGAAGAACAAGCTCGGTCCCGCGAAGGAGAAGGTCAACGACCTCGCCTCGCGGAACCAGGACAAGATCCAGGACGGCATCGACAAGGCCGCGCGGAAGGTCGACGAGCGCACCAAGGGCAAGTACGCGGACAAGATCGAGCGGGGCAGCGGCAAGGCCAAGGAGACGGCGGCCCGCATGGCGGAGCCGAGGCCGGGACAGCACGGGCACGGCACCGGGCACGCCACCGGGATGACAGGCGAGGAGGGCCCGGGTCCGGTGCGGCGTCCGGAGAGCGGCGAAGGGGGCACGACGCCGCCGTCCTCGCCGCCGCCGGGGCGCTGACCGGCCGGGACCGGGCCGGTGGACCGGTCAGGTCCAGGGACCGGTCAGGTCCAGGACGCCACGAAGTAGCCCACCCCGTACGGGGCGTCGTCGTGCAGCAGGCGGTGGCGCACCGGGCCGTCGCCCGTGCTCGCGTTCGCCCCGGTGAGCACCTGCCAGGCGGGGCGGCCGGAGACCATCAGGTCGCGGGCGGTCTCCTCGTCGAGCCCGGCGAGGAAGCCCTCCCTGTCGCCCGAGGCCAGCGCGGCGGAGATCCGGGCGTCCAGCGGCGCGGCGCGCTCGTCCAGGTAGCCGGGGGCCTTGAGGTCCCGGCGCGCGCTGCCGTCGCCCATGACCAGCAGGGCGACGCGGTCGGCCCAGCCGGCGACCTCCGCGCCGTGGGCGCGGCGGGTCGCGGAGTCGCCCGTCGTGGCGGCCTCGAACGCGCGGACGGGGCCGCCCCAGGGGGAACGGGCCAGCAGCCAGGCGCCGACGGCGAGTGACAGCGGCAGCGAGGTGTGCGCCCCACCGCCCCGCGGGTCCGGCTCCCCCAGCGTGACGTCCAGCGGGACGCCGTGACCGCGGAAGGAGCCGGTGGCGCCGGCCTCGTGCACGGCGTCGCGCTCACCGGGGCCCACCACGACGACCAGGTCGGGCTTCGCCTCGGCCAGCGCGCGCACCGCCTCGTCGCAGGCGGCGCGCAGCGGCTCCAGTTCGGGCGCGGCGCCCTGGGCGACCTCGGGCACGAGCAGCGGGGGGCAGGGGCACACGGCGGCGGCGACAAGCATGATCGCAGCGTAACCGCCGCCCTCGGCCCGCGCCGCGGCCTCCCCGCACCCCACGGGTCGCTCGTGGCCGCAGGGGGTCAGTCGCAGCCGCAGGCGGACGCCGGGGCCGGGCTGGGGGCCGGGGCGCCGATGCCGGGGAGGCCGAGCATGACGCCCGCCGGCTTCGCGGCCTCGGCCGCGTTCCGCTTCTCCCACGCGTCGCCCGCCCGCGTCCGGCGGACCTCCAGCACGGGTCCCTCGGCCAGCAGGTGGTGCGGCGCCGCGTACGTGACCTCGACGGTCACCACGTCACCCGGCCGCACCTCCTGGTCGGGCTTGGTGAAGTGGACGAGCCGGTTGTCGGGCGCGCGGCCGGACAGCCGCCGCGTCGCGCCGTCCTTGCGGCCCTCGCCCTCGGCGACCATGAGCTCCAGCGTCCGGCCGACCTGCTTCTTGTTCTCGTCCCAGGAGATCTCCTCCTGGAGGGCGACCAGCCGCTCGTAGCGCGCCTGGACGACCTCCTTGGGGATCTGGTCCTCCATGGTGGCCGCGGGGGTGCCGGGGCGCTTGGAGTACTGGAAGGTGAAGGCCTGCGCGAAGCGCGCCTCGCGGACCACGTGCAAGGTCTGCTCGAAGTCCTCCTCGGTCTCGCCGGGGAAGCCCACGATGATGTCGGTGGTGATCGCCGCGTGCGGGATGGCGGCCCGCACCTTCTCGATGATCCCCAGGTACCGCTCCTGCCGGTAGGAGCGGCGCATGGCCTTGAGGACGGTGTCGGAGCCGGACTGCAGCGGCATGTGCAGCTGCGGCATCACGTTCGGCGTCTCGGCCATCGCGGCGATCACGTCGTCGGTGAAGTCCCGCGGGTGCGGCGAGGTGAAGCGGACCCGCTCCAGGCCCTCGATCTTCCCGCAGGCGCGCAGCAGCTTGCTGAACGCCTCGCGGTCGCCGATGTCGGAGCCGTAGGCGTTGACGTTCTGGCCGAGCAGGGTGATCTCGGAGACGCCCTCGGCGACCAGCGCCTCGATCTCGGCGAGGATGTCGCCGGTGCGGCGGTCCTTCTCCTTGCCGCGCAGCGCGGGGACGATGCAGAAGGTGCAGGTGTTGTTGCAGCCGACGGAGATCGACACCCAGGCCGCGTAGGCGCTCTCGCGGCGGGTCGGCAGCGTGGAGGGGAACGCCTCGAGCGACTCGGCGATCTCGACCTGCGCCTCCTCCTGGACGCGGGCGCGCTCCAGCAGGACGGGCAGCTTGCCGATGTTGTGCGTGCCGAAGACGACGTCCACCCAGGGCGCCTTCTTGACGATGGTGTCGCGGTCCTTCTGGGCGAGGCAGCCGCCGACGGCGATCTGCATGCCGGGGCGCGAGGCCTTCCGGGGGGCGAGGCGGCCGAGGTTGCCGTAGAGGCGGTTGTCGGCGTTCTCACGGACGGCGCAGGTGTTGAAGACGACGACGTCCGCGTCGCCGTCGGACCCCTCGGGGGCGCGGACGTAGCCGGCGCCCTCCAGCAGCCCGGAGAGCCGCTCGGAGTCGTGGACGTTCATCTGGCACCCGTAGGTGCGTACCTCGTAGGTCTTGAGACCCACCGCCGTGTCCACGACGGCCTCGTCCACTGCCCCGCTCACCGCGTCGCTCCGGTCCATGCTGCTCATAGGACACAAGGGTAAGGGGGCGCCGGACCCGCCCCGCACGCGTCCCGGGGACCCGCGGTCACAGGCGGGCGCGCATCGACTCGCAGACGCCGTGCACCCCGTCGATCCGGTGCTCGGCGCCGCCCGCGGCGAGCACCCCCCGGTAACGGCCGTACATCTGGAAGTAGTCGATGGCGAGGAGTCCGAGCTGGTGGCGGACCTCCTTGCGGCCCTCCGGCTCGAAGACGACGTCCAGCCGCCCGTCCCGGGAGGCAATCCGCCAGGGCGCCGCGGGGTCGTCCGGGCGCTCGGGGGTGAAGGAGATCTCACCCAGCGGCTCGCAGACGCCCGGGCCCCAGATCGCCGACTCCTCGGGCTCGCCCGGCAGCTCGGGGCGGTCGGCGAAGTTGGCGCCGATCACCCCGTCGGCGGTGGGCAGCGCGAAGGTGCCCCACAGCCAGCGGGTGCGGTAGGCCAGGAAGGAGCGGTGCTCGTCCAGGACGGCGAGGTCGCGTCCGGCGTCGAAGACGTACTCGGCGGAGCCGGCCCGGAGTACGCCCTCCACGGGGAAGGCGGCCTTGTGGGTGTACATCCGGCCGCCGCCCGGCAGCCGGGAGCTCACCGACAGGGGCGCGCTCGCCGCGCGGGCGTGCAGGGTCAGTTCGGCGCCGAAGGCCGGTGCGGCCTCGGTGGCGGCGATGTCGACGTGGATCGTGTGGCGTCCGGCTGTGGCGTCGAAGTCGTAGACGATCCGGTGGCCCGGCCGGTCGAAGGAGCAGTGCCCGCCGTCCAGCAGGGTGGCGGGCAGCACGGCGGAGCGGCCACGGGCGTTGGCCGCGTGCTGGTGGAGGACGCCGGTGCGCCGGTCGTGGGCGTACATCTCGCAGGAGGCCAGGTACTGGGCGTCCTGGACGATCAGGGACGACCAGACGTCCGGGTGGAGCAGCGTGAACCCGGCCCATTCCTTCAGCCGGGGCCGCCGCATCAGGCGGGGGACCCCGGTGAACTCGTCGAGCGGATTGACGCGGGCCGGGCGCGAGGGAAGCCGGCCGTAGCGGCGGACACCGCCCTCGACCAGGAGGGGGAGTTCGGCGGCGGCAGGCTGGTGAGAGGCGGGCACAAGGCCGGAGCCAACCATCCCCTCGGGGGCCGGTCAACGGTCCGCGCTCCCCGGGCGGCGCGGGACGGCGGCGCGGGACGCGGCGCACGACGGTGACGCGTCGCACACGGAGGGCGGGCGCCGAGGTGACCTCCGGCCTACCGGCGGGCCACGACCGCTGGCAGGATCGCAGGCATGTTCCCGGCTGCGACCCGAATCGGCAGACGGCGGGCCCTGACCGGGTCGGCCGTCGCGCTCGTCGTGCTGGCCGTCCTGGTGTGGTGGCTGCAGCCCTTCAGCAGGACCCCGCCGAGCGGGGAGGTGGTCTTCGGCACCGGCACCAAGGCGGGCGTGTACCAGCTGTACGGCGAGAAGCTGCGCGGCGAGCTGGCGGTGGACATGCCGGACCTGTCGGTGGAGCTGAAGACCTCGCTGGGCTCCCAGCAGAACGTGGCGATGGTGGCCCTGGGGGACGCACAGTTCGCCATCGCCGCCGCGGACGCCGTGGAGAACTACCGCAACGACGGGAAGCCGGGGGCGCGGGACCTGCGCGGTGTGGCGCGGCTGTACGACGACTACCTCCAGCTGATCGTGCCCGTCGGCTCGAAGGTCCAGCACGTCGACGACCTGAAGGGGCTGCGGGTGGGGATCGGCCCGGACCACTCCGGCGTGCAGCTGATCGCCAACGGCGTCCTGCGGGCCGCGGGGCTGGACCCGGCCGAGGACGTGGTGCCGCACCGCGACGGCATCGACACCGGGCCGGGCAAGCTGGAGCGGGGCGAGATCGACGCCTTCTTCTGGTCGGGCGGCCTGCCCACCCGCGGGCTGGTGGACCTCTCCGAGAGGTTCGACTTCCGCTTCGTGCCCATCGAGAGCCACCTGGTCACCGCCCTGCACCGGCAGGACGACATGGTCGGGCACCACTACCGCCCCGCCACCATGCCGGAGTCCGCGTATCCGCGGGCGATGAACGGCGAGCCGGTGGAGACCCTGGCCGTGTCCAACCTGCTGATCACGCGCAAGGACGTGGACCCGGAGCTCATCGAATGGTTCACCCGCACGGTGATCCGCAGCCGGGACGACATCGGCAAGGAGGTCCACGCCGCCCAGGTGGTGGACGTGCGCACCGCGGTCGACACCCACCCGCTGCCGCTCCACGAGGGCGCGCTGAACTACTACCGCTCGGTCAAGCCCTAGGCCCGGTGCGGGGCAGCGTCACCGTCGCCCTGAGGCCGTGCGGCGCGTGGTGCCCGAACTCCAGCGAGCCGCCCGCCGCGGCCAGCAGGGCCTTGGAGATCGACAGGCCCAGCCCGGACCCGTTGACGTTCTGGTGGCGGCCGCTGCGCCAGAACCGGTCCCCCACGCGCTGGAGTTCCTCGTCGGTGAGGCCCGGCCCCTCGTCGACCACGACCACCCTCGCGGTGAGGCCGTTCGCGGCCACCGAGACGTGCACCTCGCCGCCCTCGGGGGTGAACTTCACCGCGTTGTCGATCACGGCGTCCAGCGCGCTGGAGAGGGTGACCGGGTCGGCCCAGGCGGTGGTGGGGGGACAGCTGCCGGTCAGGGTGACGCCCTTGGCCTCGGCGGCCGGCGCCCAGGCGGCGACGCGTTCGTCGGCGAGGGCGCCGATGTCGGCGAGGCCCAGTTCGGGTTCGGCGTGCTCGGCGAGCGCCAGGTCCAGCAGGTCGTCGAGGACCTGCGTGAGCCGCTTGCCCTCGACGCGCACCGAGGCGATCTCCTCGTTGTCCTCGGGAAGTTCCAGCGCCAGCAGCTCGATCCGCAGCAGCAGGGCGGACAGCGGGTTGCGCAGCTGGTGCGAGGCGTCGGCCACGAACGCCCGCTGCTGCTCGAGCACCTGCTCCACGTGGTCCGCCATCTCGTTGAACGAGTCCGCCAGCCGCTGCAGCTCGGGCGGCCCGCCGGCCGCGGCGACCCGGGACTTGAGGCGGCCGGTGGCGATGTCGTGGGTGGTGGCGTCCAGCACCCGGACCGGCCTGAGCACCCAGTGGGTGAGGCGCAGCGCGGCGCCGACGGCGACCAGCATCGCCGCCAGTTCCCCGGCGGCGATCAGCAGCCAGCCGCGCAGGGTGCGGTCACGCATGCCGTCGGTGGGCGAGTCGGTGACCACCACCGCGACCACGTCGCCGTCGCGGATCACCGGGGAGGCGACGACCAGCCGCCGGTTCTGCCAGGGCCACACCTGCGCCGGGTCGTGGCTGCGACGGCTCAGCCGCGCCTCCTCGAACGCGGTGCGCACCTCGCTTCCGCGCGGCAGCTTCCAGTCGTCGGGGGCGGAGGTCAGCAGGTCGCCGCTGCGCTTGAAGACGCCGGCCCGGATGCCGTAGACGTCGTGGTAGGTCCGCAGCTCGCGGGTGAGGCTCTCGGCGCGCTCGCCGGCCGCCCCGTCCTTCACGTCACCGGGGGCCAGGGCGCGGACGAACTGGGCCAGGGCGGCGAAGCGGGCGGTGTCGTCGATCCGGTCGACCACGACGCGCTGCTGTTCGGCGGCCGCCACGCTCACGGCCAGGGGCACGCCCAGCGCGAGCAGCACGGCCGCCATCAGAACGATCAGCAGCGGAAGAAGCCTGGTGCGCACCCGTCCCCTAGGCGGCCGGGGCGACGAGTCGGTACCCGACGCCGCGAACGGTCTCTATCAGCGTCGGCCGGCGCAACTTGGAGCGGAGCGAGGCGACGTGCACCTCGAGAGTACGCCCGGTGCCCTCCCAGCTGGTGCGCCAGACCTCGCTGATGATCTGCTCGCGCCGGAAGACCACGCCCGGTCTCTGCGCGAGCAGCGCGAGCAGGTCGAACTCCTTGCGGGTGAGTGCCACCTGCGCGCCGTCGACGGTGACCTGCCGGGTGGACAGCTCGATCCGCACGGTTCCCAGGTCGAGCACGGTGGCGTCGGCGCCGCCGGTGGTGTCCTCGGGGGCGTGACGGCGGGCGACCGCGTGGATGCGGGCGAGCAGCTCACCGGTGTCGTACGGCTTCACGACGTAGTCGTCGGCCCCCAGGTTCAGGCCGTGGATGCGGGAGCGGACGTCGGCCCGCGCGGTGACCATGATCACCGGGGTGCTGGTCCGCTTGCGTATGCGTCCGCAGACCTCGAAGCCGTCCTGGTCGGGAAGGCCGAGGTCGAGGAGGACGACGGCGAAGGCGGGACCGCCGGGCACCAGCGCGCGCAGCGCCTCCTCGCCGTTGCGGGCATGGGTGACGCTGAACCCGTGCCGGGCGAGCACCGCGGTCAGGGCCGCCGCCACGTGGTTGTCGTCCTCGACAAGGAGCAGTCTCATGATGTCCGGCCCTCCCTTCGGCCGTCCTGTCCGGCGCCGCTTCGCGACCGGAACTCCTACCGGGTACCACCCCGCCGACAGGTTTAGGAGCGCCGCGAAGGGTTTCGTTACCCACCCGGTACGGAGCAGGACGTCCCAACTACGGCTTGTGTCCGATTGCTATCCGATCGTGATGCTCAATTTCCGCTCAGAAGTAATGCGCTGGTAGGACCGGGTTATTAAGGTCCTCCGAAACCGAGGAGGACGGAGCCAGCAAACGATGACCGATGTAACGGTGGCCAAGGAAGATGCGGCCCCGGTCGGCGATCTCGTGGTCCTGAAGAACGTCAACAAGCACTTCGGCGCTCTGCACGTGCTCCAGGACATCGATCTGACCATCGCCCGCGGTGAGGTTGTCGTGGTCATCGGACCCTCCGGGTCCGGCAAGTCCACTCTGTGCCGCACCATCAACCGCCTGGAGACCATCGACTCCGGCGAGATCACGATCGACGGCCGGCCCCTGCCTGCGGAGGGCAAGGAGCTGGCACGGCTGCGCGCCGACGTCGGCATGGTCTTCCAGTCGTTCAACCTGTTCGCCCACAAGACGATCCTCGAGAACGTCATGCTGGGTCAGGTCAAGGTCCGCAAGACCGACAAGAAGGTGGCCGAGGAGAAGGCGCGGGCCCTGCTCGACCGGGTCGGCGTCGGCGCGCAGGCGGACAAGTTCCCGGCCCAGCTCTCCGGCGGCCAGCAGCAGCGCGTCGCCATCGCGCGGGCGCTCGCCATGGAGCCGAAGGTGATGCTCTTCGACGAGCCCACCTCGGCGCTGGACCCGGAGATGATCAACGAGGTGCTGGAGGTCATGCAGCAGCTCGCCCGCGACGGCATGACCATGATCGTCGTCACGCACGAGATGGGCTTCGCCCGCTCGGCCGCGAACCGGGTCGTGTTCATGGCGGACGGCCGGATCGTCGAAGAGGCGACTCCGGACCAGTTCTTCAGCAACCCCCGCAGCGACCGGGCCAAGGACTTCCTGTCCAAGATCCTGCATCACTGAGACCACCCGCCGGCGTCACCGCCGGGAAGACTTCGAGGCGCCCGCGCCCCCTCCCGCCGCCGGACACGTCCGGGGACGGGTCGTATCTCCTCATCACGCAAAGGATGTTCACCATGCAGCTTCGCAAGATCACCGCCGCTTCCGCGGCCGTCGTCGCCCTGGCCCTGACCGCCACCGCCTGCGGCGAGGGCGCCGCCGAGAAGGACGGCAAGGGCGGCGGTGAGGGCGGCAAGGGCAAGATCACGATCGGCATCAAGTTCGACCAGCCCGGTCTCGGCCAGAAGACGCCGCAGGGCTACGCCGGTTTCGACGTGGACGTCGCGAAGTACGTCGCCAAGGAGCTCGGCTACTCCGAGAACCAGATCGAGTGGAAGGAGTCGAAGAGCGCCGACCGCGAGAACATGCTGGACCGCGGCGACGTCGACTTCATCGCCGCCACCTACTCGATCAACGACGAGCGTGAGCAGAAGGTCGACTTCGCCGGCCCGTACCTGCTGGCCCACCAGGACCTGCTGGTCCGCGCCGACGACGACTCCATCAAGTCGGCCAAGGACCTGAACAGCAAGAAGCTGTGCTCGGTGACCGGTTCGACCTCCGCGCAGAACGTGAAGCAGAAGCTGGCCCCGAAGGCCCAGCTGCAGGAGTACCCGACCTACTCCGCCTGCCTCACGGGTCTGCAGAACGGCGCCGTAGACGCGCTGACCACGGACGACTCGATCCTCGCCGGTTACGCCGCGCAGGACGCCCACAAGGGCAAGTTCAAGCTCGCCGGCCTGAAGCTGTCGAACGAGAACTACGGCATCGGCGTCAAGGAGGGCAGCGACCTCAAGGCGAAGATCAACAAGGCTCTCGAGAAGATGGTCTCCGACCAGTCGTGGCAGAAGGCGGTCGACACCCACTTCGGCCCGGCCAACTACAAGAACGAGCCCGCGCCGGCGATCGGCGATATCAAGAAGTAACGTCCAGCGGCCTCGTCACGGCGTCCTGTCCGCCCGGCCCCCGGCCGGGCGGACAGGGGCCGCCGCCCTTGAGCCAACCGACACGCGGAAGCGCGGGAGATCGTGTTCGACTTTCTTGAAGGTTACGACCTGCTGGGGGCCTTCTGGGTAACGGTGCAACTCACCGTCTACTCGGCGATCGGCTCCCTGATATGGGGAACCCTGCTGGCCGGCATGCGAGTCGGCCCGGTGCCGCTGATGCGCGCCTTTGGCACCGCGTACGTGAACTTCGTGCGCAACATCCCGCTCACCGTGATCATCCTCTTCAGCTCGCTGGGCCTGCACGACACGCTGGGGGTGGAACTCGGAGGCGACGGGATCGTAGCCGTCTTCACCTTCCGCCTGGCGGTGCTCGGTCTGATCGTCTACACCTCGGCGTTCGTCTGCGAGGCCATCCGCTCCGGCATCAACACCGTGCCGCTCGGACAGGCGGAGGCGGCACGGGCGCTGGGCCTGAACTTCGGCCAGGTGCTGCGGTCGATCGTGCTGCCGCAGGCCTTCCGCTCGGCGGTCGGCCCTCTGGCCAACGTACTGATCGCGCTGACGAAGAACACGACGGTGGCAGCGGTCATCGGCGTGGCCGAAGCTTCGCTACGGATGAAGGAAATGATCGAGAACGAGGCGCAGTTGGTGCTGATCGGCGCGGTCTTCGCGTTCGGTTTCGTGTGCCTCACGCTGCCCACCGGCCTGCTGATGGGCCTGCTGGGCAAGAAGGTGGCGGTGAAGCGATGAGCGCGTCGGTTCTCTACGAAGCCCAGGGCCCCCGTGCCAAGGCCCGCAACATCGTCTACACGGCCGTCTTCCTGGTCGCCGCCGCGTTGCTGCTGTGGTGGGTCTACGGCGCACTGAAGGAGAAGGGCCAGCTCGATTGGGCCCTGTGGTCCCCGCTCTTCGGGACCGAGGCGTGGACGACCTACCTTCTGCCAGGCCTGAAGAACACTCTGCTGGCCGCAGCACTGGCCCTGCTGATAGCCCTGCCGCTCGGTGCCGTGCTCGGCATCGCGCGGCTGTCCGAGCACGCCTGGATGCGAGTGCCGGCCACGGTGGTCGTGGAGTTCTTCCGCGCCATCCCGGTACTGATCCTGATGGTCTTCTGCCTGCAGTTCTACTACCTGTACACAGGGGTCAGCAGCGACTCGCGGCCGATGTACGCGGTGGTCACCGGTCTGGTTCTCTACAACGCCTCCGTGCTCGCGGAGATCGTGCGCGCCGGCATCCTCTCCCTGCCCAAGGGGCAGTCCGAGGCCGCCATGGCGATCGGCCTGCGCAAGAACCAGGTCATGCGGACGGTGCTGCTGCCGCAGGCGGTCACCGCGATGCTGCCCGCCATCGTCAGCCAGCTCGTCGTCATCGTGAAGGACACCGCGCTCGGCGGCTACATGATGGCCTTCCCGGAGCTGCTGTCCAACGCGACCACGGCGAGCTCCTACTACGGCGCGAACATCATTCCCTGCCTCACGGTGGCGGCGATCATCTTCATCCTGGTCAACTTCGCCCTCACCTCATTCGCCGGCTGGCTGGAGAGGCGTCTGCGGCGTGGCAAGAAGTCCACCGGCGCGGTCGTCGCGGTCGGCGCGGTGGCCGACCTGTCGACGCCCGGCGGCCACGAGGACGTGAAGAAGACCACCTGACGGCGGCCGGACTGACACAACGTCAGTCCCGTAAGTGCCCAGGTGGCACGGGAAGCATCCGACGGAGGCAGTGGCGGACCCGCCACTGCCTCCGTCGCTTGACGCGGACACCCGCAATGGGTTGCATAACCATGTGATCGCGCACTCTGCTCCACCCCCCTCCGCCCCTGTGCTCGTCGTGGGCGCGGGACCGGTGGGGCTCACCCTCGCGCTCGCGCTCGCGCGCCAGGGGGTCCCCTCGGTGGTCCTCGACGAGGGACAGGGCGGCGCGATGCCGCGTCCGGCCCGCACGGTGGTGCTGCATCCGGACACCGCGGCGCTGATCACCCGTATCACCGGCGGAGGACTCGACCGGCTGGGGCTGCGCTGGAGCGGCTGGCGCGCGCTGCGCGGCCGCCGGACCGCCTTCGAGACCAGCTTCGGCGCACCTCACGGGACGGCCGACGGCGGCGCACGGCCCGGCGACGGCGCCCCGCTGCACCTTCCCCAGCACGCGCTGACCGGCGCGCTGCGGGCGGCGGCCGTGCGGGAACCGCTGGTCACCCTGGTCCCGGAAAGCCGGCTCGACGCCATGGAACAGGACGCCGCGGGGGTCCGCGCCCGGGCCCGCTCGGCGCACGGCGCCTGGTGGCAGGGCACGCACCTGGTCGGCTGCGACGGCGCCCGGTCCACGGTGCGCAAGCTGCTCGACATCCGCTTTCCCGGCCGTACCGCGGTGGAGCGGCACGCGGTGGCGACGCTGCGTGTCGACCTGCCCCTGCCGGGCACGGCGATCCTGCACCGCACCCCGCCGTGGCGGTCCTCGGCGCCGTTCGCCGGCGAGGTGGTGGGGCGCCCGCTGCCGGACGGGGCGTGGCGACTGGACTGGCTGATGCCGCCGCCCCGGGACCCGGCAGCCGACCTGGTCACGGCCGACGTGCTGGTGGCGCTGGTGCGCGAGACGCTGGCCGGCTGGGACGACTCCGACCTGCCGCCGCCCTACGAACTGCTGGACACCGGGGTGCACACGGTCCACCACCGGCTCGCCCGGCGGTGGCGGCGGGGCCGGGCCTTCCTGGCGGGCGACGCCGCCCACCTGCTCGGCTCACTGGGCGGCCAGGGCCTCGAGGAGGGTCTGCGGGACGCGGAGAACCTCGCCTGGAAGCTGGCCCTCGTGCGGCAGGGCAAGGCGCCCGAGGCACTGCTGGACACCTACCAGGCCGAGCGGCGGGCGGCGGTGTCCGCCCGGCTGCGCGCCGCCGACCAGGCACTGCCGATACTGCGCGGCGGCGGGCTGCGCAGCTACGTGCCGGGGACGGCGCGCGCCCAGGACGCCCTGCTGGTCGACGGTCATCTCGGACGCGGCGCCCTCGGCGGGCCGGGACGCTACGGGTCGTCACCGCTGCTGCCCACGCCGACGGACGCGGACGTGGTGGTGGACACGGCGCCCGGCGAACTGGTGCATGACGCACGGGTCACCGCGGAGGACGGCTCCACCACCGGGCTGTGGGAGCGGCTGGACCGCGGCACGCTGTCGGTGGTGCTGGTCGCGCCCGGTACCGGAGTGTGGGAGCGGCGGCACTGGGCGGGCGCGGGGATCATGCCCGCCCTCGCCGAGGCGGTGCGGACCCTGCCGGCACCCGCGGAACTGCTGGTCACCGAGGCGTATCCGGGGGCCCCGGCGCACACCGTCCTGCTGGTGCGGCCGGACGGCCGTCTGGTCACCGCGCTGTCGGGCGTCCGCCCTCAGCAGCTGCGCGCGGCGGCCGAGGCGGCGACGGGCGTGAACCTGACGGTTCCGGGCCCGGCCACGCCGGAGCCGGAGACGGAACAGGCAGGGGCCCGCTAGGCCGCGGGCGCGGGGCCGGTGCGGCCTGACCGGACCCGACCGGGTCAGTCCTGTGGGGCCCACTGCGGGTCCGGGCTGAACGACGGCTCGGCGTCGGTCTCCGCGAACAGCTCGACGTACGGTTCCGCGCCGCCGGTCTCGCCCCACAGGCAGAGCTCGCCGCCGTCGACGCGCAGGTCGAGGAGGAAGTGGGTTCTCCCGCCGGACCGCTCGAGGCCGACGATCCGCTCGTCGACGTAGCCGAGGTCGTTCAGGGCGGTCCGGACCAGCTCCGGAGTGGGTTCCTCGATCGCCGCCACCTCCTGGAAGACACGCTGGACGTGGCGGTGGCCGGCGCACCACTCGTACGGGCTCAGCTCGATGCCGGGCTGGCCGCTGTCGTCACGAGGCTCGACGAAGCCCTCGGGCAGCGGGGTCACCGTCTCCTCGGGCTCGGGCGCGTGGTCCTTCAGCGAGCCCTTGCGCGAGGCGGGGTCCGAGGGACAGCCCCGAGCGACGTCGTCCAGCATCCGGGTGAACGCGGCGGGCGGCGCGGCGGCGGACTGACCGGCCGCTGCGGCAGCGGCCTGCTGAGGCCTGTCGGCCGCACTCCCGTCGGCCGGCCGTGAGCCGTTGCTGCCGTGCCCGGTGCCACAGGCGGAGAGGAGCAGGGAGGCGAGGACCGTGGCCGTGAGCAGTCGGCCCGTGCGGCCGATGGCACTCGTGCGCCTGCGCCGGGTGCCGGTGTCGCCGGCACCGACGGTCGCTGCCGTGGAATCGGAGGCGGATGTCGAGGCGTAGGCGGCGGAGGGAGCGGTCTCGGCGAGGCCCGCGATCTTTGTCATGCGCACAGTTTGCGGACGGGCGCTCCCGCCCCGCGTGAGTACGCGTACTCACACGACGTGCACGGATACTCGGGCTCGACGGCGACTCGGCCGGCTGGACGGTGCCGGGCAGCCGGACTCCCCGCTCCCCGCTTCCGGACGGCGCCGACCTGAACGGATCGGGGTCGGTGCCGAGTCGGCTCGCGTCGGCTCGGCCGGCGTCGGGTGCCCGCTCAGTAGGCGTCGTCCCCCGACATCCCGGAGTACGCGTCGGGTTCCAGCTCCTCCCCCTCGGCCTCCAGGGCCTCGCGGACCACGCGCAGGGCCAGGCCCTCGGGGTAGCCCTTGCGGGCGAGCATCCCGGCGAGGCGGCGTATCCGCTTGTCGCGGTCGAGCCCTCGGGTGGAGCGCAGCTTCCGGGCGACGAGGTCGCGGGCGGTGGCCTCCTCCTGCTCGCTGTCGAGCTGGGAGACCGCCTCGTCGATCAGCGAGGAGTCCACGCCCTTGGTCCGCAGCTCGCGGGCGAGGGCGCGTCGGGCCAGGCCCCGGCCGTGGTGCCGGGACTCCACCCACGCGCCGGCGAAGGCGCCGTCGTCGATCAGGCCCACCTCCTCGAACCGGGTGAGCACCTCCTCGGCGACGTCGTCGGGGATCTCCCGCTTGCGCAGGGCGTCGGCGAGCTGCTTGCGGGTCCGCGGGGACCCGGTGAGCAGGCGCAGGCAGATGCCCCGCGCCCGCTCGGCCGGATCCCCACGGTCACCGTCGTGAGCGATGCGATCGACCTGCTCGCCGCGTGTCCCGCGGCCCTTGCGACTGCCGCGACCGGGACGACGGGCCGGACCGGACCGGCCGGCCTCGTCGTCGGGGCCGGTCTCTCCGGCCCATTCGGTTCGGCGCGTCACGGATCAGCCCTTGGCCGCCGCGGCCTTGGCCTTGGTGGCCCGGGTGGCGGGAGCCGGAACAGCCTTGGCTGCGTCCGCACCCTCCTCGGCGGCCGGCTCGGTGGCAGCCGCGGCGGCCTCCTCCTCGGTCGGCTTGATGACGCCGAGCTTGGTCTTGATCTTCCGCTCGATCTCCTCCGCCAGGGCGGGGTTGTCCTTGAGGAAGTTGCGGGCGTTCTCCTTGCCCTGGCCGAGCTGGTCGCCCTCGTACGTGTACCAGGCGCCGGCCTTGCGGACGAAGCCGTGCTCGACGCCCATGTCGATCAGGCCGCCCTCGCGGCTGATGCCCTGGCCGTAGAGGATGTCGAACTCGGCCTGCTTGAACGGCGGAGCCACCTTGTTCTTGACCACCTTGCAGCGGGTGCGGTTGCCGACCGCGTCCGTGCCGTCCTTCAGGGTCTCGATGCGGCGGATGTCGATACGCACCGAGGCGTAGAACTTCAGCGCCCGGCCACCGGTCGTGGTCTCCGGGGAGCCGAACATGACGCCGATCTTCTCGCGGAGCTGGTTGATGAAGATCGCCGTGGTCTTGGACTGGTTGAGCGCGCTGGTGATCTTCCGCAGCGCCTGGCTCATCAGACGGGCCTGCAGACCCACGTGGCTGTCGCCCATCTCGCCCTCGATCTCCGCACGCGGGACCAGCGCCGCGACGGAGTCGATGACGATCAGGTCGAGGGCGCCGGAGCGGACCAGCATGTCCACGATCTCCAGCGCCTGCTCGCCGTTGTCGGGCTGCGAGAGGATGAGGTTGTCGACGTCCACGCCGAGCTTGCGGGCGTACTCGGGGTCGAGCGCGTGCTCCGCGTCGACGAACGCCACCTGGCCGCCGGCCTTCTGCGCGTTCGCCACGGCGTGGAGGGTCAGCGTGGTCTTGCCGGAGGACTCGGGGCCGTAGATCTCCACCACTCGGCCGCGCGGCAGGCCGCCGACGCCGAGCGCCACGTCCAGGGCGGTCGAGCCGGTCGGGATGACCTCGATGGGCTCCTGGGTGCGGTCGCCCATACGCATGACCGCGCCCTTGCCGAATTGCCGTTCAATCTGCGCGAGGGCTGTTTCCAGCGCCTTCTCGCGGTCGGTTCCTGCCATGGGTTCCACCCGGTTTGCTTGAGTCGATCGCTTCACGTCAAAGACGCTAACGCCTGCCACTGACAACGCGCCCCGACGCCCGTCCACCCTGTGGAAAACTCGGGCACATCTCACCTCAAACCGTACAGAAGTACCGTTGCGAGACGGATGCCCGAGGACCACCGGCAGTGCCATAAGAATGCCTGTTCGAATTTTGTGTCAAATCATGCCGAGGACGTGCCCGGCCCCGCCGGCTTCACACCCGGGAACCGCGCCGGAGCCCCCGGGCCCGGCGGAACAGCCCGCGGGGGCCCTCGTCCTCCGCGCCGCGCGGACGGTCGCGCACCCGCGGGTCGTCCGTCACGTCGTACCGCTTCACGTAGGCGCCCAGGAACGCCTGCAGGGTGGCCACCGCCGGGATCGCGATCAGCGCGCCGACCGCGCCGAGCAGCGCGGTGCCGGCGATCACCGACCCGAAGGCGACCGCCGGGTGGATGTCCACGGTCCTCGCGGTCAGCTTCGGCTGGAGCAGGTAGTTCTCGAACTGCTGGTACACCACCACGAAGGCCAGCACCCACAGGGCGTACCAGGGGTTCACGGTGAAGGCGATCAGCATCGGCAGCGCGCCCGCGAGGTAGGTGCCGATGGTGGGGATGAACTGCGACACCAGCCCCACCCACACCGCCAGCACCGGCGCGTAGGGGACCTCCAGGGCCTGTAGCAGGACGTAGTGGGCCAGGCCGGAGATCAGCGCCATCAGGCCCCGCGAGTAGATGTAGCCGCCGGTCTTGTCGACGGCGATCTCCCAGGCGCGCAGTACCTCGGCCTGCTTGGCGGGGGGCAGCACGGAGCACAGCGCGCGCCGCAGACGGGGGCCGTCGGCGGCGAAGTAGAAGGAGAAGAGGGTGACGGTCAGCAGCTGGAACAGGCCGCCGAGGACCTGCGCGGACACGTCCAGCACCCCACTGGCGCTGTCCTCGACGTACTTGCGCAGCCGGTCCGAGCTGAGCAGGCTCTCCTGGACGTCGACCCGGCGCAGTTCGGTGTCGAAGTGGACGTTGATCCAGTTGATCACCGAGTCCAGGTAGCCGGGGAAGTCCTCGATGATCCGGATGACCTGGTCGGCGAGCATCGTGCTCATCAGGGTGACGAAGCCGGCGGTACCGGCCAGCACGCCGAGGAAGACCAGGCAGGCCGCCACGCCCCGCCGGATCCCGCGGGAGGCCATCCAGCTGACCGCGGGCTCGATGGCGAGCGCAAGGAAGAAGGCGATCAGCACGTTGATCAGCAGGCCGGTCAGCCGGTGGAAGGCCCAGCTGCCCAGCTGGAAGACGGCGACCAGGGACAGCGCGAGCACCATGGCCCGCGGCAGCCACCGGGGCATCCGGGCGGCACGCGTGCCGTCCGCCGCACGCGGATCTTCACCGGCGGGCGGCGACGCGGCGTCCGGGGAGGGCGCCGGGGGAGCGGCGACAGGGGCAGCGCCGGTCGGCACGTCGGCGGCGGGGGGCGGTGGCACCTCGGGCCGCTGGGGCGGCACTCCGGCGTCCGTGGCGGCCGCCGTCACGTCCGCCTCCCTGCTGCTCCGCGTCCCCTCAGGCCCTGTCACGCCCCAAGTCTCGCCCACCCCGCAGCGGTTGGAACACTTCTCGGCGATTCAGCGCTTTTCCGGCGGGACACCCATCGTGGCGCACACCGCCCGCCACACGTCCTTGGCCTCCCAGCCGGCGTCCAGAGCCTGGTGGACGGTGCGCCCGCCCAGCTCCGCCATCACATGGTCGCGCGCGAAGGAGTCGGCGTACCCCGGACCGAAGTGATCCGCCATCCGCTGCCAGAAGACCGTCAACCGCATGCCTCCAGTATCCGCCCCCAGGGGTCACGTCAGCGCCCGCACCCCCGCCGTGACGGCCACCGCGACGCCCACCACCACGAGGAACGGCGCCCGGAGCATCAGCGCCACGCCCGCCGCGCCCACACCCAGCACCCTGGCGTCGAGCACCAGCTCCCGTCCGTCGCCGAACGTCTGCTGTGCCGTGAGCGCCGCCAGCAGGGCCACCGGGAGCAGCGCCGCGAGGCGACGCACCAGCGGTCGCTCCAGCACGGCGGCCGGCACCAGCAGCCCGGCCAGCTTCACGGCGTAGCAGCCCACCGCCGTCAGCCCGATCGCGATCCAGACGTTCACTCCCGCTCCTCCCCATGCCCCGGCCCGTCCGCGCCCGCATCCGCGCCCGCATCCCCGTCCGCATCCGCATCCGCGAAGTCGTCGGCGGTACCGGCGACGGCCCCGTCGGCCCCGTCGGCCCGTTCGGCCTCGTCGGCCCTCGCGTCCCGGGAGCCCCGTCGCCCCTGGACGAACAGCACCAGCGGCGCGGCCAGCCCCGCCACCAGCACCGGCACCCCGGCCGGCAGCACCGGCAGGAGGCCGAGCCCGAGCACCACCGCGACCACGGCCACCGCCCGCTCCACCGTGCCGCGCAGCATCGGCGCCAGCAGGGCCAGGAAGACCGCGGGGCCGGCGGCGTCCAGGCCCCAGGCGTCGGTGTCCCCGATGGCCTCCGCGCCCAGCGCGCCGAGCAGCGTCGTCGCGTTCCACAGCAGGTAGAGGGTGGCGCCGGTGACCGTGAAGCCGAGCCGGGCCGACCGCCGGTCGGGCTGCGCCAGCGCCACCGCGGTCGTCTCGTCGATCACCCACTGGGCCGCGACGGGCCGCAGCGGCCTCCGCAGCGCCAGCAACTGCGACAGGCGCAGCCCGTAGAAGGCGTTGCGCACGCCCAGGAAGAAGGCCCCGGCCGCCGCCGTGAAGGGGTTGCCCCCTGCCGCCAGCGCCCCCACCAGGGCGAACTGCGACGCGCCGGTGAAGATGAGCAGGCTCGTCATGCACGTCTGCATCAGGGTCAGTCCGGCGCCCGCGGAGGTCACTCCGAAGGCGAAGCCGGACAGCCCCACGGCGACGCCGACCCCGAGCGCGTCCCGGACCACCGCCGCGTCGGCCTTGCCGCCGCCGGTGTCCCCGGGCTCGGGACGTTCCGTGTGTGCTGTCTCGTGTGCCACGCACGCAGCCTAGGCAGGTGGGCCCCGAGCGGGCTGATGTGTTCGATATTCGGGCAGGCGTCCGACGGTAGACCCCGGCGGTCGTCCGGGCAGGCGGGCGGCGACTGTCGGTGCCGGGGTGCAGGATGGATCCATGGCCGGCACCCCCCACCCCGCTCTGGCAGGCTTCTCCCCCGCGACCCGCGGCTGGTTCACGGGCGCCTTCACCGCGCCCACCTCCGCCCAGGCCGGCGCCTGGCAGGCCATCGACGAGGGGTCGGACGTGCTGGTGGTGGCGCCCACCGGTTCCGGCAAGACGCTGGCCGCCTTCCTCGCCGCCCTGGACCAGCTGACGTCCACCCCGCCGCCGGCCGAGCCGAAGAAGCGCTGCCGGGTGCTGTACGTCTCCCCGCTGAAGGCCCTCGCGGTGGACGTGGAGCGCAACCTGCGCAGTCCGCTGACCGGCATCCGGCAGGAGGCGGTGCGCCTCGGTCTGCCCGAGCCCGAGGTCCGGGTCGGCATCCGCTCCGGCGACACCCCGCCCGCCGAGCGCCGCTCGCTGGCCAACCGGCCGCCGGACATCCTGATCACCACCCCCGAGTCCCTCTTCCTCATGCTGACCTCCGCCACCCGGGAGGCGCTGACCGGCGTCGAGACGGTGATCCTCGACGAGGTGCACGCGGTGGCCGGCACCAAGCGCGGCGCCCACCTGGCGCTCTCCCTGGAGCGGCTGGACGAGCTGCTGCCGCGCCCGGCCCGGCGGATCGGCCTGTCGGCCACCGTCCGCCCGGTCGACGAGGTCGCCCGCTACCTCTCCCCGCAGCGCCGGGTGGAGATCGTCCAGCCGCCGTCCGGCAAGGAGTTCGACCTCTCGGTGGTCGTCCCCGTGGAGGACATGGGCGAGCTGGGCGGCTCCCCGGCCTCGGACGCCGGCAAGGACGGCGAGCGGCCGTCGATCTGGCCCTCCGTGGAGGAGCGCATCGCCGATCTGGTCCAGTCGCACCGCTCGACCATCGTCTTCGCCAACTCCCGCCGTCTGGCGGAGCGGCTGTGCAACCGGCTCAACGAGATCGCCTACGAGCGCGCCACCGGCGAGCCGCTCCCGGAGCAGCACGCCCCCGCCGAGCTGATGGGCGGTTCGGGCGCCGCGCAGGGCGCCCCCACGGTGATCGCGCGGGCGCACCACGGTTCGGTCTCCAAGGAGCAGCGCGCCCAGGTGGAGGAGGACCTGAAGGCCGGGCGGCTGCCCGCGGTGGTCGCCACCTCCAGCCTGGAGCTGGGCATCGACATGGGCGCCGTCGACCTGGTCGTCCAGGTCGAGTCGCCCCCGTCGGTCGCCTCCGGCCTGCAGCGCGTGGGCCGCGCGGGCCACCAGGTGGGCGCGGTCTCCACCGGCGTGGTGTTCCCCAAGTACCGCGGCGACCTGGTGCAGGCCGCCGTGGTGACGGAGCGGATGCGCACGGGGGCCATCGAGTCGCTGCGCGTCCCGGCCAATCCGCTGGACGTGCTGGCCCAGCAGATCGTCGCGATGACCTCGGTGGACAGCTGGCAGGTCGACGACCTGCTGGCCCTGGCCCGCCGGGCCGCGCCGTTCGCCTCGCTGCCCGAGTCCGCGTTCACCGGCGTCCTCGACATGCTGGCCGGGCGCTACCCCTCGGACGCCTTCGCCGAGCTGCGGCCCCGCCTGGTCTGGGACCGGGTGACCGGCACGGTCACCGGCCGCCCCGGCGCCCAGCGGCTCGCCGTCACCTCGGGCGGCACCATCCCGGACCGCGGCCTGTTCGGCGTGTTCCTCGCCGGCTCCGACCCGAAGAAGGGCGGCGGCCGGGTCGGCGAGCTCGACGAGGAGATGGTCTACGAGTCGCGGGTGGGCGACGTGTTCACGCTGGGCACCAGTTCCTGGCGCATCGAGGACATCACCCGGGACCGGGTGCTGGTCTCCCCCGCGCCCGGCGTGCCCGGCCGGCTGCCGTTCTGGAAGGGCGACCAGCTCGGCCGCCCGCTGGAGCTCGGGCGTGCCGTCGGCGCGTTCCTGCGCGAGGTCGGCGCGCTGTCCGAGGAGGACGCCCGGCTGCGGCTGCTGGCGGCGGGCCTGGACGCGTGGGCGGCCGACAACATCATCGCCTACCTCACCGAACAGCGTCAGGCCTGCGGCCACGTGCCCGACGACCGCACCATCGTGGTCGAGCGCTTCCGCGACGAGCTCGGCGACTGGCGGGTCGTCGTCCACTCCCCGTTCGGCGCGCAGGTCCACGCCCCCTGGGCACTGGCCCTGTCCGCGCGGCTGTCGGAGCGGTACGGGATGGACGCCCAGGTGATGCACGCCGACGACGGCATCGTGCTGCGCCTGCCGGACGCCGACCTGATGGGCCTGGACCTCCTGGACCAGGAGCCTTCGCGGGCGGGCACGGAGTACGACGGCGAGAAGGCCCCGGTGGGCGCGGCCGACGTCGCCTTCGACAAGGGCGACGTCTCCCAGCTGGTCACCGACCAGGTCGGCGGCTCCGCCCTGTTCGCCTCCCGTTTCCGCGAGTGCGCGGCCCGCGCCCTGCTGCTGCCCCGCCGCAATCCCGGCAAGCGGACACCGCTGTGGCAGCAGCGTCAGCGGGCCTCCCAGCTGCTCGCGGTGGCGAGCGAGTTCGGCTCCTTCCCGATCGTCCTGGAGGCGATCCGGGAGTGCTTGCAGGACGTGTTCGACGTGCCCGGCCTGACCGAGCTGATGGGCGACATCGAGTCCCGCAAGGTCCGCCTGGTGGAGGTCACCACCCCCGAGCCCTCGCCGTTCGCCCGCTCGCTGCTCTTCGGCTACGTCGCCCAGTTCCTCTACGAGGGCGACTCGCCGCTCGCCGAGCGGCGGGCCGCAGCGCTCTCCCTGGACTCGCGGCTGCTGGCCGAGCTCCTCGGTCAGGCCGAGCTGCGCGAACTGCTCGACGCCGAGGTGCTCGCCGAGCTGGAGCGGGAGCTGCAGTGGCTCACCGAGGACCGGCGGGTGAAGGACGGCGAGGGCGTCGCCGACCTGCTGCGGCTGCTCGGCCCGCTCACCCCCGCCGAGCTGGCCGAGCGGGGCGCCGAGCCGGGCTGGGCCGAGGAGCTGGCCGCGGCCCGCCGCGCCATCCGGGTCCGGATCGCCGGCACCGACCACTGGGCCGCCGTGGAGGACGCGGGCCGGCTGCGCGACGCCCTGGGCACCGCCCTGCCGGTCGGCGTCCCCGAGGCGTTCACCGAACCGGTCAAGGACCCGCTGGGCGACCTGCTGGCCCGCTACGCCCGCACCCACGGCCCGTTCACCTCGGCCTCGGCCGCCGCCCGGTTCGGGCTGGGCGTCGCGGTCACCGAGGGCGCCCTGCGCCGCCTGGCGGCGAGCGGCCGGGTCGTCGAGGGCGAGTTCCATCCGGCGGGCATCGGCCAGGAGTGGTGCGACGCCACGGTGCTGCGGCGGCTGCGGCGCCGCTCGCTCGCCGCGCTGCGTGAGGAGCTCGAGCCGGCCCCGCCCGCCGCCCTCGCCCAGTTCCTCCCCCAGTGGCAGCACATCGGCAGGGGCCACACGCTGCGCGGGATCGACGGCCTGGTCCGGGCGGTCGAGCAGCTCCAGGGGGCCTCCGTCCCCGCCTCCGCGCTGGAGAAGCTGGTCCTGCCCTCCCGCGTCACGGGATACACCCCGGCGCTGCTCGACGAGCTGACCTCGGCCGGCGAGCTGGTCTGGGCGGGCGCCGGCTCACTGCCCGGCAAGGACGGCTGGGTCTCCCTCTACCTCGCCGACACCGCGCCCCTGCTCCTCCCGCCGGCCCATCCGCTGGAGCTGACCGCCCTTCACGAGTCGGTGCTGACGGCGCTGTCCGGCGGCTACGGCCTGTTCTTCCGGCAGATCGGCGACCATGTCCGCGCCACCACCCACCCCGACGTCACGGACCCGCAGCTGGCGGACGCCCTGTGGGACCTCGCCTGGTCGGGCCGGCTCACCAACGACACTCTCGCCCCCATGCGGGCGTTGCTGGGCTCGGGGCGAACGGCCGGGTCGACCGCCCATCGCGCCAGGCGGTCGGTGCCCCGCGGGCGGTACGGCTCGCTCGCCGCAGCGGCCCACCGCCCGGCCTCCCGCACCGGTCCGCCCACGGTGGCCGGCCGCTGGTCGCTGCTGCCCGAGCGGGAGGGCGACGCCACCGTCCGCTCCACGGCCCTCGCCCGCACGTTGCTGGACCGGCACGGCGTGGTGACGCGGGGCGCGGTCGGCGCGGAGGGCGTCGAGGGCGGCTTCTCGGCCGTCTACCGGGTGCTGGCGGCCCTGGAGGAGGTGGGACAGGCCCGCCGCGGCTACGTGGTGGAAGGGCTGGGCGCCGCCCAGTTCGCCATGGAGGGCGCCGTCGACCGGCTGCGCGCCACGGCCAACGCCCGTGAGCGCGGCGAGGCATCCCCGCCCGCCGACCCGTGGGGCGGCACGGCGCCCGGCGGCACGGACGGCGGCGGTGACGGGGGCGGCGACGACGGGTTCCCGCAGCCGTGGGGGCCCGCGCCGATCGCCGACCCCTCCGGCGGCCCCGGCAGGTTCGCCGGCCGTCCGGGCGGCCGCCGCGACGCGGGCGGCTCCCGCGCCGTGGTGCTGGCCGCCGCCGACCCCGCCAACGCCTACGGCGCCGCCCTCGGCTGGCCCGAGCCGCCGGGCGGCGCGGGTCACAAGCCCGGCCGCAAGGCCGGTTCCCTGGTGGTCCTGGTCGACGGCGACCTGGTGCTCTACATGGAGCGGGGCGGCAAGAGCCTGCTCGCCTGGCCCGCCGAGCCGGACCTCCCCGCCGACCGCGACACCCGGCTGCGCGAGGCCGCCGAGGCGCTCGCCGAGGCCGCCCGCGCGGGCTCCCTGGGCACCGTCACGGTGGAGCGCGTCAACGGCGAGCCCGCGCTGAGCGCACCGCCCGGCACGGTCCTGGAGGGCGCCGGCTTCGTCGCCACGCCCCGGGGCCTGCGGATACGGGCCTGACCGTGTCCGGGGGCGCGGAGTAGACGGGCCTGCCTCTTCCCCGGCAGCGGACACGGCCTGACCGTTCCCTGGGCGCGGACGTGGGCCTGGCAGTCTCCCCCGGGGGCAACCACGGGCCGCAGGCGCCGCAGGCGGGCTGCGCGCGGGCGGTCCGCGCTCCGCCCCCGTCGGCCCCCTTGACCGGCCTCCGCTGGGGCACCCTTGAGGCATGCCCGAAGGCGACACCGTATGGCTCACCGCGAAGCACCTGCACGACGCCCTCGCGGGCCGGGTGCTGCTCCGCAGCGACCTGCGGGTGCCCCGTTTCGCCACGTCGGACCTGACCGGGCGGACCGTGCTGGAGGTCGTCGCCCGCGGCAAGCACCTGATGACCCGGCTGGAGGGCGACCTCACACTCCACTCGCACCTGCGGATGGACGGTTCCTGGAAGGTCCTCCCCGGGGCGGGCCCCCGGCTGCGGCTGCCCGGGCCGTACCACCAGATCCGGGCGGTGCTGGGCACGGCCGAGAACACCGCCGTCGGCTACCGGCTGCCGGTGCTGGAGCTGTTGCGCACCACCGAGGAGGACACGGTCGTCGGCCATCTGGGGCCCGACCTGCTGGGCCCGGACTGGGACCCCGACGTCGCCCTAGCCAACCTGGCCCGTGAGCCGGACCGCCCGCTGGGCGAGGCGCTGCTGGACCAGCGCAACCTCGCCGGCATCGGCAACGTGTACAAGTGCGAGCTGTGCTTCCTGCTCGGGGTGACGCCGTGGCTGCCGTACGGGATGCTGCCGACCGACCGAGCGGCGGCGCTGCCGGAGATGGCGCGGCGGCTGCTGGTCGCCAACCGGAACCGTCACCAGAGGCGCACGACGCCGCCGTCGCGCTCCGCCGTCCCCGCCACCGGGCGGCAGACGGGGCAGAACCTCTACGTCTACGGCCGCGCACCGCGCCCCTGCCTGCGCTGCGGCACGCCGATCCGGCTCGCGGACCAGGACGACCGCCCCACCTACTGGTGCCCCCGCTGCCAGTCCGGCCCGACACCGTAGCCGTAGGCCCACCGCCTCAGCCCACGGCCAAAGCCGTGGCCCGTGGCCCGTGGCCCGTGGCCCGTGGCCCGCGACCTGTGACGCCCCGGACTCCCGGCCCCGATCCCCGGCGACGTCACCCTCCCGCGTCGCCCGCCCCCGGCCGGCCGTCGCCCTCCCCCGCCGCCCGCCCGCGCCAGGCCCGCAGCCACCGTCCCGTGGCGACGACCACACCCGTGGCCCGCTCCTTGGCGACGCAGTGCACCGGCAGCAGGCTGACGGTCCACCCGCCCAGCACCACGCCCGCCTCCACCGCTCCGGAGGCCCGCGGGACGAGGGCCAGCCGCAGGGCGGCCCACCACCACACCAGCCCCAGCGTCACCCTCACCGCCACGCCCATGCGGTACCTCCCGCTCCGCCCGGACGGCGGCTCACGCCCCGACACGGCGATCCCGCTGCCCCGTGGCCGCCCGGACCGGAGGCCTACCCGTTCTCCGCCTGGAACATCCAGTGGTGCTTCTCGAGGTCCGCGGTGATGCCGATCAGCAGGTCCTGCGTGATCGGGTCGGGCTGCTCCGTCTCCTGGACCCGTGAGCGCATGCGCCCGATGACGGCGCCCAGCGCGTCCACCAGGGCGCGCACCGCGTCGCCGTCCTTGATCCAGCCGTCCGTGACCGTCGAGATGCCCGACCCGGAGGCCACCGTGGCCGCACGGCCGTCCGGGGAGACCCCGAGCGCCGAGGCCCGCTCGGCCACCGAGTCGGAGTGGGCGCGGGCGCTGGTCACCACGTCGTCGAGTTGCAGGTGCAGCGAACGGAAGCGGGGGCCCACGACGTTCCAGTGGACCTGCTTGGCGACCAGCGACAGGTCCACCAGGTCGACCAGCGCGCCCTGCAGCGCGCTCCCGACCACCTTGAGGTCCTCGTCCGGCAAAGGGCTCTTCACGACATACATGCGCAGCTCCTCGTCAGCCGACGTGTCACTCCACGATGACCGCACCCCGCCGACACGGCAAACGGGGCGTACACGCACCTTGTGCGTGTACGCCCCGTCCGGTGACTCGGGCCAGGCTCAGACTCGGGCCGGGCTCATACTCGGGCCAGGCTCAGGCCGCGACCACGTCGACGGCCTCCGCGGGGGCCTTGATGGTGACCCGCTCCGGGGCGACGCCCGTCACCGAGACGGAGCCCAGCATCGGGCGCACCGGGGCCGGTACGGCGGAGGAGTCGGTTGCGGCCGCGGACCGGGCCAGTTCGGCGAGAGCGAGCTCGTCGCTCACCTCACGCATCAGTTCGGACATGCGCACGTCCAGCGCATCGCAGATCGCACTGAGCAGTTCGGAGGACGCTTCCTTCTGCCCGCGCTCCACCTCGGAGAGGTAACCGAGCGAGACCCGGGCGGAAGAAGAGACCTCGCGCAGAGTACGGCCCTGGCGCTGCCGCTGCCGACGCAGCACGTCACCCAGCAGGCGACGGAGCAGAATCATCGGTGGCTCCCTCCTCGGACCGCGTAGCCGCATCCTTCTCGCCCCACCGTACCGCCTCGCGCCGCGGCCGTGCGGGGAGCGATGTCGTGTTCACTCAGGGCTGCAAACATCAGATCCCCCCGTTCCGTTCCGTATCCTGTGTCCGCTCATTTCCTTGCCGTTGGCCCGCCTGCTCGGCCCTCTTGGCTTCGAGGAGCTCTTCCACAAGCAGCGCGAGAACGCTCCGTACACTCTCCATACGAATTTCCGCCCGTGTGCCGTTCAACCGCAGAGCGCGCACTTTCCCGCCCGCGGACGCATCCCCGTCGCCGGCCGGACCGCCCACGACAGCGACGTAGACGGTGCCGACGGGCTGCCCGTCCTGGGGCTCGGGTCCTGCCACCCCGGTGGTGGCGATGCCCCAGTCGGCGCGCAGCGCCTTCCGCACGCCCCGCGCCATCTGCTCCGCGACCCGTGCGTCGACCGCCCCGTGCTCGGCGAGCAGCTGCTCGTCGACCCCGAGGATGCGGTGCTTGATCTCGGTGGCGTACGCCGTCACCGAGCCCAGGACCGCCTTCGAGGCCCCCGGAACCTCCGTCAGCTCGGCCGCTACCAGCCCTCCGGTGAGGGACTCGGCGACAGCGACGGTCTCCCCGTGGTAGGTGAGCATCAGGACGGCTTCGGCGGCCGCGGAGGTCATGCCTTGCTCCCCCTCAACGCGGCCTTGCGCTCGGCCATTCCCTGCCGGCGCAGCACGATCGCCTGACGGACGTAGTCCAGACCGGTGACGACGGTCAGCGCGACCGCCACCGCCATCACCCACCAGCGCAGGGTGGCCAGCCACCCGGTCAGCGCCAGGATGTACATGCCCACCGCGATGCCCTGGGCGAGCGTCTTGAGCTTGCCGCCCCGGCTGGCGGGGATCACCCCGTACCGGATGACCAGGAACCGGATCACCGTGACGCCGAGCTCCCGGCCCAGGATGACCGCCGTCACCCACCAGGGCAGCTCGTCCAGCCAGGACAGGCAGACCAGCGCCGCACCCATGATCGCCTTGTCGGCGATCGGGTCGGCGATCTTGCCGAAGTCCGTGACCAGGTTGTAGGTGCGGGCCAGATGGCCGTCGAACAGGTCGGTGAACATGGCCACCGCGAAGGCCGCCCACGCGAAGGAGCGCCACGCCGGGTCGTACCCGCCGTGGGCCAGCATCAGCATCACGAACCCGGGCACCAGCACCAGCCGGAACATGGTGAGCAGGTTGGCCACGTTCCACAGGCTGGCCTGGTTCACGGCGGCCGCCGCGATCTTGCCGCCCTTGGCGGCCGGCCGGGCGCCCAGGGGCTCGACGGGCTCGTCCATCAGGACCTCCGTCTCGGGCGGGGCCTTTGTCTCGGGCGAGGCGCCCGCCGCTGACGCCGGTACGCCGCTCATCCGGTCGCCTCCGCGCGCTCCGCCCGGCCGCCGGGGAAGGCTCCGGCGGCCAGTAGCGCGCCGCCCACCGGCTCGGCGACCAGGTCGGCGCCCTCGGTGGCGATCACCTTCGCCTCGACGAACTCTCCGACCCGCAGGCCGCCGGCCTCGGTGAGGCGGACCTGGCCGTCGGTCTCCGGCGCCTGATGCGCGGCACGCCCGTACACACCGTCCTCCTCGTCGACGGACTCAACCAGCACCCGGACCGTCTCGCCCACGCGCTCCTCGGCGCGCTGCGAGACGAGTTCCTCGGCCAGCCGGGAGACCCGGGCGAGTCGCTCGGCGACGACGTCCTCGTCGAGCTTGCCCTCGTAGCCGGCGGCCTCGGTGCCCTCCTCGTCCGAGTACCCGAAAACGCCGATCGCGTCGAGCCGGGCGTGGGTGAGGAAACGCTCCAGCTCGGCGAGGTCCGCCTCGCTCTCGCCGGGGAAGCCCACGATGAAGTTGGACCGCACGCCGGCCTCGGGGGCCTTGGCGCGGATGGTGTCGAGCAGCTCCAGGAAGCGGTCGGTGTCGCCGAAGCGGCGCATGGCGCGCAGCACGGCGGGCGCCGAGTGCTGGAAGGAGAGGTCGAAGTACGGCACGACGCCCGGGGTGGAGGTCAGCACGTCGATCAGGCCGGGGCGCATCTCGGCGGGCTGCAGGTAGCTGACGCGCACCCGCTCGATGCCCTCGACCTCGGCGAGCTCCAGCAGCAGGGTCTCCAGCAGGCGGATGTCGCCCAGGTCCTTGCCGTAGGAGGTGTTGTTCTCGGAGACCAGCATGACCTCCTTGACGCCCTGCTCGGCCAGCCAGCGCGTCTCGTTCAGGACGTCGCCGGGGCGGCGGGAGATGAAGGAGCCGCGGAAGGAGGGGATGGCGCAGAAGGAGCAGCGCCGGTCGCAGCCGGAGGCCAGCTTCACGGACGCCACCGGCGCGCCGTCCAGCCGTCGGCGCAGCGGGGCGCGGGGGCCGGAAGCCGGGGCCAGTCCCTCGGGGAGGTCGGCCGGGGCCGGCTCGGCGTCGGCGGCCGCGCCGTGCCCGGGCAGGGCGACGTCGGTGGCCGCCTGGCGCTCGGCGGGGCTGACCGGCAGCAGCTTGCGCCGGTCGCGCGGCGTGTGGGCGGCGTGGACGCCGCCGGAGAGGATGGTCTGCAGCCGGTCGGAGATGTCGGCGTAGTCGTCGAAGCCGAGGACGCCGTCGGCCTCGGGGAGCGCCTCGGCGAGCTCCTTGCCGTACCGCTCGGCCATGCAGCCCACGGCGACGACCGCCTGGGTCCGGCCGTGGCCCTTGAGATCGTTGGCCTCGAGGAGGGCGTCGACGGAGTCCTTCTTGGCGGCTTCCACGAAACCGCAGGTGTTGACGACGGCGACGTCCGCGTCCTCGGCGTTCTCCACGAGGGCCCAGCCGTCCGCCTCCAAGCGGCCTGCGAGCTCCTCCGAGTCCACCTCGTTACGGGCGCAGCCAAGGGTGACGAGTGCGACGGTACGGCGTTCAGGCATGGGCTCAAGACTACTTCGTTCCGTCGGCGTCCCACGCCGACGGGGTTGGCCCGGCCGGACCAACCCCGTCTGCGCACTCCCTCGGTCCTCCGCGCGGCGGCTATCCGGCGGCGGGGTCTCCCTTGGTGTAGGACAGGCGTTCCACCTGGCCGTTCCGGAAGTCGTCCTCGATCTTCTCGCCGTTGACGTGGAGCTCGAGAGCTCCGGCGTTGCCGAGGACCAGGTCGACGCGGGTGTCGTCCTGGAAGGTGCGCGAGGCGCCCTGCTCCAGGACGCCGTCCCACAGGACGCGCCCGTTGTGGTCCTTCGCGGAGATCCAGCTGCGGCCGTCGGGAGCGCTCACCTTCACCACGACCTTGTCGCGCGGCGCGGCGGCGATGGCGCTCTCGGTGGGCTCGGGCGCGGCGGGCTCACGGGTGGGCTTCTCGGTCACCGAGACGCTGGGCTCGGGGCCCTCGGCGACCTGGGCGCGGTCGGCGCCGTCGCCGTCCCCGCCGAAGGCGGTGAACCCGACGAAGCCGATCACGGCGACGATGGCGGCGACCATGGCCGCCGTCCAGTTCGGGCCGCGCCGCTCGGGGCGGATGCGCTCCGCCTCGAAGACCGGCGCCGCCGGTGTGGGCGCGGGGCGGCCGCCGTGCTTCCTGCCGTAGGCGGCGATCAGCGGCTCCGGGTCCAGCCCGACCGCGCGGGCCAGGGTGCGGAGATGGCCGCGGGCGTACACGTCGCCGCCGCAGGGGCCGAAGTCGTCCTCCTCGATGGCCCGCACGATGCCGACGCGCACCCGGGTGGCGTTGCTGACGTCTTCGACCGACAGTCCGGCCGCCGTGCGCGCCCGCTGGAGGGCGTCGCCGATCGACGGCAGGTCGTGGCGGTCCTTGTCGGTGTCGTCCTCGAACGGACGCTCTTCTTCTGGGGGGTTGCCGAGGGACACGGGGGCGCCTTTCGAGGGTGTGGCCACCTGTGCTGGAGGTTCAGTCTAGGGGGGGTGCCGAAGAGTGGGGCAAGCGGGCGACGACGGTTTGTAGGCCGCCGGTGGGCTCCCGCCTGTGACCGGTTTGACGTGCGTGAGCGGGGAACGGTTGCCCCGCTTCCCGTTACAGGAGGGTCACGGCCGACCGGAGTACCGGGTGGGCCCGGCGGGGCGTCCGCCTAGATGATCCCCCATTCCCGCTCCCCTTCCACGTCCGGCTCTCGCCAAACCACCCGAAGGTCGCTCGCCCGCCGCACGGTGCGGCCGGCCGTGCGCGATCCGCCGTGCTCCGCGCGGTCCGCTGCGCGTCGGGCCGCTACTCGCCGGTGCTCTCGCCGCGGATCCGGGCGAGGGCCTCGTCGAGTTCGTCCGCCTTGACCAGGACGTCGCGGGCCTTGGATCCCTCACTGGGGCCCACGATCTGACGGGACTCCATCAGGTCCATCAGGCGGCCGGCCTTGGCGAAGCCGACCCGCAGCTTGCGCTGCAGCATGGAGGTGGAGCCGAACTGCGTGGTGACGACCAGTTCGGCGGCCTGGCAGAGCAGGTCGAGGTCGTCGCCGATCTCCTCGTCGATCTCCTTCTTCTGCTTGGTGCCCACCACCACGTCGTCCCGGAAGACCGGCGTCATCTGCTCCTTGCAGTGCTCGACGACGGAGCGGATCTCGTCCTCGGCGACGAAGGCGCCCTGCATGCGGATCGGCTTGTTGGCGCCCATCGGCAGGAACAGACCGTCACCCTTGCCGATGAGCTTCTCGGCGCCGGGCTGGTCGAGGATGACACGGCTGTCGGCCAGCGAGGAGGTCGCGAAGGCGAGCCGCGACGGCACGTTCGCCTTGATCAGGCCGGTGACGACGTCCACCGAGGGCCGCTGGGTGGCGAGCACCAGGTGGATGCCGGCGGCGCGGGCCAGCTGGGTGATGCGGACGATGGCGTCCTCGACGTCGCGCGGGGCGACCATCATCAGGTCGGCGAGCTCGTCCACGATCACCAGCAGGTACGGGTAGGGCTGGAGTTCGCGCTCGCTGCCGGGCGGGGTCTTCAGTTTGCCGCTGCGGACGGCCTCGTTGAAGTCGTCGATGTGCCGGTAGCCGAACGCCGCGAGGTCGTCGTAGCGCAGGTCCATCTCGCGCACCACCCACTGCAGGGCCTCGGCGGCCCGCTTGGGGTTGGTGATGATCGGTGTGATCAGGTGCGGGATGCCCTCGTAGGCGGTGAGCTCGACCCGCTTGGGGTCGACCAGCACCATCCGCACGTCCTCCGGCGTGGCCCGCATCATGATCGAGGTGATCAGGCAGTTGATGCAGGACGACTTGCCGGAGCCGGTCGCACCGGCCACCAGGATGTGCGGCATGTGCGCCAGGTTGGCCATCACGTAGCCGCCCTCGACGTCCTTGCCGAGGGCCACCAGCATCGGGTGGTCGTCCTCGGCGGCGTCCGCGAGGCGCAGCACGTCACCGACGTTGACCATCTCGCGGTCGGTGTTCGGGATCTCGATGCCGACCGCGGACTTGCCGGGGATCGGGCTGATGATCCGCACGTCGGGGCTGGCGACCGAGTACGCGATGTTCTTGGTCAGGGCCGTGATCCGCTCGACCTTGACGGCGGGCCCCAGTTCGACCTCGTACCGGGTGACCGTCGGGCCCCGGGTGAAGCCGGTGACCGCCGCGTCGACCTTGAACTCCTTGAAGACGTTGCCCAGCGCGGCGGCGACGGCGTCGTTGGCGGCGGTGCGGGACTTGCCGGGACCACCGCGGTGCAGCAGGTCGAGCGAGGGCAGCGCGTAGGTGATGTCGCCCGCCAGCTGCAGCTGTTCGGCGCGCGGCGGCAGGTCGTGCTCGCGGACCGGCGGCGCCTTGGTCAGGTCGGGGACGGTTTCCGCGGTGGCCGGAAGCCGCTCGGGCGCGGGCACCGGCAGGTTCTTCGGCGCGGGCCGCGCGGTCGGCACGGACGGCTCGGAGCGCTCGGTGTCCTCCCCGCGCCCGCCCCGCTCCGTGACGCCCTGGGTGAGCCCGGCGACCAGCGGCGACGGCGGCAGCCCGTTCATGATCGCCCCGTCCAGCGCGGCGGCTGCCTCGGCGGCGACGTCGACGGCGTCCATCGGGCGGTTCGGGTCGGGGCGGCGGGCGCCGCGGCGGGAACGGCCCCGGCCACGGGCCGGCGTGTCCAGACCGGCCGCCTCGGCCGTGTCCTCGTCCGCCGGGGGCAGCTGACGCCGGCTCCGGGAGCGGGGCAGCGCCTCGCGCCACTGCTCCTCGTACCGCTCGTCGTCCTCCCCCACCACGTCGTCCTCGGCGAAACCGGGCTCCGCGGGCGCCTGCACCACGCCCAGCCTGACGCCCAGGGCGCGCAGCCGCTGCGGAATGGCGTTGACCGGGGTCGCGGTGACCACCAGCAGACCGAACACGGTGAGCAGCAGCAGTAGCGCCACGGCGAGCGCGGCGCCGGTCGCGTAGACCAGCGGGGTGGCGGCGGCCCAGCCGATGAGCCCGCCGGCGTCCCTTATCGCCTGCATGCCGCCGCTGCGCGCGGGCGACCCGCACGCCATGTGGACCTCACCGAGCACGCCGATCGCCAGGGCTGACAGACCGATCACGATCCGCCCGTTGGCCTCCGGCTGCTCGGGGTGACGCACGAACCGCGCGGCGACCACGGCGAGCAGGATCGGCACCAGCAGGTCCAGACGGCCGAACGCGCCGGTGACCAGGATCTCCACCAGTTCCCCGACCGGCCCCTGAAGGTCGGCCCAGGTGCCCGCCGCCACCATCAGGGACAGCGCGATCAGCAGGAGGGCGACGCCGTCCTTGCGGTGGGCCGGGTCGAGGTTCTTCGCCCCCGTCCCTATGCCCCGCAGCACGGCGCCGACGGCGTGCGCGACACCCAGCCACAGGGCGCGGACGAGCCGGTAGACGCCGTTGGTGGGACTCGGGGCCGGCTTCGGCGCGGCCTTGGCGGCCGCCTTCTTCGCGGGCGCCCTCTTCGCGGCGACCTTTCCGGCCACCGGCTTGCCCTTCGCGGACCTGGCGGGCCTCGGCGCCCTCGCGGCCGAGGACGCCTTCGCGGGAGCGGGCGGCTTCTTGGCGGCGGAAGGTCGTGAGGCCATGAGGGTGAGGTTACCGGGGGAGACGCCTGGGGACACGCCTGCGCGGGCCTTCACCCGTTCGTGTCGTCCTCGAGGTCGACGCGGCGTCTGCCGGCGGTGTGCGGGACATCGGTGACACCCCCTCAGCGACCGGTCGGACGGGGTTCCTCAGCTCTGCTGCGGAAGCCTCGGCGCGGCCGCCCCGGTACCCGGCTCCAGCGCGTCCAGCGCACGGCGCAGACCGTTCAGCTTGCGCTCCAGGTGCGCCGCCGTGGCGACCGCCGCGGCGTCGGCCGCCTCGTCGGTCAACTGCTTGGACAGCGCCTCCGCCTGCTCCTCGACCGCGGCCAGCCGCGCCGACAGCTCGGCCAGCAGACCGGAGCCCGCCACGCCCTCCTTGACGGCCTCGCCCTCGGGCCGCTCGCCGCCGCCCTCCAACTGAAGCCGCAGCAGCGCCGCCTGCTCCTTGAGCTGGCAGTTCTTCATGTACAGATCGACGAAGACGGAGACTTTCGCGCGCAGCACCCACGGGTCGAACGGCTTGGAGATGTAGTCCACCGCGCCCGCCGCGTACCCGCGGAAGGTGTGGTGCGGCCCGTGGTTGATGGCCGTGAGGAAGATGATCGGGATGTCCCGGGTCCGCTCACGCCGCTTGATGTGCGCCGCCGTCTCGAAACCGTCCATCCCCGGCATCTGGACGTCGAGCAGGATGACCGCGAAGTCGTCCGTCAGCAGCGCCTTGAGCGCTTCCTCCCCGGACGATGCCCGGACCAGCGTCTGATCGAGCGCGGAGAGGATGGCCTCCAGCGCCAGCAGATTCTCCGGCCGGTCATCGACCAGGAGGATCTTGGCCTTCTGCACCATGGCCCGTCCTCCTCGCCCCGGCTTGGGGCCGCCCCTGTTCGCAGGACTCGCGGCGACGTCCTGGGACGCCGCCCGCGAGGACGACTCCCTTGCGCCGTCCGTCCTTGTGCCGGTCATCGTAGCCGCACCCCGGGTGCCACCACACCCTGTCACCGCGATGTCACTGTGCATGCAGCGGAAACGCGACGCGAGACCAAATGGTTCCCGGTAGTACGGTTCGCCCACCGGGCAGCACGCGGCCTCGGCCACCCTCTGTAGCCCGCTTACCCCCGATGGCCGGTTTCTCACCTCCGGGAGCGGATCACTTCCGTCCCATCCAACTCTCCATCACCTCGAGCAGGTGATCGGGGTCCACCGGCTTGGTGACGTAGTCGGACGCACCCGACTCGATCGCCTTGTCCCGGTCGCCCTTCATCGCCTTCGCGGTCAGCGCGATGATCGGCAGCCCGGCGAACTGCGGCATCCGCCGGATCGCCGTCGTCGTCGCGTAACCGTCCATCTCCGGCATCATGATGTCCATCAGGACGATCGTGACGTCCTCGTGCTGCTCCAGCACCTCGATTCCCTCACGGCCGTTCTCCGCGTACAGCACCGCCACCCCGTGCTGCTCCAGCACGCTGGTGAGGGCGAACACGTTGCGGATGTCGTCGTCGACGATCAGCACCTTCTCGCCGTGGAACCGCACACCCGGCCGGGCGCCCGACGACGGCGCCGCGGACCGCTCCGCCCCGCCCTCGTCGAACGCCGCCCTCGGCTCCTCCGCCGGCCGCGCCGGCGGCTGCTCCTCCCGGCGCCGGCGCCGGAAGAGGGCCGCCGGACCGCTCTGCGTCTCCCGGTAGGAGTTCACCTCGGCCGGCGTCTCCCCCGCGGGCAGTTCCGCCCGCGCCGGGGAGCCCTCCAGCGCCTCGCCCTCCCCGGGCCCCTGCTGCGGGACCTCGTTCGGGTGCAGCGGCAGGTACAGCGTGAACGTGGAGCCGCGACCCGGCTCGGACTGGGCGTGGATCTCGCCGCCCAGCAGCCGCGCGATCTCCCGCGAGATCGACAGACCCAGGCCCGTGCCGCCGTACTTGCGGCTGGTGGTGCCGTCGGCCTGCTTGAACGCCTCGAAGATCACCCGCATCTTGCTCGCCGCGATGCCGATGCCGGTGTCCGTCACCGAGAACGCGATCATCTCCGCGTTCGGCTCGCTCAGCGAACCCGACTCCAGCAACTGCTCCCGGATCGCCGACGGGACGTCCGCCCCGGCATGCCGGATCACCAGCTCCACCGCGCCGCTGTCGGTGAACTTCACCGCGTTCGACAGCAGGTTGCGCAGCACCTGCAGCAGCCGCTGCTCGTCGGTGTGCAGCGTCGCCGGCAGCTCCGGCGACACCCGCACCGAGAAGTCCAGGCCCTTCTCCGCGGTCAGCGGCCGGAACGTCGCCTCCACGTAGTCCACCAGCTGCACCAGCGCGATCCGCGTCGGCGAGACGTCCATCTTGCCCGCCTCGACCTTCGACAGGTCCAGGATGTCGTTGATCAGCTGCAGCAGGTCCGATCCCGCGCCGTGGATCGTCTCCGCGAACTCCACCTGCTTCGGGGAGAGATTGCCGTCCGCGTTGTCCGCCAGCAGCTTCGCCAGGATCAGCAGCGAGTTCAGCGGAGTCCGCAGCTCGTGCGACATGTTGGCGAGGAACTCGCTCTTGTACCGCATGGAGACGGCGAGTTGCTCAGCCCGCTCCTCCAGGACCTGCCGCGCGTCCTCGATCTCGGTGTTCTTCACCTCGATGTCGCGGTTCTGCCGCGCCAACAGCTCGGCCTTCTCCTCCAGTTCGGCGTTGGACTCCTGAAGCGCCAACTGCCGCTGCTCCAGCTCCGCCGAACGGTCCCGCAGCTGCTCGGTCAGCTTCTGCGACTGCTTCAGCAGCACCTCGGTCTTGCTGTTCACCGAGATGGTGTTGACGCTGGTCGCGATCATCTCCGCGATCTGGTTGAGGAAGTCCTTCTGGATCTGCGTGAACGGCGTGAACGACGCCAGCTCGATCACACCGAGCACCGTGCCCTCGAAGAGCAGCGGCAGCACGATCACCTGCGCCGGCGGCGCCTCCCCGAGACCGGAGGCGATCTTCAGGTAGCCGCTGGGCGCGTTCTCCACCAGGATCGCCCGCCGCTCCTGCGCGGCCGTGCCCACCAGACCCTCACCGGGCCGGAACGACGTCGGCATCGACCCCATCGAGTAGCCGTAGCTGCCGAACATCCGCAGCTCGAACGCGTCCCCGTCGAGGGCGCCGACCTCCTGGGTGTCCCCCGGCGGGATCGCCAGGAAGAACGCCCCGTGCTGCGCGGAGACCACCGGCGTCAGCTCGCTCATCACCAGCGACGCCACGTCGTCCAGGTCCCGGCGGCCCTGCATCAGCGCCGAGATCCGGGCCAGGTTGCCCTTCAGCCAGTCCTGCTCCTTGTTCGCGATGGTGGTGTCGCGCAGGTTGGCGATCATCTTGTTGATGTTGTCCTGCAGCTCCTGGATCTCGCCGGAGGAGTCGACGTCGATCTTCAGGTTGAGGTCGCCGCGGGTCACCGCGGTGGCGACCCGGGCGATCGCCCGCACCTGCCGGGTCAGGTTCCCGGCCATCTCGTTCACCGACTCCGTCAGGTCCCGCCAGGTGCCGTCCACGTCCCGCACCCGCGCCTGACCGCCCAGCCGGCCCTCGGTGCCCACCTCACGGGCGACCCGGGTGACCTCCTCGGCGAACGAGGACAGCTGGTCGACCATCGTGTTGATGGTCGTCTTCAGCTCGAGGATCTCGCCCCGCGCGTCGATGTCGATCTTCTTGGTCAGGTCACCCTTGGCGATCGCCGTCGTGACCATGGCGATGTTGCGCACCTGACCCGTCAGGTTGGACGCCATCTGGTTCACCGACTCGGTGAGGTCCTTCCAGGTGCCCGCCACCCCCGGCACGTGGGCCTGACCGCCCAGGATGCCGTCCGTGCCCACCTCGCGGGCCACCTTGGTGACCTGCTCGGCGAACGACGACAGCGTCTTCACCATGATGTTGATGGTGTCGCCGAGCTGCGCCACCTCGCCGCGCGCCTCGATGGTCACCTGCCGCGTCAGGTCGCCGTTGGCGACCGCGGAGGCGACCTGCGAGATGTTCCGCACCTGGGTGGTGAGGTTCTTCGCCATCAGGTTGACGTTGTCGCTCAGGTCCTTCCAGATGCCGGTGACGCCCGGCACGTGCGCCTGACCGCCCAGGATGCCCTCGGTGCCCACCTCACGGGCCACCCGCGTCACCTGCTCCGCGAACGACGACAGCTGGTCCACCATCGTGTTGACGGTGGTCACCAGCTCGAGGATCTCGCCCTTGGCGTCGACGGTGATCTTCTTCGACAGGTCGCCCTTGGCGACCGCCGTGGTGACCTCGGCGATGTTCCGCACCTGGATGGTGAGGTTGTTCGCCATGAAGTTCACCGACTGGGTCAGGTCCTTCCAGGTGCCGGAGACCCCCTGCACCTCGGCCTGACCGCCCAGGATGCCCTCGGTGCCCACCTCGCGGGCCACCCGGGTCACCTGCTCCGCGAAGTTCGAGAGCTGGTCGACCATCGTGTTGAGGGTGTTCTTCAGCTCCAGGATCTCGCCGCGCGCGTCCACGTCGATCTTCTGCGACAGGTCACCGCGCGCCACCGCCGTCGCGACCTGCGCGATGTTGCGCACCTGCGCTGTCAGGTTCCCGGCCATGCCGTTCACCGAGTCCGTCAGGTCACGCCACACGCCGGCCACGCCCGGCACCTGCGCCTGACCGCCCAGACGCCCCTCGGTGCCCACCTCGCGGGCCACCCGGGTCACCTGGTCGGCGAAGGCGGACAGCTGGTCGACCATCGTGTTGATGGTGTTCTTCAGCTCCAGGATCTCGCCGCGGGCGTCCACGTCGATCTTCTGCGACAGGTCGCCGCTCGCCACCGCCGTCGTCACCTGCGCGATGTTGCGCACCTGCGAGGTGAGGTTGCCGGCCATGCTGTTGACGGAGTCGGTGAGCTCCTTCCAGGTGCCCGACACCCCGTCCACCCGGGCCTGACCGCCCAGGCGGCCCTCCGTGCCCACGTCCCGCGCCATCCGCGTCACCTGGTCGGCGAAGCTGGAGAGCTGGTCCACCATCCGGTTCACGGTGTTCTTCAGCTGGAGCATCTCGCCCGAGACGTCCACCGTGACCTTCTGCGACAGGTCGCCGTTGGCCACCGCCGTCGTCACCTGCGCGATGTTCCTCACCTGACCGGTGAGGTTGCGGAACGCCGTGTTGACGGAGTCGGTGAGGTCCTTCCAGGTGCCGGCCGCGCCGGGCACCTGCGCCTGACCGCCCAGCTCGCCCTCGACGCCCACCTCACGGGCCACCCGCGTCACCTCGGCGCCGAACGCGGAGAGCTGGTCCACCATCCCGTTGACGGTGTTCTTCAGCTCCAGCATCTCGCCGGCCACGTCCACCGTGACCTTCTGCGACAGGTCGCCGTTCGCCACCGCCGTCGTCACCGCGGCGATGTCCCGCACCTGCGTCGTCAGGTTCCGGAAGACCGTGTTCACCGAATCGGTGAGGTCCTTCCAGGTCCCCGCAGCTCCCGGGACGTTCGCCTGGCCGCCCAGCCGGCCCTCGGCGCCGACCTCGTTGGCGACCCGGGTGACCTCGTCCGCGAAGATCCGCAGCGTCTCGGTCATCTGGTTGATCGTGTCGGCCAGCTGCGCCACCTCACCGCGGGCGCTCACCGTCACCTTCCGCGACAGGTCGCCGTTGGCGACCGCCGTGGTCACCTCGGCGATCCCGCGCACCTGCGCGGTGAGGTTGCCCGCCATCAGGTTGACCGAGTCGGTCAGGTCCTTCCACACACCGGCCACGCCCGGCACCTGCGCCTGACCGCCCAGCTCACCCTCGGTGCCCACCTCTCGGGCCACCCGGGTCACCTCGGCCGCGAACGCGGAGAGCTGGTCCACCATCGTGTTGACGGTGTTCTTCAGCTCGAGCATCTCGCCCTCGACGTGCACGGTGACCTTGCGGGAAAGGTCACCGTTGGCCACGGCGGTGGTGACGAGCGCGATGTCCCTCACCTGAAGGGTGAGCCGGTGCGCCATCGTGTTGACGGACTCGGTCAGGTCCTTCCACGAGCCCGACATGCCGCGCACCTGGGCCTGACCGCCCAGCTTGCCCTCGGTGCCCACCTCGCTGGCCACCCGGGTCACCTCGTCGGTGAACCGCGACAGCTGGTCGACCAGGTTGTTCACCGTCCGCGAGACCTTCAGGAACTCGCCGCGCAGCGGGTGCCCGCTGCCGTCGGCGCCCCGGGTCCGCAGCTCCATCCGGGGCGACAGGTCACCCTCCGCGACCGCGGAGAGCACCCGGCCCACCTCGGACACCGGCCGCACCAGATCGTCGACCAGCGCGTTCGACGCGTCGATCGCGGAGGCCCAGGAGCCCTCGCAGGCACCCGTCTCCAGCCGCTCGGTGAGTTTTCCCTCACGCCCGACCATCCGCCGCACCCGGGCCAGCTCGCCCGTCAGGTGCAGGTTGCGGTCCGCGACCTGGTTGAACACGGCGGCGATCTCCGACATGACGTCGTCGCCGGACACCGTCAGCCGCTTGCGGAAGTTCCCGTCCCGCATCGCCACCAGGCCGGACAGCAACCTGTTGAGCGCGGCCGTGTCCACCTGGGTGGTGCCTCCGCCCTTCGCACGCGTCCTACTGCCCCGCGTCGCCGCGCCAGCCTCCACTGTGTCCCTCCCGCAGGGATCGACCAACCACTGCCGCTCACGTGCCCGCAACCTCGGCCCCGCTCACGTCGCCCTCCCGTCACAACCACGCGCCGGGGGTGTATGCATCAAGCCTGCCCAGTGTTTCACTTCGGCCGAACCAGGCCATAACAGTTCGGCAAGCCCGCACACCGTCCGCACACACTGCGGACGGAATCGGCGTCAACCGGCATCCGCGCGGACCTCTCAGGTAAGTAACCTTGCAGGAGGCTGCCTGGGCCGAACGGTCCCGTCCGGCCCTGGGCGGTGGTAAGACGAAGTGTGGGCATCGGAGGGGCGGCCTCGGAGAACATGACGACCGGACTGATCTCGGGGGACCCGACCCCGGAGCACACCGGGCCGACGGAAGCGTTCCCCGCTCAGCAGCGGCACGCGCAGGACGCACCGCCGGACACCCACGCCCACGAGCGCACGAGGAGTTCTGTGATCACCGCGCGGGCGGCCGCCAGCTTCGAGCCAGTGGGGCGCTCCGTCGCCACGGCCCGCTCCTTCGTCCGCGACACCCTCCAGGGCTGGGGCTTCGCGGACATCATCGACGACGCCGTCGTCCTCACCAGCGAGCTGGTCACCAACGCCGTGGTCCACGCCGGCACCGCCGCCGACGTCGTCTGCCTGCGCACCGACGACGGCGTCCGCATCGAGGTCGCCGACCACTACCCCGAGCGCGAGGTCCCCCTCCAGTCCGCCGCGCACCCCGTGAGCAGCCCGGACCAGGAGGGCGGCCGCGGCCTGCAGCTCTGCGCCGCCCTCGCCGCCCGCTGGGGCGTCGAGTACACGACCACCCGCAAGCAGGTCTGGTTCCAGCTCGACCTCCCCGACCGCGCCGTCGGCACCCGCTCCGCGGGCCCCGCGCTCCCCGTCGACATGCTCCCCGCCGCCGACGGCCGGGTCAGGGTGGCCGTCGTCCAGATCGACCACGACGGCGCCGTCAGCGCGTGGAACGAGGACGCCGAGGACCTCTTCGGCTACCCGGCCTCCTCCGTCACCGGCAAGCCCCTCACCGATCTCGCCGCCTGGCCGCACACCCCCGGCACCAGCACCGGCATCGTCGAGGCCCTCCAGCTGTCCCGCTGGGAAGGCAGCTACGGCATCCGTGACGCGGCCGGCCGCGTCGTCCCCGTGTACGCCTCGCACCTGCGCGTCCGCAACCCCGAGGGAGCCCCCTCCACCGTCTGTCTCCTCGTCCGCAACGAGGAGCGCGCCGTCCTGCAGAGCCCCTCCCGCGGCGCCGCGGGCGACACCGCCCACCACGACGGCCGGGACGCCGACCCCTTCGAGGTCTTCATCGGCTCCCCCGCCCCCGACGACCTGGACGGCCTGCTCCAGCGCACCGTCGAGCGGGCCCGCGACATGCTCGACGCCGACGCCGCCTTCCTGCTGCTGGCCACCGACGACGAGACCGAGCTGGAGGTCCGTGCGTCGACCGGCCTGCCGTCGGCCCGCCAGCGCTTCGCCCGCGTCCCCGTCGAGGCCGGCCCCGGCCGCTACGGCTCGGCCCGCATGCCCGCCGTCCACGACGACCTCGCCGCCACCCCGGGCTCCATCCCGCTGCTCGACGGCACCGGCATGCGCTCCGTGGTGACGGTCCCGCTCAAGGTCGAGGGCCGCCTCACCGGCTCCCTCGGCGTCGCCGCGGAGGCCTCCGGCCGCTACTCCAACGAGGAGGCGCTGCGCCTTCAGTTCGCCGCCGACCGGATCGCCCTGGCCGTCGAGTCGGCCCGTCTGGGCGAGCTAGAGCGGCTCCGCCGCGGCTCCCTCAGCTTCCTCGTCGAGGCCTCCGACCTGCTCGCCGGCACTCTGGACCGCGATCAGACGCTGGCCCTGATGGCCCAGATGACCGTGCCGACGCTGGCCACCTGGTGCGCCGTCTACACGATCAACGACCCGTCCTCCGACCCCTATCTGTCGTACGTCCTGCACGAGGACGAGGACCGGATCGACGGGCTGAAGGCCCTGCTCTCCAAGATCTCCCCTCCGGATCCGGTGCCGACCCCCGGCGCCCGCGTCTGGACCGCCCCGTTCAAGGCCGCCCACGACGCCGCCCTGCGCACCTCCATGCGCAGCCTCGGCCTGGGCGAGCCCACCACGGTCTCCTCCGGCATCGGCCCCACCCTCGCCACCGCCTCCGCGGTGGGCGGCGAGACGGTCGTCCTGCCGCTGGTCGCCCGCAACCGGGTCATCGGCATGCTCACCCTGGGCAAGCCGACCGACGAGCACTTCCGTCAGGAGTCCCTGGAACTGGCCGAGGACCTGAGCCGCCGGGCCGCCCTGGCCCTGGACAACGCGCGCCTGTACTCGGAGCGCACGGCCATCAGCCAGTCCCTGCAGCGCAGCCTCCTCCCGCCGGAGCTCCCCCGGATCGACGGCGTCGAGGTGGAGGTCATCTACCAGGCGGCCGGCGAGGGCAACGAGGTCGGCGGCGACTTCTACGACCTCTTCCCCATCCGGGACGGCGCCTACGGTTTCGCCATCGGCGACGTCTGCGGCACCGGGCCCAACGCGGCGGCCGTCACCGGCCTGGCCCGGCACGCGCTGCGCCTGCTGGCCCGCGAGGGCCTCAGCGGCCCCGCCGTGCTGCAGCGCCTGAACTCCGCGATCCTCGACGAGGGCGAGCGCAGCCGCTTCCTCACGCTGCTCTACGGAGAGCTGTGGCCGCAGGAGGACGGCAGTGCCCTGCTCAAGGTGGTCTGCGCCGGCCACCCGCTCCCCCTCCGCCTGCGCCAGGACGGCACGGTGGAGCCCGCGGCGGAGCCGCAGCCGCTGCTCGGCGTCATGGACGACCTCGAGCTCTACGAGGAGACCCGCGTCCTCGACCCGGGCGACGTCCTGCTCTGCGTCACGGACGGCGTCACCGAACGCCGCGAGGGGATGCGCATGCTCGGCGACGACGGCCTGGCGGACGTCCTGACGACCTGTACCGGGCTCACCGCCGGCGCGGTCGCCGCGCGGGTGCTGCGGGCGGTGGAGCGCTTCGCCTCCGAGCCGCCGTCGGACGACATGGCCATCCTGGCGATGCGGGTACCGGGGCTCCAGGCCGACTGACGGAGGGCCGGGTCGGCCCGGCCCTCCCGGAAACGCAAAAGAGGCCCCGCCCGAATGGGCGGGGCCTCTTTTTGGCTGAGCCCCCAAACGGAATCGAACCGTTGACCTTCTCCTTACCATGGAGACGCTCTACCGACTGAGCTATAGGGGCCTTGTCGTTTCGAGGTTTCCCTCGCGGCGACACATGAATACTAACCCACGACCTGCGGGGATTCCAACTCCAGGCCGAGCGGCTGGCCGGCGGCGTGGACGTCCGCCCGCAATTGCCCAGAATTGTGCGGCGCTCACCCCAGGGCGCCGGCTGTCGGCCGGGGCAGCCTGGGGAGGCCTTCTCGAAACTCCACCGGAAATGCGGAAAGCCCCCGCACAAGGTGCGAGGGCTTTCCCAATATTTGTTCGGCGGCGTCCTACTCTCCCACAGGGTCCCCCCTGCAGTAC